>MNQC01000069.1:0-5306 GCA_001915225.1 Collinsella sp. 60_9
CAGCTGAATCGCCGCCCAAGGGCGACGTCCGGTACGCGGGTCGGTGAGGCCGACGGGCTTCATGGCGCCAAAGCGAATGGCGTCCTTGCCGGTGCGCGCAACCTCCTCGGCAGGCTGGCAGGCCTGGAACAGATCGCCGCCCTCAAAATCCTTGAGCACCACGCGGTCGGCCGTGGTAAGCGCCTCGATAAAGGCCTCGTACTCCTCCTTATTGAGCGGAGCGTTGAGATAGTCGCCGCTCCCCTGCTCCTCGTAGCGCGACTGCGAGAACAGCACGTCCATATCGAGCGTGGAGGCATCGACGATCGGCGCCGCGGCATCGAAGAACGCAAGGGCGTCGCCACCGACGAGCTTCATGACCTCTTCGCTCAGCGCCGGCGAGCACAAGGGGCCGGCGGCAATGACCACGTGACCCTCGGGAATCTGAGTGACCTCGCCGTGAATGATCTCGATATTGGGACGGGCGGCAACCTCGGCCTCGACAAGCTCGGAAAACTTGACGCGGTCGACCGCCAGGGCGCCACCGGCGGGAACAGCCGCGCGATGGGCGCAATCGAGCAGCACCGAACCCATGCGCTCGAGCTCGGCTTTTAGTAGGCCAGCAGCGGAATCTGGACGGGTCGACTTAAACGAATTGGAGCAGACGAGCTCTGCCAGGTGATCGGTATGGTGAGCCGGGGAGCTCACCTGGGGGCGCATCTCGCACAGCTTTACGGCAAACCCGCGGTCTGCCAGCTGGATCGCGCATTCCGAACCCGCCAGACCGCCACCGATAACCGTCACCTGATCGAACTGCATCTGCAAACACCTTTCTAATTGACACGTTTTCCATTGTGACCGAAGGGCGTCTGGGCGTGAAGGGCAAACTTGGAGGGCGCATACCTTCCATCCATCATGCGCTCGATAAGGCCCTCGAGTTCAAGCGAACCCAAGAGTTTGAGTACGCCGACAGCATCGAGTGAGACGAGAGCCGCGATGTCGTCGACCTTGAGCGGAGAGGCGATGAGCGCATGCATCACGGTCTGCTGTGTTGGATTCAGGTCGGCAATGCCGGGAGCATCGGGGCGCGAGTAGCGCAGGGTGCCGTATATGCGAGAGATAGCCATCTCGATGGACTCCTCGTCGACAATGCAGCAGGCACCGTTCGCAATGAGGTAATTCGTGCCACGCGACTCGGGCGATAGGATCGACCCCGGCACGGCAAGAAGTTCGCGCCCCAAATCCATAGCAGCCTCGGCTGTAGAAAACGTCCCGGAAGGCATACCCGCCTCGGATACAAAGAGGGCTTGCGACAGGGCCGCGATCACGCGATTGCGGCGCGGAAAGGCAAACTTGCGCGGACCCATGCCCCACGGAGAGATCGACACGACCGCGCCACCCGTATCGAGCGTGCGAGTAATCAGCCCCGCGCTCGAACGCGGATAGACCACGTCGGCGCCCGTCCCCAGCACCACGACGTGTTTGCCGCCGGCGTTGACCGCAGCCCAACCCGAGGCCTGGTCACAACCGACCGCGCCGCCCGAAACAACCGTCACTCCCGCCTCGATCGCCACCTTTGCCGCAAGCTCTGCCACGGCAAGACCATACGGCGAGGCCTTGCGCGCGCCGATGATGGAGAGCGCGGGCGTCGAAAGCACCTCGGGGTTGCCGCGCACATAAAGCGTCTGGGGTATATCAGAAAGCTCCAAAACGGTCTCGGGATACAACGCATCGCCTGGATGCAGCTCAAAGGTCCCCTCGGCCATCATTGGTCCCTCCTTCCCTGGTACATCGCCGCCTCGAGCACGTGGTCCTGCGTCACTTGCTCGCTCTCGGCGACGTCAGCGATTGTACGCGCGATACGCACCAGGCGTACGATGCCGCGGCCCGTGAGATGCGTGCGTTTGGATAGGCCGAGTACGCATTTCTCGGCAGCATCATCGAGCTCGAAGGTCGAAACGACGCCGTCAATGGACCGCGTCTCGTCATCCTCGGCCCACGTAACTCGGCCGACGACATACCCTCCGCACCCTCGATAATCACTTGAGGGTCGGGACGGGTCACATCGATCATCATGTCGATACGGTCGGCCAAGGGACCGCGCAGTTTAGACCGATAGCGCTCGACCATCGCCGCCGAGCAGCGACACGGTACCTCGCGATCGCCCAAAAAGCCGCAGGGGCAGGGATTGCTCGCAGCCAGCAGCTGAAAGCGCGACGGGAAGGTAAAAGCCCCGTCGACGCGTACGATCCTCACATAGCCGCGCTCGATGGGCTGACGCAGCGTCTGCAGCACGCCAGTGGGAAACTCGGCTAGCTCGTCCAAAAAGAGCACGCCGCCATGAGCTAGGCTAATTTCGCCCGGATGCACTGGACGTCCGCCGCCGATGAGGCCCGCGGTCGAAATGCTGTGATGCGGGCTGCGGAAGGGGCGATGCCCCGCAAGCAGCCCATCGATGTTCTCGCCCAAGACCGAATGGATGCACAGCGCCTCCTGTTGATCCTCAACGGAAAGCTCGGCCAGGATGCCGGTCATACGGCGTGCGAGCATGGTCTTGCCCGATCCCGGGGACCCAATCATAAGCAAACCGAGCTCACCCGCTGCCGCCAGTGCCATGCCGCGTTTGGCAACCTCCTGCCCCAGCACGTCGGCATAGTCGAGTTCGGGCTCAAAAATAGCCTCCACACCCTCGGAATCCAGATAATGCCGCGCGGCATCGCCCATGCCGCGAGCAAGCTGAGACAGATGGTCGATAAATCCGCAATCCACGCCCGCGAGCGGCACATGCTGGTCGGACCTGCCGGCGATAAAAGACAGCCCCATATCACGCGCCAATAGCTGAAACGCCACCTCGCCCTTGACAGGAAGCACCGTACCGTCCAAGCCAAGCTCACCAGCGATAAGACAACGATCGAGGTTGTCGCGGGGAATCTGGCCATCGGCCGCCAATACCGCGATGGCGATGGGCAGATCAAAGCCGCTACCGGTCTTACGAATATCGCCGGGCGCCAGGTTGACCGTAATGCCCGAGCGTGGGATCTCGAACCCGGCGGAGCGCATCGCGCAGCGAATACGACCGCGTGACTCCATCACCTCCATACTCGGAATACCGAGCATCTGAATGCCCGGAACGCCACCGGCAAGCGAGACCTCGACCGTGACGGGAATCGCCTCGACGCCGCGGATGCAGGCCGCGTGAACGGCAAACGTCTCGAACGCCATCACGACACCTGCCAATCGAACGCGTTGTACTGGTGCTCGATCTCGGCGATATGCCCGTCGCGGATGGTGACGCCCACGGCATCGAAGCGAATCGCCTTGAGCGGATAATGCTCCATGAGATAGCAACTTGCGATGCGGCGGTAGCGGCGTTGCTTTTGGGCGTTCACGGCCTCCTCCGGAAAGACCCTCGTGCTGCAATCCAGCGCAACGCGTCTGGTCTTGACCTCGGCCATCACCACGACATCGTCGAGCTCATCGAGCAGCACCAGATCGGCCTCGCCCTCGGTGCAACGATAACCCTGCTCCAGCAAGGTGTAGCCGCGCTCGTTAAAGTAGTCGATGGTGATCAGCTCGCCTAGCATGCCCAGCTCGCGGGGACTGAGTCCCTTGATAAACTCGGGCGTCATCGCCCCACAGTCGAGCTCGCCGTTTTCCCAACGCTCCTTGAGCTGCTGCGTCTTGCTCTTTTTGCTTGCGGCACTCATGGGGTCTCCTTTCCCGCACACTGCATTGCCCCGATGATGAGGGCACCTTTCATGCGGGTAAGTACCGGAAGCAAACCAAAAGCTGACCAAATGCCGACAAAAAACGGGCCGTACGCAGCAATGCTGCTGCATACGGCCCGCTACCAGCAGGTTTATAAAACCACAGAGGTCCCTGTCTCCACAATTGGCCTAGAAAAGGCGCTCAGTCTGCAGAAAGTTTCCGCAAAAGCTCACGCGGTGCAGCGGACAAAGTCCATGTTTGCGAATGGCCTCGATGTGCTCGGGGCTCGCATAGCCCTTCGACTCGGCCAGATGGTACTCGGGGTACTCGGCGTCGTACTCGACCATCATCTCGTCACGCGTGACCTTGGCCATGATGGACGCTGCGGCGATGCAGGCGATCTTTGCATCGCCTTTCACCACATCGCGCTCGTTAGGAACAGCGCCCAAGGGGTTGCCATCCATGAGGACGCAGTCGGGTTCAAGTCCCGTATCGGCCACGGCGCCCGCAACGGCGGTACGGATAGCACGGGCCATGCCCATCTCATCGATATCCTTAGGCGCGATATGGCAAAAACCGATCGCCGTCGCCACCTCGGCAATCTTCACTGAGAGCAACTCGCGGCGCGCCGGCGTGAGCTTTTTGGAATCGTTGATGCCCCAGACGCGCGGCTCCATGGGAAGACACACGGCACACACGGTCAAGGGACCCGCTACCGAGCCACGGCCCACCTCGTCGACGCCCACGACCACACCATCACCGCCAAGCTCATGCATAAGCTCGTACATGTCATTGACGCGCTCGCGCTCGGCAAGTTCCTTGGCATGGCGCTTAAGAGCACGCTCGCAAGCCTTGATCACCTGCTGGCGCGGGTCCTCGCGATAATGCTCCACGAGGGCGGGGATCTCCTCAAACGTTGCGCTCGCCAGCTCTCCGGCAACCTGCGATGCCGAAACCGAGCTCGTCATGTTGGCCATACCAGGCCCTCCTTGCATGCAAATCAGATAAAAAGAAGGGCCACCCGAAGGTGACCCTTGTGTCCAAACGAGTGGACAGACGCTG
This sequence comes from Collinsella sp. 60_9, assembly GCA_001915225.1. Lineage (GTDB taxonomy): Bacteria > Actinomycetota > Coriobacteriia > Coriobacteriales > Coriobacteriaceae > Collinsella. The sequence goes on from MNQC01000069.1 coordinate 4,750, forward strand.
CGATCTTCTTAGCGCTTCTCGGGGATGCGAGCAGCCTTGCCCACCTTGTCGCGGAGGTAGTACAGCTTGGCGCGACGGACGCGACCATGACGAACGACCTCGAGCTTGGCGATCTTGGGGCTGTGAAGCGGGAAGGTACGCTCAACACCGACACCGAAGGACATCTTGCGGACGGTGAAGGTCTCGCGGGCACCGGTGCCGGCCATGCGGATGACGTCGCCCTGGAAGACCTGGATGCGCTCGCGGTCGCCTTCCTTAATGCGGTAGTGAACCTTGACGTTGTCGGCGACGCGAACCTGAGGAATGTCCTCGCGGATCTGCTGACGCTCGATTGCGCGGATGTAATCCATGTGCAATTCCTTACTCTTCTAGAGGTGCCGTACCACCTTGGCCGGCACGTAGTTGAACAAACGTATTCGAGTATACACGCGCGGGTTTCTGCTGCAAGAACAATTTTTTACGCAGACAAAAAGACAAAACCCGCACATGATAACCGCCCGCCTCACGAATGAGACGGGCGGCATGAAGGGGGCTACGCTAGGCGTCTAAACCCAAAA
>MNQC01000070.1:0-10158 GCA_001915225.1 Collinsella sp. 60_9
TTTAGGACGCCGCCCTCTCAAGGCGGAGATCACCAGTTCGAATCTGGTACGGGCTACCACTTCTTTTCTGCTGAGGCTTATGGCCCGTTCGTCTAGCGGTTTAGGACGCCGCCCTCTCAAGGCGGAGATCACCAGTTCGAATCTGGTACGGGCTACCACGCATCTGATACCCGGACTTCCTATGGAAGGCCGGGTTTTTTATTTTTAAACAACCGTCTGCAATTCCCGTTTGAACCAGAGCTTTGCGTTCTGCCTATGGCCCTTACGGGTACAATATCCAAGATATTTTGACTGTTAGAAGGAGTCTCATGACGGAGTCCTCTCAGCATACGTCTAAGCCCCAGGTCGAGGTTGAGGCCTCGGGCGGAGATGACAATAAGAGCGCACGCCGCGGCGCCATCTTTATCGGCGTCGTGCTGGTAGGTTATATCGTCTATCTGGTGGTAACCGGGCAGATGGGGCAGTTCTGGGCCGCTATGTCGAGCGTCCAGGCGTCATGGCTCGTTGTCGCGTGTCTTTGCATGTTCATGTACCTGTTCTTTGGCATTGTGGCCTATGCGATCGCCGTCTGGCTCGATCCCAATTCGCCCGTCGGCATCCGCGACCTGATCTCGGTCGAGGCGAGTGGCATCTTCTTTGGCAACCTGACGCCCATGATGATGGGCTCCACCCCGGCTCAGATCTATCGCCTGACCAAGGCCGGCCAAAACGTGGGCGAGGCCGGCGCCACGCAGTTCACGCGCAGCGTCGACGCCGCCTGCGTCTACGTCAACGTCTCGACCGCCTTCACCGACGGCGGGCAGTTCGGCTTCGGCGCCGAAGTGGGTATCTCGACGCAGAAACTCCACGCCCGCGGCCCGATGGGACTGCCCGAACTCACGACCTACAACTCGAGCGCATTGGTGTCTCGGCCACTAAGATCGAGGGTTGGCGCACGTTTGTCGATGGCGAGATCTACTCGTTCTCTGAGAAGTTCAAGCTTTCGGCTGGCCACTTTTCGTCCATGCTGCTCACGGTGGTCATCACCATGCTGCAGCTCGCGTTTTTCTACCTCGTGCCGTATTTCCTGATGCTTGCCTTTGGCCACCATGAGGTCGACTTTTTCTCGGTCATGGCCGCGAGCGCCTTTGTCCAGCTGTTGAGCTCTGCGGTCCCCCTGCCCGGTGGAACTGGTGGCGCTGAGGGCGGCTTTGCATTGTTCTTGGGTCATTTCTTTGGGTCGGCTTCGACCGCCGGCTATCTGCTGTGGCGTCTCATTACGTTTATTGCGCCGACCATTTTGGCTGCGCCCCTGTTGGGACTTAAGAGCGCCCACAACGAGAGCATCCATGCGCGCTGGGATCGCGTGATGCGCAAGCTCGGCCGCACGCCTCAGACGCCCTCTGCGCCCACTAAGCCGCACCCCACTAATGCTGTTACCGTTGATCCCAAGAAGCACGCTCAGAAGGCTTCTGGGACCGCTAAGCCGGCTCATAAGGCCTATGTGCGCCAGACAGGCGATGGTATTCGCGTATCTCCGTCGGCACTCAATAAGAAGAAGCACCCTAAGTCGCAGTAGGGCAGTCGTGCGTTCTTCATGATGCGGGGCATATTTGTACTGTATGGGGGATAATCCTCTTACGTAGATTATCTCTCATCTGTTGATGAATGCTCGCATATCGAAGGGACATGCCCATGGCAACCAGCAAACCGCGTCTTGATCGCCGCATCGTTCGCAGCCGCAATGCCATCCTTTCCGCTTTCGAGCGCCTGCTCATGGAAAAGCCGCTGGCAGACATTACGGTGAGTGCCATCGCGCGCGAGGCCAATGTCGACCGCAAGACCTTTTACGTTCACTTTGGCACGGTTGACGGCCTGCTCGATGCCATTGCCGTCGATGTGGTGGAGATGATTGTCGACTCGGTCGAGAAAACGCTTGCTTCCATGGACGGCGACACCAACGAGCGCGCCCTGGGCGCGGCGGCGACCTTCTTTAAAACCGTTAACGAGGCACTGTGCAACAACTTGGTGCTCAATCGTCAGCTGATCGAGAACATTCCGCTCGATGATTTTATGGCTCGTCTTCGTGCGCCGCTCGAGCACGAGATTGCCGAACGCGATCTGCTGCCCCAAGGTCTCAAGGACGAGATGTTCGACTACTATCTGGCGTTTTTGCTGTCGGGTATTATCGGTATCTATCGCACGTGGGCGCTGTCTGACGGTTCGGTTCCTATCGAGCGCGTCTCTGGGGTCGCCAACGACCTGACTCTTAATGGCCTGTCGAGTCTGGAATCTCGCTTGGAATAGCATTGATAATTCAACAACTTAAAGAAGTTGCGGTGGAATAGGGATCGTTTTGGCTATTGGAAGGCCGATCTAGTCCCTATTTCACCGCAACTTAGGAAAACTGTTTTGATGCAGCCTCGAAGATGAGCCTCGAGACTGCTCCGCTTCATTTCTGAGCGTTTGTCGTGTAGGGCAGCATTAATCGCCGTTTTTGAGTATGCGGCCCTGTTTTTCGAACTTGTGCATGTCGCTATCGGCCATGCCCTGCGACTTGTCCTCGTGACGCTTGGCGTATAACGGATCGTCGGAGTCGTTCCAGATGCGGTCGGCGACAGGTGACCATGCCTCGGCGGCAGCCTGGGTCTTTTCGCGCAGCTGCTCGGGTGACTCCTTCTCGATTAGGTCGGTGCTCATTGCGCCACTCTCGGCGACCAGTTTGGGCAGCACGTCGGGATTCTCGAGTATGGGGCATGGTTTGAGGTAGTTGTCGTTAAACGGCATGTTCTCGTAGTACTTCATAAAGAGGGGAGAGCGCAGCGCGTCGAGTAAGCTCACATCGTGGATGTTGGCGTTTGAGTAGTGGATGAACACGCACGGCTCCACGTCTCCGGCGGCGTTGATGTGCAGGTAGCGGCGGCCGCCGGCGATACATCCGCCTACAAACTCGCCGAGCGGCTTCTTCTCACGCATTTCGCGGATAAAGTGATACATGTGCTCGCGCTGCTCGGGCGTGGGCATGAGCTCGGAGGTTGCATTGCGGCCAACCGGCATAAAGTGGAAGTACCAGCAGAAGAGTGCTCCCTCGCCGATCATCCAGTCCATGTTCTCCTCGGTAGCAACCGTATCGGCATTGGCGCTGGTCCAACAGGTGGAGATACCAAACGGCAAGTCGCGCTCGCGCAGGAGTTTCATGGCGTGCTCGATCTTTGCGTAGGTACCTTCGCCGCGGCGGGCGTCGGTTGTGTGCTCATTGCCCTCGGCGCTGATGGCGGGGACAAAATTACCTACGCGAATCATGTCGTCGCAGAAGGCCTCGTCGATCAGCGTGGAGTTGGTAAAGCAGAGAAACACGCAGTCCTGATGTTTTTCGCAAATTCTGATCAGGTCGTGCTTGCGGACGAGCGGCTCGCCGCCGGTATAGATGTAGATATGCGTACCGAGCTCTTTGCCCTGCGTAACGATAGAGTCGATGTCTTCGAACGAGAGATTCTGCTTGTAGCCGTACTCGGCGGCCCAGCAGCCCGTGCAATGCAGGTTGCAGGCGCTCGTGGGATCGAGCAGGATGGCCCACGGAACGTTGCACTGGTACTTTTCGCGGTTCTTTTCCTGCTCTGGCCAAGCAAGCAGGTTGGCGTCGACAATGAGGGTCTTAAGCAGCTTGGTTCGCATCTGGGGATTAAGGCTGAACACACGCATAATCAGGTCATACCAATTGCCGCGGCTCTTGATGACATTGGTGAATGCCTCTCGCTGTACAGGAAATACGCGATTGGGGACCAGCTTGTTCACGAGATCCATGATTTTGTCGATGTTTTCTTGCGGGTTGTCGTCGAGATAATCGATGAGCTTGTTGAGCGCTGCACGCTCTGCTGACTGTGTAAGCGACATGGGTATATCCTTTCACGTTCGCCTTGTGTGTGATAATACCCACTTGTGGATTAAACGAAGTCTAAAGATTTGTAATGTGTCTATTCAACGAATCAATTTGATTTGGGGTGAAGCGTTATACGCCGACACCTTCTAAGTTGCGGTGAAATAGTGTCAGATGGGGATGCGGACGATTTCTTGGACCGCGCCTAGGCGTATCCATTGGAATCCTCCGATGCGCCTTCGCACGCTCGCATGACCTCGATACCATGCGAGCGTGCAAACTCGACGAGCTCTGCGTTGCGGGCGTTTATGGTGCCGAAGGCGGCGGGGCACACGATAAGGCGTGCGCAGGGCCACGCATTCCGTCGCTAGGTCGCGCGCGAGCTCGCAGTCGATGTCCCCTTCGTGCAGAACGCCCGCGTAGAACGCCTTGCCCTGCCGGATGAGCTGGCGAAACACAGCCGACCCCGTACCTGCGCCAGCGATGACGAACGTGTGCGCATCGCCGTGTGGGCGCCCAATTTCCACGCTGCCGAAGCGCTCGTTGAAGGTGCCATGTTGAAGGCCGTAGAGCTCGCCAATCGTCTCGCGCGTGAATATGTCCTCGGGTGCGCCGGCGCGGAAGACCCGGCCGTCCTTCACGCAAATCACCTTGTCGGCGCTTTTCTGCGCGAGCTCGAGTTCGTGGATGGACATGATGACAGCCACATTCTGCGATTTCGCAAGGTGGCGAAGTATTCGCAGCAGGTCGATCTGGTAGCGGATATCGAGATACGATGTGGGCTCGTCGAGCACGAGCACACGCGGATCCTGCGCGATGGCGCGTGCGAGCATGACGCGCTGGCGTTGCCCGTCGCTTATCTGCATGAAGTCGCGCTCGGCGAGCTTTTCCACATGTGCGGTTTTCATGGCCTCGTCGACCCGACTATGGTCGTCAGGCGAGAGTGTTCCCATTCGCCCGGTGTAGGGATGCCTTCCCGCCTCCACGATATCGCGGCAGGTGAGGAGTTCGGTCCGGGGGCGATTCCTTGCGAACTCCGCCGTCTTCCATCGGGAAATCTCCCGCCCGTCGAGCTCGACCGCGCCGGCAAGCGGTGCCAGATGGCGTGTGATGGTTTTCAAGATGGTCGACTTGCCCGAGCCGTTCGGCCCGATGAGCGCCACGACGTCGCCCGCGCGAACCTCCAGATCGACGCCTTCGACTACGACCTTCTTGTCGTAGCCCGCCGACAGGTCGCTTATGCGGAAAAGCGGCGCTCCGTCAGCCTGCGTTTCGACCGGGGTTTCGAGGTTCGACTCCGCTCGAAGGAGGCGTTCCGCGCGCAGTTCCGCACGAGCCGAAAGTGCCTTCTGGCGCTTTCGTGCGAGCTCAGGACTGGCCAAGCATGGAATGTTCCCTCCGAGCGTTTTGGTCCGCGGCACGAATTCCCCCATCTACCTCACCCGCTTCTTCAACATGAGTGCGATAACCACCGGCGCGCCGAAGATGGCGGTGACGGCGCTGATGGAAAGCTCGACGGGGGAGAACAGCGTGCGCGCGATCAAATCGCAGCCCGCGCAGAAGATGGCGCCTCCCAAGAAGCACGCAGGAATCACGCGGATGGGCTTCGACGACTTCAGCGCCGACTTCACGAGATGCGGAACCGCGATGCCTACGAACGACACCGGACCAGCGAACGCGGTCACGCAGGCGGAGAGCATGCTCGCTAGAAGGACGAGCACCACGCGGAAGCGTGCGACGTTCACGCCGACGCTTTTCGCGTAGGCTTCTCCCAGCTGGAAGGCGGAAAGGGGCTTCGATATCGCGAATACGCATGCGCTCACGGTGATCACCACGACCGCGATGACCGCGATGTCGTCCCAGCTCGAACCCGAGAAGCTACCCAAAGACCAGTTGTGCAGGTTCACGATGGACTGGTCGTCGGCGAAGGCGATGAGAAAGTTCGTCGCCGCCGAGCAGATGTATCCCACCATGACGCCCGCCACGATAAGCATGGCCATGGAACTTATGCGCCGTGCGATGAGGAGCACGAAGCCGATGGTGATAAGCGATCCCAGAAACGCTGCGGCCACCATAGCCGGCGAGGACATGGCCTGGTTCGCGCCCAGAAGCACGATCATCGTAAGCGCGACGACGAACTTTGCGCCCGAGGAGACGCCCAAGATGAACGGGTCGGCGATGGGGTTGTTGAAAAACGTCTGCAGCAGGAACCCGGAGAGCGAAAGTGCCCCGCCGAGAAGTATGGCTGAAAGCACGCGCGGCAGGCGAATCTCCCACACGATGACCGCATTGTCGCCGCTGTGCGTCAGCAGAATCTGCGCGACCTCTCGCACTGACAGGTGCAGGCTGCCCGAGTTGACATTCCACACGAACAGGACGGCCAGCAGTGCCAGCAGCACGGCAAACGCGCCCGCATAGCGCATTTTAGGCTGCGGTTTCATGGGAAATCCTCTCCTTTCAGGACAGTTTGTGTAAGTATTTCAGGGTGGACGGGTCGCCGTCTGCAATGACGGTATGGAAGTCACGGATCAGCTCGTCCAGCTCCATTGTGGACTGGTACAGGTTCTTCTCCGTACACCACACATTGCCGGTTTTCACGGCCTTGAAGTCCGCAAGCAGCGGGCTTTTTTCCAACAGCTGGTCAAGCGTCTGCAGCTCACTGTCGATAGTGGCGTTGTAGATCATCACGTCCGCGTCCTTGGCTCCGGCGTAAAAGCTCTCCATCTGCATATTCATGGAGCTGCCGCCTGCAAGCTCGATCATCTGCGCCACGTAGTCGCCCGCCCGCCGCGTGACGGCGGCCCCGTTCGAGTTAATGTAGAAATACGCCACGGTTTTACCTGACGACGCGAGCCTCGACGTTTGCTCGACGCGGGCCTTCTGCTCGTTGAACAGGTGCGCGGCCTCGTCTTCCTTGTCGAACAGGACGCCGAAAAGCTTAATCCACTCGACGCGCCCGAGTGCTTCGGGCTCGCTCGACGACTGTTCGGTGAGCACGACGAGCCCGAGCTTCTGCAGCTTTTCCTTCACATCGGGCGTGTGGTTGATCATGGTGTTCTCGATGGCGAGCGTGCAGCCCGAGGCCGATATTCGCTCGTAGTCGGGCGCGCTGTACTTGCCGCCGTAGGCGATCGCCCCACTTTCGAGCGCGCTTTTGAAGCCCGCGACCGAGCAATCGTCGGCCTTCGTGCCCGACATGAGGATATTGTCGTTCGCATCGAGCGCGTCGACCAGGCACATCGTCGCCGACGACACGAGGTACACCTTGTCGGCGGGGCGCCTTATGACCGCGATGTCGGAGCTCAACCCATCAGGTACCTTTGCATTTTGCGGCACCACGAGGAAGCGCTCCCCGTTCGAAATGCAGATAAGCCGCAGGCCGCCTTCGTACTCGTCGACAGTGAAGTGCTCGGCGTATTCAAGCTGAAGCGTCCCCGTCGGCTTCCAGCCGCAGCCCAAATCGGCGTTGTGGAAGTCGGCCGCGGCGTTTGAAGCCGTTCCCGCAGGGGAGCCGCCGCTTGCTTCGTCGCCCGATTTCTCCTTCATGGTGGATGAATCGAAGTGGAGCGTGTAGTCGATGGTGTGCGGCGTCGACATGGCGACGGTCTCGGCCGACACGGCGATGTCCTCGTCGAGCGTGACGGGTATCTCGAACGTGGAGTTGCCGCCGTCGTTTACGGGCGCGTAGTCCACGCCGTCGACGGTCATTTTGTCGTAGTTCGAACTCGACCAGGTGATGGTCGCGGTGTAGGTGTCGCCATCCTTCACAATTGTGGTGGGTGAGGCGATGCTTGCGCGCCCTGACCCGCCGGAAAGCGAGACACTCACAGTGTATTCCTGAGAGCCCGCCGTGCCACCGGTCGCGTTCGGGCTCGCACTGCACCCCGCGAAGGGAAGCGCGAGCAGGGCGACGAGAACGCAGGCGATCGCGCGCGCCGCGATGCTGTGGCGCTTCCTGTTTTCCCCCTTGGGAAGAATCGACCGCATGGCGTTACTTCAGTGCGTCGGCGCGCAGATCGACGCCGGCGGATTCGAACACAAGCGTGCGGTCGTACCACTGCTCTTTTCTAATACTCCACGCGGCACAGGCGGTGTCCTCGTCGAGCGCATCAACGGGCACGTCGTAGGTGTACTTGCCTTCCGCGTTTTCCACATAGGGGATGAAGTCGGCCTCGCTCGCGGCGGCAGCCTCGTCGCCCGTGCCCATGAAGAGCTTGCCGTAGCCCGTGCCGGAAAGCGTCATCACGCAGTGCATGGAGCCGTTTTCCACGATGAGCTGGGCGTCCACAATCCTGAACATGTTCGAGCTGGAATCTACGGTGATCGGATAGGTGCCGTCGGCCACCTTGTCGGCGGTGATGGGGGCAGCGCTTGCGCCCTCGGGCGCATCGGCCGCCTGTTCGGTCTTTTCCTGGGAATCGGCATCGCTTGCCTTTGCGCTGTCGATTGAATTTCCGCCGCAGCCGGCGAGCGAGAACGCGAAAAGCGCCGTTGACAGGGCGAAGGCGAGGGTTTTCTTCAACATGGAGGGGGTTCCTTTCAATCGCTTCAACCGCCCGCGCCGTGCGGTGGGCGGGCGGGATGCGAATGCAACGGGCATGCGCCGTCAGTCGGGGAAGGCGCATGCCCGTTGCACGGGGACGCGAACGGCGCCCCCGTGCGCGGCGAGTTTACAGCTTGGCGATGGCGTCGTCCACGTGCGAGACGTAGATGTCGTCGACCGCGACGTTCTGTCCCAGACCCTGGAGCAGGCACGTCACTTCGAAGCCGGCGGCCACGAACTTCGCAGCCCAGCTGTCGGGGTCGGTCTCGTCTGCCATGTCGTTATTCGCGTGGTCGCCCGCGACCACCATGAACGGCGCGAGCACGGCCTTCTTGTAGCCTGCGGCGCTCGCGGCGGCGATAACATCCTCGCAGGTCGGTTCGGCCTCGACGGTGCCGACGAAGAACTGCGTCAAGCCCTCGTTCTTAAACACTTCCTGCATCTTGGCATAGTCGGCGTTGGAATCGGCTTCGGTGCCGTGGCCCATGAGGCACAGCGCCGTCTTGCCGTCGTCGAAGGACGCCATGTTCTCCTTAATGGCTGCGGCCACCTTCTTGTAGTCGTCGTCGGAGGTGAGCAGCGGGTCGCCGAGCGAGATTTTGTCGAACTTGTCGGCGTACTTGTCGAGCTCGTCTTTCACGTCGGTGTATTCCAGGCCACCCATGAGATGCGTCGGCTGCACGACGATTTCCTTCACGCCGTCTTCCACGCAGCGGTCGAGCGCCTCGGTCATGTTATCGATCGTGATGCCGTCGCGCTTCTTCAGCTTATCGATGATGATCTGCGCGGTGAAGGCGCGGCGGATGTCGTAGTCCTGCCAGTACTTCTCGCGGATAGCGTCTTCGATGGCGCCGATGGTGATGTGGCGCGAGTCGTTGTAGCTCGTGCCGAAGCTCGTGACGAGGATGACCGGCTTCACGGCCTTCTCCTTTTCACTCGATTTCTCGGAACTCGCGGAGGTGTTGGAGCAGCCCGCGAGCGCGACTCCGGCGAGCGCGACGGCTCCGGTTGCTGCGGCGCCCATGAAGCCGCGGCGTGACATCTGGTCGGACATGGTTTTTCCTTTCCTCGGTTTGAAAGAAAAGCGCACCCCTCGGGGTTCACAAGGAGCTAACGCCACGGCGATGCCGTGAGGAAAAGGCGAAGCAGTCTGGCTTGGGGCGCGAGGCGGTTCGCCCGCGCGTCCTATACAGTAATGTCCCTTGCCCAGGATTCCCACCTGGTTCCCTCCGCAAGCCAGCGCGGGCTGTGCGGGCGCCGCGCCGGTCATTTCCTTTTATCCGATTGTCATATGCTCGTTGCCGAATCTTTTACTATGATAGTGGGCACTTGTGAACGTGTCAAAGCCAGGGCGGGCGGCATTGCGCCTCCTGCCTGCGTATTTGCGCCGATTGCCGCCGCAGGCGCCGTGTTTTGCCCGCTGCGCGAATGGCGGCGTAAACGGTTGCGATGAGAAATGGGAAGGGAAGGCTCGGATGATTCATATCGTTGGCGCAGGCTCGGGCGCCGCCGACCTTATCACGCTGCGCGGGGCTCGCCTTCTGCGCGCAGCCGACGTGGTCGTTTGGGCGGGAAGCCTTGTGAACCCCGAGCTGCTCGCTGAGTGCAAGGAATCCTGCATCGTCTACGACAGCGCGCACATGACCTTGGAGGAAGTGCTCGACGTGATGTGCGCGGCAGATGCGCGGGGCGAGGAAGTGGTGCGCCTGCACACGGGCGACCCGTGCCTGTACGGCGCCATCCAGGAGCAGATGGACGC
>MNQC01000071.1:0-3154 GCA_001915225.1 Collinsella sp. 60_9
GAGTCGCTGACGGCGGGTATGATCGCCTCGACGATTGCGGATATCCCGGGCGCCTCGGCGGTGCTGCGTGGCGGTGCGGTGACCTACTGCGATGAGATTAAGCATCGCGTGCTGGGTGTTGAGCAGGAGACGCTCGACCGCTACACTGCGGTGTCGCATCAGACTGCGCGCGAGATGGCGTCGGGTTCGCTGGAACTGTACCAGAGCGATATTGCAGTGAGCGCAACGGGTTATGCCGGCCCCGGCGGTGGTACTGAGGACGATCCTGCTGGCACTTTCTATATTGGCTGGGCACATCGTTCCGCCGATGGGGGAGTGCCGGTCGTGGACTCTGTGCGCTGCCACTATGAGGGCGACCGTTCGTGTGTTCGTGCCCATGCGGTCACGGAGGCATTGGGTCGCATTGGCCTTGTGCTCAACCCTATGGAATAGACGTGTTTTAAGGGGCCTCCGGGCCCCTTAATTGTGGAGATAGGGACCTCCGACGAATTTTATCTTTGTGCAGGTAGTTGTCGTATTTTTCCTCGTCATGATTTTCTTGGTTCGCCTGCGGTCAAGATTTTGGTCAGTGTTTGGTCGGCGTTTGGTTGGGTTTTGGAAAGGTCGGCTTCATATGATTTATCTGAACGGTTGACCACGAACAGCCGTTCGTTTATTATCGATGCAGGTTGTTAAGAGGAGGGCTATTCATGGCCAAGAATTCAGGTCCCGTACGTACCGTTCATGCTCGCACGACGGGTAAAGAGCGCGATGAGATGATCGCCACCACCAAGGCCGAGATCGAGAAGAAATTCGGCCAGGGTTCCATCATGAGGTACGGCGACGGTGGTCCCGAGCTCGAGGTCGAGGCCATCCCTACGGGCGCTCTGGCACTCGATGCCGCTCTGGGTATCGGCGGTGTGCCGCGCGGACGTATCGTCGAGATTTACGGTCCTGAGTCCTCCGGTAAGACTACGCTTTCGCTCGAGATTTTGGCAGAGGCCCAGGCTATGGGTGGCGTTGTGGCATTTATCGATGCCGAGCACGCGCTTGATCCCACGTATGCCGCGCGCATCGGCGTGGATATCGACGAGGTGCTCATTTCCCAGCCCGATACGGGCGAGCAGGCGCTTGAGATTGTTGACATGCTCGTGCGTTCCGGCGCCATCGATGCCATCGTCGTCGACTCCGTCGCCGCGCTGACCCCGCGTGCCGAGATCGAGGGAGAGATCGGCGACACTACGGTCGGTCTTCAGGCTCGCCTGATGAGCCAGGCGCTCCGCAAGCTCGCCGGCTCGCTGTCTAAGTCCAACACGACGTGCATCTTCATTAACCAGCTGCGTGAGAAGATCGGCGTCATGTTCGGCAACCCCGAGACTACGACGGGCGGCCGCGCCCTTAAGTTCTTCTCTTCGGTGCGTATCGACATTCGCCGTATCGACAGCATTAAGCTTAAGGACGAGGTTATCGGTAACCGCGTGCGCGCCAAGGTCGTTAAGAACAAGGTGGCGGCTCCGTTCCGTTCTGCTGAGTTCGACATCATGTACGGTACGGGCATCTCTAAGGAGGGCTCAATTCTGGACATGGCTGTCGAGTGCGGCATCTGCAAGAAGATGGGCTCCTGGTTTGCCTATGGCGAGGACAAGCTCGGCAACGGCCGCGAGGCCGCCAAGGCTTTCCTGCGCGAACACCCCGATTGCGCCGACGAGATTGAGCATAAGGTCCGCCTTGCCTGCGGGCTTGAGTTTGATGACGATGCTCCGTCCGAGGTCGAGCTGACCGATCAGCCTGCGCCTGAGGAGTTTGACGAGCTTTACGCTATCGATGGTTCCGCCATGCTCGATGATGACGACGAGTAGCGGTTACGCTCATGTCGTATACGGTGACCGAGGCCACGGTCGTCTATCCCGATAAGAAGGCGGCCTCCTCGTTCTCGAGCGGATATGCGTCCAAAAAGCCTTGCGCACATATCGATTGTGAGCTTGAGGGCGGTTTTGAGCGGTCCATTTGGATTCCCGTGCGGGTCGCGCGGCTGTATGTCAAAAACCGCCCCGATCTTCCCTGCGATTGGGACAACTTTCGTGAGGCGGTGCAGCTCATCGAGCGTAAATGTGCACTTACCATGGTGACCGAGATGTTATCGCGCCGCGACCATGCGACGGGTGAGGTCCGTGACAAGCTGGCTCGCTACGGCTTTCACCAGCCTGCGATCGATTTCGCCGTCGAGCGCGCCACCGAGTATCGCTTTTTAGACGAGAGCCGCTTTTGCTCGTACTTTATCGAGGAGCGCAAGCGGCGCGGTTGGGGACAGCGCAAAATCGAGACCGAGCTCAAGCGCCGTCATGTCGTGCTCGATGACATTCCCGGTTATCCCGAGGATTATTTTGCCGTCGAAGACGATTTGGAGCGTGCGTCAGCTCTGCTCGCCAAGCGGCGTGTTCCAGAGACGCGCGGATTCGAAAAACTGGTTCGGTTTTTGATGGGCAAGGGCTTCTCGTATCACATCGCCGCCGATGCCGTTAAGGCACGTCTCGATGCCGAACGCGAGGAATGTGCGGTTTAGGCGTATGCGTTTTGTGGTCCTGCCGTTCACCGCGTTTTAGCCGCCGTGCTGGGGCCATTTATTTGACAGTTGTTGTGGTTCAACGTACGATAAACACTGTCATTTGCTTTGTGATATGTGCTCATCTGTGATGAGTTTGTTTATATGTTTATCTGTATCCGACCCGCATAAGCTGCGCCCATATTACTCAAATGTCGCGAGCCGTTCGTAAGGACGGTTCGCTTTGTTGTGTAACGAATCCATAAAAAGGAGTGAGCATGCCTATCATCGCAGCGCTCGTTGGCATCGTTTTGGGTGCCATCGCCGCAATTGCCTACATGCGCACCGCCAAGCAGGGTAGTCTTCACGAGGCCGACGAAAAGATCCAGTCGGCACACGCACAGGCTGAGTCCCTGATCGGTGATGCTAAGCGTCAGGCCGAGACCCTCAAAAAAGAGTCTCTGCTCGAGGCTAAAGAGGAGATCATCAAGAACAAGCAGGCCGCCGAGGCCGAGGACAAGCAGCGTAAGAACGAGATTCGTACGCTCGAGAACCGAGTGATGCAGCGCGAGGAATCCCTTGATCGCCGCAACGACGCTCTCGACAAGCGCGAGCATCAGCTGTCCAGCCAGG
>MNQC01000071.1:3293-3607 GCA_001915225.1 Collinsella sp. 60_9
GCGCCGAGTGCCACAAGACCGCCCAGGAGATTCTGTCCCTGGCGATTCAGCGCTGCGCTGCCGACCACACTGCCGAGGTCACCGTTACCTCCGTGCACATTCCCTCTGATGACCTCAAGGGCCGTATCATCGGTCGCGAGGGTCGCAACATCCGGACCTTCGAGCAGGTTTCCGGCGTCAACCTCGTGATCGACGACACGCCCGAGACCGTCGTTCTTTCGAGCTTCGACCCGGTCCGTCGCGAGACCGCCCGTGTCGCCCTCGAGAACCTCATCGCCGACGGCCGCATTCACCCCGCCCGCATCGAGGAGATG
>MNQC01000071.1:3617-7577 GCA_001915225.1 Collinsella sp. 60_9
ACGTGCTTCAGCACTCCCTCGAGGTCTCTGATCTGTGCGGCGTGATGGCTTCCGAGCTTGGCCTGGACGTTGTGACCGCCAAGCGCGCCGGCCTGCTTCATGACCTGGGCAAGGCAATCGACCACGACGTCGAGGGCCCGCATGCCGTCATCGGCGCCGAGCTTGCCCGCCGTTATGGCGAGAAGCCCGTTATCGTCCACGCTATCGAGGCTCACCATGCCGATGTCGATCCCAACACGGTGCTCGATGTCCTGGTACAGGCCGCCGATGCCGTCTCTGCCTCTCGCCCTGGTGCCCGTCGCGAGTCTGCCGAGAACTACATCAAGCGTCTTGAGAAGCTCGAGGAGATCGCCAACTCCCATGACGGCGTCGAGCGTACCTATGCCATGCAGGCCGGTCGCGAGGTCCACGTCATGGTTCAGCCGGACAAGATCTCCGATGCCCAGTCCACGGTCCTGGCTCACGATATCGCCCATCAGATCGAGGAAGAGATGGAGTATCCCGGTCAGGTGCGCGTCGTCGTGATTCGCGAGAGCCGCGCTGTCGATATCGCTAAATAACATGAGCGACGCGAACGAGCTCATCTCATTTATCGCGTCGATGTCGGGGGAGGGCAACCTTCGCGTCGAGGAGAACCTTGGCGAGGGGTATGTCCGCCTCCGCGTTTCGGAGGCCGAGCGGCGCCAGGCAAAGCACGATATTCAGCATGTCGAGGATATCGTCATCGAAATGCTCCGTAATGCTCGCGATGCCGGCGCCGACAAGGTCTATCTCGCCACGACCAAGGAAGATGGCGTCCGCACGCTTGTCTTTCTGGATAACGGTTCGGGTGTTCCGCAGGATAAGCAAGAGCGAATCTTCGATGCTCGCGTTACCTCAAAGCTCGAGAGCATGAAGATGGACCGTTGGGGCGTTCACGGTCGTGGCATGGCATTGTTTTCGATCAAGCAGAACACCGACGAGGCCCGTGTGGTCACGTCTGGTGTCGACCTTGGCTCGGCCTTTAAGGTGAGCGTTGCGGCCGACCGCCTCAGTGAACGTGCCGATCAGTCCAGCTGGCCCCAGGCCGTCAAGGATGAGGACGGACGTTATGTCTGTGCTCGCGGCCCGCATAATATTATTCGCGCTGCTTGTGATTTTGCGCTCGAGGAGTTGCGTGGTTGCGATGTCTATCTTGGTTCTCCGTCTGAGATTGCCGCGACCCTTTATGCTCAGGCGTCAAGTCGGCTCGATGCGTCGCGTCTCCTGTTCATTGATGACGAGAGTGAGCTTCCGGTTGTCGATCGTTTAGGCCTTGCCTCTGATGCCGAGGACTTTATCCGTATCTGTTCGGGTTTGGGTCTTGAGATGTCCGAGCGCACGGCTCATCGCATTTTGGCAGGGCAGATTAAGCCCGTTCGCGGTGTGACCGCGCGTCTGCTGCGCGAGCGTGATTCGTCCTCGCATGCGCCGGCTCCTGTCGATCTTGCGAAGGATCGTCGCGGGCTACGTATTGCCAAGGATGACATGGCACAGTTTTCGCGTGCTGTGGAGCGTGACTTTAATGACCTTGCCGCCCGGTACTATCTCAACCTTTGCGGCGACCCAAAGATTCGTGTTTCGCGTGATCGAATCACTGTGACCTTCGATCTTGCCAAAGAGGAATAGTGCCTTTACCGAGTCCACTCGGTACGATACAGTTATTGCAGTTAAAACGTACTTTTAAACGCAGGAGTTTCTTCATGGATTGCCTGAAGGTATCAAGCAAATCATCGCCCGCGTCCGTTGCCGGCGCCATCGCCGGCATGGTCAAGGATGGTGTACCCGTCAACATCCAGTGTGTCGGCGCTGGTGCTGTCAACCAGGCCATTAAGGCCGTGGCTATCGCGCGCGGTTTTTTGATTCCAACCGGTTTTGATATTTCCTGCGCGCCCGTGTTCTCTGACATCCTCATTAACGGGGAGTCGCGCACGGCCATCCGCCTTTCTATCTACGTTCACCAGATCAATCGAGCTGCTATGGATAACGTCGTCATGGATGATGTTAAGCCTGTGGCATAGCTTCTGCTTGCCTCGATTCGCCTCCCTTTCATCGTTAGGACTTATGCACATGGACCAGCGTTCCGTACGCACCTACTTTATCCGCACCTTTGGCTGCCAGATGAATCAGCACGATTCCGAGCGCGTGAGCGGTCTGCTTGATTCGTATGGCTGTCTCATGGCGCTCGATCCCGAGCATGCCGATATCGTTGTCTTCATGACATGCTGTGTGCGTGAGGCCGCCGATACTCGCCTGTACGGTCAGTGTAATTCCTGCAAAAGTCTGCCGCCTTCGCCTTCGGGCAAGCGTGTGGTTGCCGTGGGCGGCTGCATTGCGCAGCGTGATGGCGAGGGCCTGCTCACCAACGTCGATAACGTCAATGTCATCTTTGGCACGCATTCTATCGCACATGTGGCCGAGCTCATTGCCGAGGCGTTCCTTGACGGCAAGCGTCATATCCGCACCAATGAGCATGAGGATACGGATGCCATGAGCATGCCGTGGCATCGCGAGACCCAGTATCACGCCTGGGTGCCCATCATGACGGGCTGCAATAATTTCTGCACCTATTGCATCGTGCCGTACGTGCGCGGTCGCGAAAAGAGCCGCCCCTTCGAGGAGATTGTCGACGAGGTGACCGCTTTGGTGCGCCAGGGCGTGCGTGAGATTACGCTGCTGGGCCAAAACGTTAACTCATATGGTCGCGATCTGTTTGGCAAGCCGCGTTTTGCCGATCTGCTGCGTGCCGTGGGCGATACGGGTGTGGAGCGCATCTTCTTTACGTCTTCGCATCCCAAGGATCTTCTCCCCGAGACCATCGACGCCATGGCCGAGACGCCTGCCGTTATGCCGCAGCTGCACCTAGCCGTCCAGTCAGGTTCGACACGGATCCTCAAAGAGATGAATCGCCGTTATACACGCGAGGACTATCTGGGCCTGGTCGATCGCATCCGCAATCGCATGCCCGATATCGCGCTCTCGACCGACATTATCGTTGGCTTTCCGGGCGAGACTGAAGAAGACTTTGAGCACGATCCTACGCCGCATGAGGTTATTCTCGAGCGTTTCAACCGCCTGGTTAAGGTTATCGAGACCACGGCACACGAGTATAACCAGGGTGAGCTTCATACTGTGGTTCCGGCGCTCATTGAGGGAACGAGTAAAAAGAACGACGCGGTCCTGCTGGGCAAGAGTCCTAAGAATCAGACAGTTCATGCGCCCATCCCCGAGGGCTACAGCATCGATCTGCTTGTTGGCAAGATCGTTGATGTTGACGTTGACGTTGCCAAGACCTGGTATTTGTCCGGCTCCGTTGTGGGCGAGCCGCGCTAATGGTTTCTCCCGGGGCAGGTCTTTCCGCCGTTGCGATCGTCGGTCCGACGGCGGTTGGTAAAAGTGACGTTGCCGACCGTTTGGCCGCTCGTCTTTCGTCCGAAGTGCTGTCGTGCGATGCGATGCAAATCTATCGCGGCATGGACATCGGTACCGCAAAGATGGCGCCCGATGAGTGTACGGCGCCGCTGCGTCTCGTCGACATTGTAGAGCCGGGTGTGGCATATTCTGCTGCGCTTTATCAGGCTGACGCTCGCGCGCATGTTGAACGTCTCCTTGGTTCGGGTTGCCTGCCGGGGGTGAACTTGAGGACGATCGCCGTGTGGGTTATCAGGAGCTTGCCGAACGTATTGGCGAGGAAGAACTGCATGCCCTGCTTGCCGAGCGCGACCCAGAATCGGCTGCTGTTATTCATCCCCATAACGTGCGCCGTGTGATTCGTGCGCTCGAGATGCATGATGATGGTATCTCCTATGCACAGCAAAAAAGTCAGTTTAGTGTTCCGCGCGAGCATTATCACGCTCTGTGGTTTGGTCTGACGCGTAATCGCGAGGTGCTCTACGAGCGCATTAACCTGCGTGTCGATCTGATGTTTGAACAGGGTCTTGT
>MNQC01000072.1:0-3339 GCA_001915225.1 Collinsella sp. 60_9
CGAGGGCACTTGCACCATGTGTGGGAAGATGTGCGCCGTCCGCACCGTCAACAAGATCTTCGAGGGCACCACGATCGACCTCGGCATGGAGGACTAACCCTGTCGCCGCGGCCGCTTCTGGCGGCGAGCTGGTGCCTGTCAATTGTTGACTTGTGAACATTTACTTACACTTGCGTAGAGATTGCATCGCCCGCCCGGGTTCGGCATAGAGTCGGCCCGGGCATCTTTATAATGCTGGCTTAAAGACCCATTTGATTCCGACCGAACAAGGGAGCGAACATGGATCGTAGTAAGGTACCTGCCGTCCTGTCCATCGCGGGATCCGATTCCGGCGCACCGCCTGTATGCCGAGACGGCCATCACCGCCATCACAGCGCAAAACACCCTGGGCGTTACCGCCGTGCAGGATATCTCGCCAGATATCGTAGCCGCGCAAATTGACGCCGTTTTTGACGATATCCGCCCCAGCGCCGTCAAGATCGGCATGGTTTCTTCTGTCGAGATTATCGAAGTCATCGCCGACCGCTTGAGCGCCTGGAACGCAACGAACGTGGTCGTCGACCCCGTCATGGTCGCCACCTCGGGCGCGCGGCTGATTGCCGAAGATGCCGCCGAGGCGCTCACCCGCCGCCTGTTCCCGCTAGCGACGGTTATCACGCCCAATATTCCCGAGGCCATGGCACTGCTCGACTATGAGGTCGACTCCGAGCGCACGCAGCAAAATGCTGCCATGCTCCTCACCCGCCGCTTTGGTTGCGCATCCCTCGTTAAGGGTGGGCATCTTGTCAACGAGGCCAACGATGTACTGGCCGAACCCGCGCCACTCGATGACGAGGGCAACCATCTGGGAGATCCACTCACCACGTGGTTCCGCCACAAGCGCATCGAGACCGACAACACGCACGGCACCGGATGCACGCTCTCGTCCGCCATCGCCTGCGCGCTGGCTCAGGGCATGGATCTTGCCGACGCCGTCAACGCCGGCAAGGCCTACCTGACAGGCGCTCTGGCCGCCGGCCTGAACATGGGCAAAGGCTCCGGCCCTGTCAACCACATGTGGCAATATTAAGATTCGCAGCCCAAGCCACCGCAAAGGCGCCCGCCCCCTTTGCGGTGGTTTGGGGTCGCGCTACTCTCCGAGCATCTCTTTGAGCTTGGCTGCCACGGCGTGACCCAGGCTCTCATGGCTTTCGGGCATCATATGCAGATAGTCGATATCGCCCGGCTCGGCAAAGTCGGCTGCATTCAAAAAGTCGCAGCCAAACTGCTCAGCCACATGCGCGTAGTACTCACCAAAATGTTCCGAGGCTTCTACGGAATGCTCGTCAAAATCGGTCATATATACGTCGGCGATCTGCGGCTTAATCTTGATAGGCGCCATCAGCAGAATGCGCGGACAAGGCGCAGCGTCGGTCCACGGAAACGCGCGGACGGCGCGAATCAGCGCCATGGCGCCACGGGCGATATCGGAAGCTGTCACGTTAAAGACCGTCTTACAGTCGTTGGTGCCCAGCATGATCACAATGGCGTCCAGCGGCTTATGGGCCTCGAGCAGCATCGGAAGTGCGCGGATGCCGTTAAGATTGGTGTCCAAATGGCACATGTCGTCGCGTACCGTCGTGCGGCCGTTGAGGCCTTCTTCAATTACATGCCAGCCCTCGCCTAAGTCACGTTGGGCCACGCCACACCAGCGCACATCCCGCGCATAGCGCACCGCGGTGCCGTCGCGCATGCCCGCCGGATCGTAACCATAGGTGTTGCTGTCGCCAAAGCATAGAACGTTTTTCATCGTAAGCCCTTCCTTTTAGTAAAAAGCCGGCGGGAGCAGCCTCTCCCGCCGGCTCGACCTATCTGTCAACACGCACCGGTTACAGGTACTTGCGCCAATCGTCCTCGTCCTCATCATCCTCGGTAGCAGCCTGGGCCTGCTCGACGGCGCGAGCTGCCGCAGCGCGAGCGGCAACCTGAGCATAGGACTCCTCGTTGCGCTCGGGGAAGTTTGCCAGCACGTGCTCGAACTTGGCAAAATCCTCATCCCAGCGCGTAGAAGGCACGGCAAAGAAGACTTGCTTGACCTTAAAGTCGCCCGACGCGAGCTCCTTGCGGAAGAGCTCGGCCACGGCCTCTGCGTCAAAGCCGTTGTTGTCGCAGCCCCAAGCACCCAGCACGAGCTTCTCGCGACCCAGCTCGTCGCAGATGGCAAGCACAAAGCGAATGCGGTCGCGCAGGGCATCCAGCAGAGCATCGTCGCTCACGCGATACTCCTGGCGGGCGCGCTTAACGTTGGGCGCGGCGGCCACGATCACGTCGGCGTATGCATGCACGTGGTTGCGGTCGAAGCGCACCGCAGGCACCACTAGGGCGCGGTTACGATAGAGCTCGCAGTTGATGTTGCGGCGACGGTTCTCGCCGTACCATTTGCGCTGCTTATCGAGAACGTTGTACAGATACGAATCGGCGCACAGTGTGGCCTCCTGGCCCAGATAACCCTGAATATAGCCACCGCCCGGGTTGGTGAACGAGGCAAAGGCGAGCACGGCCATGTCGCAGAACTGCGCATAGCCACGACCGTTGTCCAAGATGGCCTGCGTGGCGGAGGCATCGAGCACGGTGACCTCAGGCAGGGACGCAGCAGGCTCCTCAGCAGGCGCGGACTCAGCTTCGGCGATTTCCTCGGCAGGCTCCTCGACGGGCTCAGGAGCTGCCTCGGTCTCGGGCGCTGCCTCGCTCTCGGGTGCCGCCTCGGTCTCGGCAGCCTCCGCGCCCTCGACGTCCTCGGCAACCTGTTCTTCAGCGGCCACAGCAGTCTGAACCTTGGCCTTCATCGCCGCGACAAAGCCGGCAGGCATACCGTCAAACTCGCGAACACCGGCAAGCGAACGCTCGATATCCTTGGCGCACGCTTCGGACACAGTTGCCACGTGACGCTCGGCGGCCTTGGCACGGCCCTCGCGCTTGGGATTGGGCTGACCCGCTCGGTTGGACCTGCGGTTACGGTTCCTGTTGTCGACGTCTGCCATAAGTGGTCACCTTTCTCGGTCTCTGCCGCTATCGGCTTTCCCCATCCATGATACCCCGCCGCGTACAAAAAAGACGGCCCCGAAGGACCGCCTTTCGCATCGATTTACACGCACGGCAAGCACCGCCGCAATTCGCCACTAGTCGCGACGGCCAAGGATGTTCAGGATGCGCAAGAACACGTTGATAATGTCCACGAACAGATTGGACGCCATGAGCACGGCGTTGGGCAGCGTAGGCGGCACCGTCGTGGCAACATAGGTGTCGTAGCCAATAAAGCCGGCGAACACCACGATCACGATCAGGTCGGTGATGGTCTGT
>MNQC01000072.1:3375-5114 GCA_001915225.1 Collinsella sp. 60_9
GCAGAATGCCAAAACCGATGCCATATACGCGCTGGAAAAACTTGGGGAACGTCACGCCCAAGGCGCCAAAGACAAAGGTGATGGCGGCCGTGGCGATAAAGGCAGTGTTGATGGTGGGCAGGTCGTAGTTGGCAAGGCCAAACGACGCGGTCAGGCCAAAGGTGCTCGCAAAGATTACGTAGCCCACAAGGGACAGGCCCACGGACTGCTTGCTGGCGGCGGCCGACATCATGACCATGCCGACGATAGTCAAAATAAATGAGCCAAAGACCAGCGGCAAAGCGGCGCCGCTCATCATCATGCGCGCAAACGACATGGTGCTCGTAAAGTAAGCACCGACGCCCATGGCGCAAAAGCCCAAAAAGATCAGGGCAGACATGACAAGGTTGTACGCGCGCGGCGACATCTCCTTGGCACGGCTTGCACCGGTCTCGATGGGGCCGTTCTGATAGCCCTGGATATCGTTCATACTTCGTCCTTTCAAAAAGCGCACGACAGCGCCGTAGGTGACAAGATTCCTGCCATTGTACCCGAATGCCGCACGTCCTTACCTACGGCGCTCGCTCTCAAGCGTACGATCAAAGGCCCAGACCCACCAACGCATCACGTGTGCCTGCGAGCCGTCTGCCCGCTCGCGCGTCTGGTCCTCCAGATACAACTCGGTCGCGTGCCCGCCAAAACGCACCTTATATGTTGCCGTACGGATGCCGTGGACCATCAGGCCAAACCCGGTGGTCGAGATAATTTCGTCGATCGTAAAACAACGGCCGTCGACCCAGCAGACGGTGACCGGCACGACCTGTCCGCCCGCGAGGATGCGGGCCACGACGTCCACATACTGCTTGTGCACGCGCCGAGTTTTGCCGTCTGTCTGTCGATATTCCATGCCTCCTATTATCGAACGCATGTTTGCATGTTGTAAAGCGAACAGACTGTGGTTTTGGAGTGTCGTAGTAATCGCACGTGTCCGCATGGCGTGTTAGCAAAAAGAACACCCGCGGTCAACAGGGCTAATATTCAATTTTAGTGCCAAAAAGTTCACTTCTCCCATCAGAACTCGGTAAAGAGACCCGCAGGAGGTGATACGATTTATCATGTTTTTGTAACGTGTCTGCAAACTTCGAGAAAGCCCATATATGGACGTAACGTTCTCAACCTTCCTCGGCCAAATTGTGTCGAACCCAGTCCTTGCCGTCACCGTGATCCTCGCGTTGGGCGCCATCTTCGTCAATGGATGGACCGACGCGCCCAACGCCATCGCGACCTGCGTCACTACGCGTTGCATGCCCGCCCGCGCCGCCATTCTCATGAGCGCCGCATTCAACTTCCTCGGCGTGCTCATCATGACGCACTTTAACGCGAGCGTCGCCAACACCATCTCACATATCGTCGACTTTGGCGGAAACAGCACCATGGCGCTCGCCTGCCTATGCGCGGCGCTGTTCTCCATCGTCGTCTACGGCGCCACAGCGTCGCGTTTTGGCATCCCCACCTCGCAAAGCC
The DNA here is from genome assembly GCA_001915225.1 of Collinsella sp. 60_9. Lineage (GTDB taxonomy): Bacteria > Actinomycetota > Coriobacteriia > Coriobacteriales > Coriobacteriaceae > Collinsella. The sequence continues at coordinate 4,879 of MNQC01000072.1, forward strand.
ACAGCCTTATCGCCGGCCTGACCGGTGCCGCCATCGCCCTCGGCGGTGCGAGCAGCGTCAACGTCCACGAGTGGATGAAGGTCATCTACGGCCTGGCGCTCTCCATAGGCCTGGGCTTTGTCATGGGCTGGGTCCTGTGCAAGCTCGTCTCGATTCTTTTTGCCGCCGCCAACAGGCGACGTGCCAATGTCTTCTTTAAATACGCTCAGATCGCGAGCGCTGCGGCCATGAGCTTT
>MNQC01000001.1:0-4746 GCA_001915225.1 Collinsella sp. 60_9
GAATCGTGCGGGTTGCCTCGTAACCGTCCATGTCCGGCATCATAATGTCCATCAGGATCGCATCGAAGCTGCCGGCGGGATGCGATAGGTACAGATCGACGACTTCGTTGCCGTTGGCGGCGCGGGTGACCACGACGCCCTCGGATTCTAGCAGCGCCTGGGCAATCTCGGCATTCAATTCGTTGTCTTCGGCGAGCAGTACGTTCATGTCGGCGAGCGAGCAGTCGAGCGCCCCCTCGACCGTATTCGCCCGCGCCTGGGGGTTCTTGTCGATATCGAGCGGAATCTCCACGTAGAACGAGGTGCCCGCATGGAGCTCGCTGGTGACTTCGATGGTGCCGCCCATCAGTTCAATAAGCGACTTGACGATTGGCATGCCCATGCCGGTTCCTTGGAACTTGCTACGCGCATCGTTACCTTCTTGGGCAAACGGCTCATAGATATGCTTTAAAAACTTGGAAGTCATGCCAATGCCGGTATCCGAAACGCTAAAGCAAAAGAGCGCGCGCCCGTTATCGAGTGGCTTGGTCTTTGAGCTAAAGGTGACGGAGCCGCCGTGCTTGTTGTACTTAATGCTGTTGTCTAACAGGTTGATCATGATCTGTCGGATATGGGTGGGACTGCCGACCATGTATGGCCCCGTGGTGTATGGCAGACTATTGTCCTGCATGGTGATGCCGTTATCGGATGCGCGGAGCTTGCACAGAACCAGCGTATCGTCACAGAGCTCTTTGAGGTTAAAAGGCGCATGTTCCAGTGTTATCTTGCGGTCTTCGATTTTGCCCATCTCGAGGATGTCGTTAATCAGCGAGAGCAGGTGATTGGCGGCAACACGAGCCTTGGCGCGGCTTTCGCGGGCGACCTGGATATCGCCTTCCTTCAATTCCTCGATATCGATAAGGCCCAGGATGCCGTTGAGCGGCGTAGCGGCGTTGGCGGCGTCGGCTTTTTCGCGCTCGGTTCGAGCGCGCACGAGCGCCCAGATGAGCAGGACGATGCTGACCGACAACATACCGATGAGGGTGGAGGCAACGGCGGTGCGGTTGCGATAAAGGAATTGAAGCGTGTTGGATTCCTGGGCCGTGTACGACGTAGAGGAGTAATTGCTTGCGGAGAGCGATTCTCCGGCATTGACGATGCCCTTGTTGATGATTCCCAGCAGCTCGGGCTTTCCGCGCGAAATCCAGCACGAGAGCTCGCAGGTGTCAGGGAGCTCGACCGTCTCGCAGTCCTCGAGATCATAACGATCGCCGAGGGTTTTTACGCGTGAACTGGGAGCGACGACGCAGCGCGCCGTTCCCCTCCTGAGGGCGTCGAACGCTTCATCGTCGGATCGGTATTCGGTCACGGTCGCTGTGGGGAACAGACTTTCAAGTACGTTTCGGTTGATAAACGATGATTTGGTACAGGCGATGTTCTGAAGATCTTTGTTCAGGTTGCTTCCGCTGTGGATGGCGGTGAGGGATATGGTCCCCAACGATACCGACTGCACAACGCCTGATTGCTCGGCAAACCAGTAATCTCGGTATACCGGCAGCGCGACGTCTATGCTTCCCTTTGACAGGGCCTTTGACATCATCTTGTAGCTATCAAAGGCGACGGTTTTGACCGTAATGCCAAATTTATCGTGCAACGTCGTCGCAAGCGATGCGAGCGAGCCTTCCATTTTGCCGTCTTCGTCTTCGTTGCAGTAGGGGAGTTTGCCCGTAATGTAGCCGCGTGATGGTGTTGTTGTTCGCCTTGAGCCAGGCGCGCTCATCGCCGGTGAGCGAGGATGATCCGCTGTTTTGCGCTGAATAGTTCGATTTGACCTCGTCGTTATAGCGGGGGTTGACGCGGTTGATTGCCGCCATTGCGGAGTTGATGTTGTCCATCAGGTCGGGGCGGCTTTTGGGAACGGCAAAGTAGTAGTCGCTCGAACCGACGTAGAACATGGGCGACGCCTCGGGCGACGAAATGGTGTCGTTCATGATGATGGCGTCGACCTCGCCGTTTGCGAGCGCGTCAAAGAGAACGGAGCCTCCGTCATACTCCCTGTATGTGCAGGCGATTCCCTCGTTGGCGAGCCACTGCTGGCCGACGATGGTTTGCATAACACCGGAGTTGTAACCGATGGTGAGACCCTGGAGTGCTTGAGGGTCACCCTTGGCCAGGTCGTCACGGTCGGGCCTGGCGTAGATGTAGTAGCGCTCGGTGCCCTCGGGGTTCGAGGAAAAGAGCAGCTTTTGGGCGCGTTCCTCGGAGTAGGAGATGTTGGGCATGAGGTCGATCTCGCCTGCCTCGAGCATGTCCATAAGCTCGGTGAAGGTGCCGGAGACGTATTCGTACCGCCAGCCGGGCGTGTAGTACGACAGGGTCTGGAGGTACTCGTAACCCCATCCCGAGAGACGCTCGCCGGGGGTGCCGTTCTGGAAGCCCTCGTTGTTGACGAGCCAGCCGACGCGGACCGTCTTGACTGGCTGACTAGAGTCATCGGCAAAAGCCTGGACAGGCGCGATGGAACTCAGTGCGGCAAGCGCGGCAAGCACAATGGCCAGGGCGCGACATATAACTGAACGAAGGACAGTGGCAGCTCTCACATGCAATCCTAACGAATCGAGACAATACCGCATAAGGATACCAGCTCAGCCTGCCCAGTCGGCAGCTGTACCGCTAAACGCTCCCGCCCGGCAGTCATCGGGGACGTTCTTAAACGACTAGTCATTGGGGACGTTCTTGTTTGACTGGTCATTTAAGAACGTCCCCAATGACTAGTTCCGTTTGCTGGGGAGGCGTGGGACAATACCGAGCGAACGTGATTGGTTGTCCGTGGAAGGGGTCGCGATGAAAAAGCTCAGGACGCTTGCCGATGTGCTGCGACAGGCTGGCTTTGCACGCATTACGGGCCTGTTTCTTATTTTCTATCTGCTTTGCTCGACGGCTGTCTGGCTGTCCGAGCCCACGACCCTCACGTTTGGCGATGGTCTCTGGTTTAGCTTTGAGACGGTCTCGACGATTGGCTTTGGCGATATCCCCGCTGAAACGCCGGTTGCCCGCGGCATTACCGTTATCCTAAGCGTCATCAGTATCTTCTATATCGCCATGCTTACGGGCGTGGCGGTGAACTACTGCAATACGCTTATCAAGATGCGCCAAAAGGACACCATGGCGCGCTTTATGGACGATCTTGAGCATTTGGAAGAACTCGACCGCGATGAGCTCGCCGATTTGTCGCGCCGCGTGCGCGAATACCGTCGCCGGCAACGATAGAACGGGTGCCGCGCGTCACGACGAGGGGGATTGCATATGAACATCACCGTCTACCTGGGCGCGAGCGTCGGCAACGACCCGGCGTTTCTGCCCGCAGTGCAGGAGCTGGGCAATTGGATTGGCGCCAACGGACACGCGCTCGTATACGGCGGGTCCAAATCGGGACTGATGGGCGCGCTCGCCGATAGCGTACTCGAGGCAGGCGGACATGTGACGGGTGTGGAGCCGAGCTTTTTTATCGAGGCAGAGTTTCAACACGACGGAATCGACGACCTTATCGTGACGAGCGATATGGCGGAGCGCAAGGCCAAGATGATCGAGCTCGGCGATGCGTTCATCGCATTTCCGGGCGGCACGGGCACGCTCGAGGAGATTGCCGAGGTTATGTCCGCGGTGTCGTTGGGGCACCTGAGCTCTCCGTGCATCCTGTATAACCTGGACGGTTACTACAACGACCTCAAGGCGTTGCTCGGGCACATGATTGATAAGGGGCTTTCGAGCCCGAGGCGCCAGCACGGCATCTACTTTGCCGACGATTTGCGCGAGATTGCCTCGATTATCAACGGATAAGTCTTGAGCCTGCCCCACTATGGCTCCCAATGGTGCCGTTTGCGGCGCAGGTGGTTGGCTCGTTCGGGCAACGCTCGCTCTACAATAAAACGTATCTATGTCGACTTTGACCGCGGGAGGACCCGATGGATAACCTTGCCAAACCCACGAACCGAGCGCTGTTTTTGGTCAGCGTTGCCGTGACCGGTGCACTCGCGGGTGCCGCAGTCTGGCTGTTCTTTTTTGCGATGGAGCACGGTATCGACTATCTATGGACCGAGATTCCGCACGCGCTGGGCGTCGCTTCGCCCGAGCTTGCCAGCGGCCCGTTTGGCTTTCTGCCGTACCCGTTTTTTGTCTGCCTGCTGGGCGGCCTGTTAATCGGTCTGTACGAAAAGATGACAGGCACCAAGACCGATGACCTCAACCAGGTGATGGCTAAGGTTAAGCAAGACGGGCGCTACCCGTACGACAACCTGGGCAAGCTTTCGCTCGCGGCATTGCTGCCGCTGCTGTTTGGCGGAAGCATTGGACCGGAGGCCGGCCTGACCGGCGTTATCGCCGGTCTGTGCAGCTGGGTCGGCGACCGCATGCGTCGCTTTGGCGCCGAGTTTAGGGAGCTCACGTTGCTGGGCACCCAGGCTGCCCTGACGGCGCTCTTTACCGCGCCCGTCTTTGGCTTTGTGGCGCCGCTTGCCGGTAGCACCGACGGCCAGGGTGAAGACGCCGACGATGAGTCCGCGTCCGGCGAGATCACCATCAAGCTGCCCAAGGCGCAAAAGACGGTGGTCTACGGTATTGCGATTGCCGGCGGTCTGGGCACCTACCTGCTGCTTGGACAGCTTGTGGGCGGCGGCATGGGCATGCCCAGGTTCGAGTCCGCCGAGGTGGGCAACCTAGAGCTTACCTGGCTCGTCCCTCTGTCGTTGATCGGCACCGTCTGCGGAT
>MNQC01000002.1:0-2861 GCA_001915225.1 Collinsella sp. 60_9
ATCGGTCGGAGGGGTGGCTTTGTAAAGCCGTTTGTCTCCACCCGCGTAGCGGGTGGTTTAAAGCTGGCCGCTGCGCGGCCAGCGGACTAAAGTCTTGAATGAAAGGGCGCTGACCCTCTGGTCGCGCCCTTGAAATTGAACGTCAGATTGCCGCTTGGGGCCGTTTGCAGCGTCGAGTCGTTACGCGGTTTGGTAAAACCGCGTAACTAGATTAATTTGGTTGATTCCAGCTTTTCGATGATCCAGTCGTTGGCTTTGATGACCGGACGGCGGAAGACGACGCCCAGGGCCAGCGACGGAATCAGATAGCTCGCCAGAATGCCCAGCTCAACCCAGTACTCCATATGGTAGGCGCCAGCCATGGCGGCATGCATGGCGTTAATGCCATGGGTAAACGGCAGGAACGGATAGATCGCCTGGAACACAGGGCCGGTCATCTCGATGGGGAACGTACCGCCCGAACCGCCGACCTGCATGACCAGCAGCACAACGGCCAAAGCCTTGCCGATATCGCCAAACGAAACCGTAAGCGTGTAGACGATATTGGAGAACACGAGACTCGCGACCCAGCCCGCCAGCACAAACTGCAGCGGGTTGTCGCATTGGATGCCAAAGAACAGGATGTCGCCCGCGCACACGAGTGTCGCCTGCAGCAGGGCCAGACCGCCAAAGAACAGGTAGCGGCCCAGGTAGATCTCGTGCAGGCGCACGGGGATGAGCTCGTTGATAAGCTCATCGTCAACCGAGACCTTCATCATGGCCGCCAGCACGATCGAGCCGACCCATAGCGACAGAATCGTGTAGAACGGTGCCATGGCCGAACCGTAGTTACGAATCGGATAGACCGGCTTGCGATCGAGCGCGACGGGGCCGGAAAGCGACACGGCCAGACCCTCGGGATCATTGCCGATCATCGTCTTGATCGTAGCGAGGTCATCTGACATCAAGGCACCGTCGAGCTCGTCCTTAAACGCGCTGATCTTGTCCGACGCTTCGCCCAACTGATCGGAAGCCTTGTTGACCAGCTTTGCAGCCTTGGAGAGGCCCTTTGCCAGCGAACCGGATGCGTCGGTCAGGCCGTCTACGGCGCTATCCAGATTGCCCGAGATACCATCGAGCGAGTCTAGGATGCCCGAGACGGTCTTCTTGAGCTCCTTGGCCTTAACCGAGAACGTGGAATCGTAATCGGATTTGGCGCCCGCGATGCCGGCCTTGGCATCGGCGATGGCCTGATCGACCTCGGCACGCGAGTTGTTGACCTCGGCCATGCTATCGAAGAGAGACTTCGCGGTGGCCGCCAGATCCTTGGCATTGCTGCGGTACTCAACGGCGATTCTGCCCAGCGACGTCGCGGCGGACTTGAGGCCGTCCTTCAAATTCTCATCGCTCACCTGGTCGGCAAGGCTGCGGAGCTGATCGGCCATCGCATCGATATCCTTGGCGCGCGCATTAAGAGCCGCAGCGGCATCGTTGAGCTGGGACACTGTAAGGTAGACATGTTGATTCGCGGCATCAAATGCCTTCGCAAGCTCGGCGGACACGTTGTCAAACGAGCCCGCGCTTCCGTCAATCGCGGCATTGATGGCGTCGTTGGCGTCCTTCAGCGCTTCCTTGGAATCGCTAATACCGCTTTTGACATGCTCCATAAGCTGCTTCGTTGACTCATCGACCGTGCCCGTCTGCTTGAGCATGCCGCTCGCCGACGTCAGCGAATCGGACGTGGAGCTCAAAATGCCCGCCAGCGACGAAGCATTTGCCCGAACGTCTCGCAGGTCCTCAATCGAATCGCCGAGCGTCGAGGACAGGTTGGCGATAAAGTTACCCACCTGGTCGGTGCTCATGTAATCGAGCAGGCTGGACACCGTCTTAAGACCGATCGTCGTAATGGTCTCGGTAAAAGTTTTGTTAACCTGGCTCTGGACGGCGCTCGAACCCTTCTCGGTCACGATCTGCGCAATGGCGTTGGCCTTCTGATTCTCGTAGAACTCGATATCGGCATGCTTCACGTCGGTCGAGAAAAGCGTCATCATGTCAGCGCTAAACGTTTTGGGGATAACGACGGCAGCATAGTACGCGCCCGACTTAACGCCCTCGATAGCCTTTTCGCGATTGTTGAGCACAACCCAATCGAAGCTCTCGTTGCCGCGTAGGGTGGCGGTCACGTTTTCGCCCACGTTAACCTCAACGGGGATCAAATCGCTCTCGTAACCCTCATCGGTGTTGACCACGGCGATCTTAAGATTGCCGGTGTTGCCGTACGGATCCCAGCTGCCGGCGATGTTAAACCACGCGTACAGACACGGTACGATAATGAGGCCCATCACGACAACCAAGCCGATCACGGAGCGAGACACGTTTTGGACATCGCGCTTAAACAGATGCAGGATGTTCTTCATTTATGCCTCACCTCCTTTGGAGTGCTTGCCAAGCGCGGTGGTATCTCCATCATTTGTGGCTGTGCTGTCGCTGCCCTGAGATTTATGGTGCGAGCCGATATGCGGCAAGCGGCCCGTGGACTGATCGCCGCCCTTGGCACCACGCTCGCTGGCGTTGAGGCCAAACATGTGGCGGGCGGCAGGAATGGCGGCCGTGTGTTCGCGCATCTCGCGACGCAGGTCCTCATCCGAAAGCGCCGAGATGCGCATCTGGGTATTGAGGCTCGCTCGGATATATTCGATATTGATAAGCCAGCCGCAGATGGCAATAACCGAGATGATCCAAATGACAAGCAGGATGATCTTGCCGTTATTGTCGATATCGAGAACCGTCGACAGGACAAAGAGCAGGACCTGAACGCCCACCACGGCGGCAAAACCGCCCTTGATGTAGTACGGGTAGCGATGTTCAAAGGCGACCGCATG
>MNQC01000002.1:2938-3942 GCA_001915225.1 Collinsella sp. 60_9
AGCGCTGGCGCGGCAGGTCGTTGGACTCGCAAATCATCATACCGGTCGTGGAGAGCTGTTTATCAAAGAGCAGGTTAAGGTTGAGCAGCAGCGGACGCAGCTGCAGGCCGATAAAGAGCGCCACGATCAAGAACACGCCCAGAATGCACAGGTTAAACAGGTAGTTGAACGAATACATGCCGCCGACCGTCTCGCGCAGCAGATTGATGCCGTAGGTAAAGGGCAGCAGCGGGTGCAGCCACTGGAAGAAGCCGGGCATCATCTCGATGGGGTACATGCCCGACGAACCCGGGATCTGCACGATGACGAGAATGACGCCGATAGCCTTGCCGATATGCTTAAACGTGGTGGACAGCGCATAGATGATATTGACGTAGGTGAACGAAATGGCGATGCCGCCCAGCACGAACAGCAGCGGGCTGACGCACTGCACGCCAATCACCAGATCGCCTACCGTAACGATGATGGCCTGCAACGCGCCCAGGATCACCATGAGCAACCAGCGGCCAAAGTAGCCTTGGCGCGCCGTAAAGCTGCCAACACCTTCACGGTCGACCTCGAGCTTGTAAATGGCGATGAGCACATAGCCGCCCACCCAATGGTGTAGAAGGGAGCGATGCCCGAGCCAAAGCTCTTGACCGGATAGATTGACTTGGACGTCAACTCAACCGGAGACGCCATGAAATCTGCCACGTCATTGACATCGACGCCCATCAGATCGGCCAGCTCGCCCATGGACTCGGAGGTCTGCAGTGCCGCGATGTCATTGGCGGCGGTTGCAAGCTTGTCCTGGACCTTGGCAAGCGAGGAATCGGTCTGGGACAGCGTGGTCTTGGCCTGGCCGAGCGTAGCGCTAAGCTGCGCCAACGTGCCGCGCGCATTTGCAAGTGTAGGTGTCATACCCGAGACGATACCGGTCAGGTCGCCCGAAACGGCAGCAAAAGAGTCGAGCGCGCTCGAGGCCTTCGGCAGCGCGTTTTGGCCCAAGTCCGTCTGGGCTTGGC
>MNQC01000003.1:0-2856 GCA_001915225.1 Collinsella sp. 60_9
CGGCGCCCCCGGACCCCAGGAGGGGCCACGGGGGCGTTCGGCTAACTGCGGGAATGGCCTATTTGCTCAATGTGTTCGGCTGAGATCGGAAATCAACCCTTTAAATGCACTAATATTGAAGACGTGATGTCTTGCTCTTACGGGTCTCAAAGAGAATGGGGCAGCCATGGCTCAACCCAAGATTCTTCTCACGCGTATCGATGACCGTTTCATTTACGGGCAAGACGTTGAGCTGTGGAACGAGGTCGTGGGTTCCAACCTCGTCCTGATCGTCAACGACGAGATTGCGGCTGATTCGCGCAAGTGGGCGCCTATGAGGGTCGCGGCGCCCGAGGGCGTGTGGACGCGGTTTTTCTCGGTGCAAAGGACCATCGATATCATTCATACCGCAACGCCGCGTCAATGGATTCTGATTATGGTGGCCTCACCCGCCGATGCGCTCGCGCTGGTTAAGGGTGGTGTGCCGATCACCAAGATTAGCATCGGCCATATGCAGGCAGGGGAGGGTAAGCGCCCCGCAACGCCCGCGGTTGCCGTAGACGATGAGGACGTCGCCGCCCTCAAAGAGCTGCAAGTGCTCGGCATAGAACTAGAAATCCGCTACCTCCCCAGCTCCAACCCCGACCCCATCCAGCTAGTCATGTAAGAACGTCCCCAATGACTGGGTAGCAAAACGCCCGTCGGCGGTGGTACCGGCGGGCGCTGCTGTGCGATATGTCGCGTTGTGGGCCTAGTGCCTCATAAAGTGGTATTCGATCACATTGCTGTAGGGATGACCCGGGCCCACAATGCCCTGCGGGAACAGCGGCTGGTGCGGCGTGTCGGGGTACATCTCTGCCTCGAGGGCAAAGCCGGCGCCCCAGCCATAGTTGGCGTCGTCCTTGGCGTGCTCGTCGCCCAGCCAGTTGCCGGTGTAGAGCTGCACGCCCGGGGCGGTGGTGTAGTAGTCGAGCTCACGGCCGGTCCACATTTCCTCGACGTGCATCGCGCGGCGCAGGTTGCGCCCGTACTGATAGCCGTCGATGCACAGGCAGTGGTCGTAGCCACGGGCTTGCTTAATCTGCGGGTCGTCGGCTTCCATGCCAGGCGCGACGGGGCGCAGCTCGCGGAAGTCAAACGGTGTTCCCTCGACCGGAGCAATCTCGCCGGTGGGGATGTTCTGCTCGTTGATGGGCAGGTAGTGGGCAGCGTTGGCAACAAAGAAGTGCTCGCAGTCCATGCCGGCGTTATGGCCGGCAAGGTTAAAGTACGTGTGGTTGGTCATGGACACGTAGGTGGCGCGGTCGCTCTCGCAGCCATACTCGATGCGAAAGACGCCGGTGCGTGTAACGGTAAACACGGCCGTAAAGGTGCGGTTGCCGGGAAGGCCCAGTTCGCCATCCTCAAGCGAGGTGGTCATGCGCACGGCGTTATGGGCCTCGTCGAGCTCAACGTCCCACACGCGTTTATGCAGACCGTGCTCAAGATCGCTGTGCAGGTTGTTGGCGCCCTCGTTGGCGGGCATATGCCAGTCCGTGCCGTCGATGGTGATCGTGGCGCCCGCGGTGCGGTTTGCCACGGGGCCGATGGTCGCGCCAAAGCAGGCGGGGTTGTCAAAGTAATCCTCGAGCTTATCGAAGCCCAGTACCACATCGCGCACGTTGCCGGGAATGTCGGGCACGTCGATGCCCAACACGGTGGCGCCATAGTCCATAATGCGAACGCAGATCTCGGGCCCGTTGAGGGTGTAGCGATGAACGGGGGTACCGCACGGCGCGGTGCCGAAAAGCTCGGAAGTGATCATTTGGTTCCTAACATCGAGGTATTTCCGACAAACTGTAGCGCGAACAGGCAAGATTATCACTACACCCCACTAAAGCAGGGGGTATTTTTCTCAAAAAAGTGATGATTGGAGCTGTGCGGGCGTTCATTTCTGACGCGCGCGAGTCTGATACAATTTGTTCGTTATTGTTTGAATTGACGTGAGCGTGGAACAGCGAGGACTCATCGTGATTAAAGCGGAGCGACAGGATAAGGTTCGGCAGCTGCTCGAGGAACAGGGAACGGTCTCGGTCAAGGAGATTTCGGATGCGTTAGGTGTCTCGGATATGACGATCCGCCGTGACCTTGAGGAGCTTGCGAGCCTGGGCGAGATCGAGCGCGTGCACGGCGGAGCCCGCAGTGCGCAGGGCCGTCCACACGCTATGCTGCGCCATGAGTATTCGCACAGCGAAAAGCGCACGAAGCATGCCGAGGAAAAGTTGCAGATTGCGCGCCGTTCTGTGGAGCTTATCGAGGAAGGCTCGACCATCTTTTTGGGCACGGGCACCACGGTTGAGCAGATGGCCTCGATGCTGCCGGCGTTTCGCCTGCGCATTGTGACCAATTCGCTTTCGGTGTTTAACCTGCTCGAGGCGCGTGAAGACTGCGAACTGTGCCTGGTGGGCGGTGTGTACCGGCGCCGCACTGCCGCCTTTGTGGGCCCCACGGCCGAGGACACCTTGCGCGCGCTGGGGATCGACGCAGCCTTTATCGGCGCAAACGGCATTCTGGACGGCGACGTGTCCACGTCTAACATGGAAGAGGGCCGCATCCAGCAGCTCGCCTTTAGCAAGGCCGACTCGCGCTATCTGATCGCCGACTCCAGCAAGATCGGCAAGCGCGACTTCTACACCTTCTGCCGCCTGGACAGTTTGGATGCCATGGTGTGCGAGCCGGGTATTACCGCCGAAGATCGTGCCGCCATCGAGGAGCACACGCAGGTTATTTGCTAGTTATCGCTACGGGATTGCCAACGGGTGATGCGGGAGGACTTTTACCTCCTGTCATTGTGGAAACCAGCGCGTCAGCGCTACGCGATATGACGCGCAAATAAGG
>MNQC01000004.1:0-888 GCA_001915225.1 Collinsella sp. 60_9
AAGCGCTTATCGAACAGCGGACACATATCGACGGTCACGATTTTGCTGGGGTCGACACCGTGCATGCCAAGGCGCACGCGACCGTTGACGACGGTCGGTTCGAGCTCGATTTTATTGCGGTAGCCCCAGTCGTCCTTGGTGTGGCAGATGGGCTGTACCAACTCATCGACCTGCTCAGGAGCGAACTTGCCGATGCGCTCGAGCGTGGAGCGCAGGTTTTGCTCCTTGGCGGCGAGCTGTGCCGTGCGTGAGAGATTGCCCCACGAGCAGCCGCCGCAGATGCCCACGAAGGGGCAGGGAGGCTGAATGCGATCGGGGCTTGGCTCCAGAATCTCGGTGGTGCGGGCGCGCATGAACGACTTGCCGTCCTGTACGACCTCGGCCTCGACGATGTCGCCTGCCACGGCACCCTGCACAAAGACGGCCTTGCCGCCAGCCCGTCGGCGCCGTAGGTCATCGATTCTATAGTGAGCTTCATATTCCTGCCTGTCATTCGCGTTGTTGTTCGCACCATGGTAGCAGGGAAAAGCGCCCCGCATCCGAGGCTTTCCTCAAATGCGGGGCGCTTCTACAAACTGCTTCTACAAACGACTATTTCGTCTTGCCGGTAATGAGCGTCTTAAGACCCAGGCCGATCAGACCCAGGCCCATGCGCACACGACCGGGGCGATGGCGCTCGATGGCCTTGGTCTTGCCAGCGGGCTTATCGCGACGGGCACTCGTCTCGGGTGCGGGCTTGGTGACCTGCGGCTCGGGCCGAGGTACAGGTGCAGGCTCGGGCTCAATGACGGTCGCCTGGACCTCTTGGACCTTGGGTGCTACTGGCTGCGGCTCGGCCTCGGAGGCAGGTTCCGCCTCAATGACGGGCTCGGGCGCGGCCTCGGCGTT
>MNQC01000004.1:905-6647 GCA_001915225.1 Collinsella sp. 60_9
CGCTCCAGCAGAGCTTCCTGCGAGTTGAAGGGTTTTTCACCCTCTGCACGCTCCACGGGGACCCAGGTGCCGTCGCTCGTGAGGCTGCGGGCCTTCACGTTGTCCCGCAGCTGCATGCCCATGTACTCGTGCACTAGGGCGCGGCAGGTGGGGTCGAGCACGGGGAAGGCGATCTCCACGCGGTGCTCGGTGTTGCGCGTCATCATATCGGCTGAGCTCAGGTAAATCATGTCCGAGTCCACGCCGAAAGCATAGACGCGCGCGTGCTCCAAAAAGCGTCCGACGATGGAGCGGACATGCACGTTCTCGGTCTTGCCCGGAACACCGGGCTTGAGGCACGAGATGCCGCGGATGATCATGTCTACGCGCACGCCGGCACACGATGCCTCGGCGATCTTGTCGATAACCTCGCGGTCGGTCAGTGAGTTGAGCTTAAAGAACACGCGGGCGGGCTCGCCGGCAAGGGCGCGCTGGATCTCGCGGTCAAGCCCGCGCATGATGAGCGGTTTCAGTCCGACGGGCGCCACACCCAGGAAGCGGTAGTCGCCGCGCAGGTTGCCCAGCGACAGATTGCGGAAGAACAGGTTGGCGTCTTCACCGATGCCGGGATGGGCTGTCATGAGCATAAAGTCGCTGTAGAGTTTGGCCGTCTTCTCGTTAAAGTTGCCGGTGCCCAAAAGCGTGAGGCGGGTGAGCGCCATGCCCTCGCGATAGGTGAGCTGGCAGATCTTGGAGTGGCACTTAAAGCCTTCGGAGCCGTAGATGACGGTGCAGCCTGCCTCTTCCAGACGCTCGGCCCACTCGATGTTGTTCTGCTCGTCAAAGCGGGCGCGGAGCTCCATGAGCACCGTGACCTCTTTGCCGTTCTCGGCGGCATCGATCAGCGACTCGCATAGGCGGCTCTGCTTGGCCACGCGGTAGAGCGTGATGCGCAACGAGATGCACTCGGGATCGTAGGCTGCCTCGTGTACCAGATCCAGGAACGGATTCATGGCCTCGTAAGGGTAGAAGAGCAGCTTGTCGTGCTGCAGCACCTGCTCGCGGATGGAGCGGGTCATGTCGATGGTGGGGTTGGGCTGTGGCTTAAACGGCGTAAAGAGGAGCTCGTTGCGCAGGTGCTCGGGAATCTTGCCCTCAATGCCAAAGACGTAGCCCAGGTTGAGCGGGATATCGCAGGTAAAGACAGAGCGGCGCGAAAGCTCGAGCGCCTTGCGGATAGTCTTGAGCGTCGCCTTCTCGAGCGACCCCGAGACCGCGAGCACTACCGGCTGCAGGCGCAGGCGCTTCTTGAGAATGCGCTTCATGTGCTGGCGGTAGTCCTCTTCCTCTTCGATGCCCTCGCCGTCCGGATCGATGTCGGCGTTGCGGGTGACGCGGATCAGCGCACGATCCAGCGGCTTATAGGAGCCAAAGCAGCTGTCCAGGCAGGCGAGGATGACGTCCTCGAGCAAGATGTAGGAGTAGGTGCCGGTGGGCGAGGGGATCTCGACCACGCGGTTCATCGAGGCGGGAATCTCGATAAGGCCCAGTAGGCTCTCCTCGTCGGTGGCGCCGTCCAGACCACAGGCCAGATAGAGCGCGCCGTTGCGCAGGTTGGGGAAGGGGTGGCGAGGATCGATGACCAGCGGCGAGATGACCGGCGACACGTAGGCCTGAAAGTAGCGGGTTACAAAGGTGCGCTCCTCGGGCGTAAGCGAATCGATGCGGGCGCGGTGAACGCCCAAGGTGTCGAGCTTGCCCTCGATGCTCTTAAAGATGGACTCCCAACGGGTAAGGAGCCCGGGCATTTCGGCCATGACAGCATCGACCTGTTCGGAGGCGGTCATATTGCTCTTGTTGTCGACAGGTTGTTTTTTGAGCTCCGCCAGATCGGACAGGCCGCCCACGCGCACCATAAGGAACTCGTCGAGGTTGGACTCGAAGATCGAAACGAACTTTAGTCGCTCGAATAACGGAACGGTTTCGTCGAAGGCTTCGTCGAGCACGCGGTTGTCAAAGCGTAGCCAGCTGAGCTCTCGGTTTTGCGTGTACGAGAAGTCGCGCGGCGGTTTGCGCAGCTTTGCGGCGGCTTGCTTCTTTTCGATTTTGCTCGGCATATGCATCTGTCCGTTCAGTCCCCACAAGGGACGGTAGCCTAACACTAATCACTATTGTCTCAATTTAGTCGACCTGTAGCACGGACGCATCGCGCGAACGGTATCTTTACCTACTTCTTACGCTGCCAAGGCATGCAACTAACTGCCCAACTCGTTTGGAAACAATCTATATCCATACTCAACTGGTGAGGATGTATGAATAAGAATGATTGCGAGCTGAATATAATCGAATCCAAATTGAATCATGGACAAACGACATATATATGCAGAAAACCGTTTTAGCTATGCAATTCCTAAACATGATAATATTTGTGCAATCTAGCTTAATTCCTTAGAAAAAAGAACATTTACCTTTGAAAACCTGCTTTAGAGAACCGAAGTGCATCATGGGGGAATCATATGCGATATACCGTTCATCGCACTTTGCTGACCGTTCGGGGGCGAGGTGGAATTGCAGGTGGTTTTTGGATATAACTAGAGCTGTTAGCAAGCAGCGTCCCATACGGAGGGGCGCTGATACATTCGGCCAGTAAGGCCCGAAAGAAAGGTAGGAGGCCATGACGAAAGGTCTGCACGTGCCTTCCGAGATCGGCAAGCTCAGGAAGGTCTGCCTGCACCGTCCCGGCGACGAGCTCAACCTGCCGCCCGACGAGCTCGAGCGACTCCTGTTCGACGACGTCCCGTTCCTGGAGGTCGCGCAGCAGGAGCACGACACCTTCGCCCAGATCCTGAGGGACCAGGGCGTGGAGGTCCTCTATCTCGAGAACCTCGTCGCCGAGGTGTTCGACCAGGTCCCCGGCGCCCGCGCCGAGTTCACCGACCAGTACATCGCCGAGGCCGGCATCCGCGGCCAGCACATGCCGCAGATCGTCCGCGAGAAGCTGGACTCCATCGAGGACAACCTCGAGTTCGTCAAGAAGACCATGGCCGGCATGACCAAGTCCGAGATCGACATGCCCCTCACGGCGTCCACGACCCTCGACTCCCTGGTCAACTCCGAGTCCGAGTCCGACCTGATCATCGACCCGATGCCCAACCTCTACTTCACCCGCGACCCGTTCGCGGTCGTCGGCGAGGGCGTCAACCTCAACCGCATGTACTCGGTCACCCGCAACCGCGAGACCCTGTACGGCAAGTACGTCTTCAAGTACCACCCCGACTACAAGGACGTCTCGCTGTACTTCCGCCGCGACTGCCAGTTCCACACCGAGGGCGGCGACGTGCTGAACATCAACGAGAAGACCCTCGCCGTCGGCATCTCCCAGCGCACCCAGGCCGCCGCGATCGACGTCATGGCCCAGAACATCTTCTGGAACTCCGACTCCAAGGTCGAGCGCATCCTGGCCTTCGACATCCCGGTCTCGCGCGCCTTCATGCACCTCGACACGGTCTTCACCCAGATCGACGTCGATAAGTTCACGATCCACCCCGCCATCATGGGCACCCTGCGCGTCTACGAGCTGACCGCCGGCAAGAACCCGGGCGACGTGAACATCCGCCTGATCGAGGACACCCTCGAGCACGTCTTGGAGGACGCCACCGGCGTCGACCAGGTCAAGCTGATCCCCTGCGGCGGCGGCGACCCGATCGCGGCCTCCCGCGAGCAGTGGAACGACGGCTCCAACACAGGGCCTGGACCTTCTCGTCGTGCCCTCCGCCGAGCTCTCCCGCGGCCGCGGCGGCCCGCGCTGCATGAGCATGCCCTTCTGGCGCGAGGACCTCTAAGGTCTTCAAGGACCCGTACAGGTCATAATACATACATCTAGCTGCCATTAGATGTCTTCCATTGGGGCGGTGCGGGTTTTCGCACCGCCCCAATCTTGTATGAGGAACGTCAACACGGTTGGATGACTGCTTTTGTAAGGAGCTTGGCCATGGGCATCAAGACGATTGGCGTTGAGGAATGGCTCAACGTTTGGGAGAAGAGCGCCACGTGGGACATCGCCCAGTCGACGATCTCGTCGCTCACCATGGGCGAGCTGCGCGCGCTCGATGAGCAGGACGGCGCCACGTTCTACGAGCGCCTGGACCGCGAGAAGATGAACTACGGCTGGATCGAGGGTTCGCCGGAGTTTAAGGCTGAGGTTGCCAAGCTGTATCGTCGCGAGGTCAATCCCGATCACATTCTGCAGACCAATGGCTGCACGGGTGCGAACCTCAACGCCATCATGGCCGTGGTCGAGCCCGGCGACCACGTTATCGCCGAGTGGCCTACCTATGCGCCGCTCTATGAGATCCCACGTACGCTCGGCGCCGAGGTCGAGTATTGGGAGCTTCGCGAGGGGCTCGGATGGAAACCCGATATCGAACAGCTCAAGCGCCTCGTTCGTCCCAACACGAAGCTCATCTGCATCAACAACGCATCGAACCCCATCGGTACGGTGCTCGATGCCGATATGCTCGGCCAGATTGCCGAGATCGCCCGCTCGGTGGGCGCCTATGTGCTGTGCGACGAGGTGTACCTGCCGCTTGAGAACACCGAGGCCTTTATGTCGATGGCTGACGTGTACGAGAGGGCCATTGTCACCAACTCGTTGTCGAAGACCTATTCGACGCCTGCGGCACGCGTGGGCTGGGTCGTGGCAGACGAAGAGATATCCAACCGAATCCGCACCTATCGCGATCACACCATGATCTGCGGCGGTGTGTTCAACGACGCCCTGGCGACCTATGTGCTTGAGCACAAGGACAAGATCCTCGAGCGCAATCGCAAGATCGTGTTTGGCAACCGCGATATCGCGCAGGCTTGGATCGATACGCAGCATCGCGTTTCCTGGACGGCCCCACAGGGCGTGTCTACCTCGTTAATCCAGCTGGATATTCCCGAGGACGACGAGGAGTTCTGCAAGCGCCTGCTGGCCGAGAGGGGAGTGCTGCTGGTTCCCGGTAGCCGGTTTGAGCTTCCTTGCGGCGCTCGACTGGGTTACTACGCAAGCGAAGATGTTCTTCGCGAGGGCCTGAGGCTTCTGGGTGAGGCTCTGGCCGAGTTCGATCGCTAGGATTCCGACGGCTCTCAAAGCCGATCAAATCTGTCTACGATTATCGATAACAGTTCCGTTTCCCATGAGGGGAGCGGGACTGTTTTTCTATACCGAGAAGTCAAGTTGTTACAAATGGGGCCGTAAAGCGAGCCGGTATCCGCTGGGCCTTATACTGAGTTTCCGGTGAACGGTATCAAGCGTCTGGTAAACGGTAATTTATTTACCAGAAATGAATAGGACAAACTTTTTTCTGAATAAAAATGAAAATGGTTGAGACGCGGTATGAACCGCTAGTTCTATTCATAGCTTTAGTGGAAATATGCAATTTGAGGATGGTTTAACAAAGTTAAGTTCCATTTGATTTTAGGATTGAAAACGCGTTTAAGCACGTAAATACGCTTTATTAAGATGAAGTGTGCCATGCGTGAAGTATATGTGTATGCCGTTCACCCCCTATAAAAAACCGTTCGGGGGCAAGGTGGAAGTATGGGCTGATTTTGGATATAAATATGTCGTCAGCAATAACGCCTCACACGGAGGGGCGCTAACGAATCGGCCCTGACAAGGGCCCGAAAGAAAGGTAGGAGGCCATGACGAAAGGTCTGCACGTGCCTTCCGAGATCGGCAAGCTCAGGAAGGTCTGCCTGCACCGTCCCGGCGACGAG
>MNQC01000005.1:0-1240 GCA_001915225.1 Collinsella sp. 60_9
GTTGAGGTCAACTATATCAACGGTCGTCGACCATGCGAACACCGTTGACATTCGTACGACAGCCTCGTGTGCCGTCGTTTAATAAATAATTATCTTGATTGATAAGAGTTTGTCATCCTTCATTCGGCGAACGGCAAGACGAGGCCGCCGAGGCTTATATCCCCGACGGCATTACCCGGTGCTACCGACAAACCAAATGGATCCTGCTTGCATCAAAATGCATGCGCAGAGTCTCACCCGCCTGCGGCAGCTCTTCCACGGGTACACTCACCTTATTCACCTTCCACTGCAGACGCGTGGGCGCATCAGCACGCGGCACGTCCAACATGGAAGTAGCTCGCACGAATACCGAGGTACGTCACGTTATCGGGAACCTCATGGCCCACGTTAAAGGTCATGCCCCAGTCCAGGGCTTCAACTTCCTGAGACCCGATCTTGCGCGCCCGGCTTGTGTTCTTGCAGCCCGTCAGGCGCAGTGCCGCCAGCGTCTGCGGACGGCGGACCACGTCCTCGACGGAGCCGATCTCCTCAACATGCCCGTCGTGCATCACGCAGATACGCTGGCACAGGCGGCACGCTTCGTCGATGTCGTGGCTCACGTAGAGCACGGTGCGGTTGCACACATCAAAGAGGTCGAGCATGTTTTGCTCGAGCGCGCTCTTAAGATACGCATCGAGTGCGCTCATGGGCTCGTCGAACATAAAGATGCCCGGGTGTGCCGCCACCATGCGGGCAAGCGCCACGCGCTGCTGCTGGCCGCCCGAGAGGCGCGCGGGATAGCGGTCGGCAAAATCGGCCAGGCCAAAAATGCCCAGGTAGCGCTCGGCAAGCTGCTTGCGCGCGGCGGCGTCGCCCGCGTCCTTTACGCCGGCGCATACGTTATCGGCCACCGTCATGTTGGGAAACAGCTGATAGTTTTGGAACAGCAGGGCGCATTTTCGCTCCTGGGGCGACAGGTTGATGCCCGCCGCAGAGTCAAAAAAGGTCACGCCGTTGACGACGATCTTGCCCTCGTCGGGCGTCTCCACACCGGCAATGCAGCGCAAGGTGCAGCTCTTGCCGCAACCCGAGGCACCGAGCAGCGCCACACGATCCTCGCCGGCCTCAAGCTGCATGTCGAGCATAAACCCGGAATAGCGCTTTTTGATATCCAGAACGAGCGACATGGCCTATCGACCTCCCTGCAAGGCGGCATCATCGCGCATGAGCTCGGTCAGCGCCTCGCGATCGATACGCAGCG
>MNQC01000005.1:1268-8389 GCA_001915225.1 Collinsella sp. 60_9
GAGATCTTTGGCCTGTTTGCGCTCCGCACGGGCAAGGCCCCGCTCGCGATACTTTTGCGAATGAGCGGTGTACATGTTGATGAACAGGATGACTAGGAAACTAAACGCTATTACGACCACGACCCAAAAGAGGGCCACCGACGTATTGCCGCCCATCCATTCAAAGTAAATCGCAATGGGAATGGTCTGCGTAATGCCGGCATAGTTGCCCGCAAAGAACAGGGTGCAGCCAAACTCGCCCATCGCGCGGGCAAAGGCGAGCACCGTGCCGGCGGCAATCGAGGGCCAGCCAAGCGGCATCATAAGCTTGGTGAAGATGCGACGCTCGGACCAGCCCAGGGTTCGCGCCGCATCGAGCATCTGCGTGTCAAGGCTCTCAAAGGCACCGAGCGCCGTGCGGTAGACCAGGGGAAACGACACCAGATATCACCGCCGCGGGCCAGGTAAAGACGATCGAGACGCCGTGCGCGATGAGCCACTGACCCACCCCAGTCGAGCGGCCAAACAGCATGAGGAGCAGAAAGCCGCAGACCGTGGGCGGCAGCACCATAGGAATCGTAAAGACCGAATCGAGCAAACCCTTCACGCGGCTCGAGGTACCCATAGTCTTCCACGCGGCGAACAGGCCCAGTGCAAAGGAGATCAGCAGGGCAAGGCCACTCGTTTTAATGGACACCCAAAACGGTCGGTAGTCGATGCCGCCCAATAAGGAGGCCGAAGAGGTCAGGGGCCCCCGCTCATCCCGCAACACGACAGACGATGCCTCTACCATTTGAGCGCTATCAAGCCAACGCGCGCCGCCCTTGGCATCACCCGAGGCTGATGTAATCACCACATAGCGGTCCCCATCCGCACCGCGCTCGTCAAAGCCATAGGTATACCCGCCGGATTCAAACGTTGTTTCCGACGTGACATACCAAGGAAGATCCACGTCCCCTAGCTGCGCACCTCCCATGCAGTTTGCACTGTCGAGCTTACAGACGAGGGCCTTGAGACCCGATACGCACTCGTTATCCTGCGGATCCAATCCATACTTCTCGACCGCCTTGGGCGATATCCAAACCACAACGCGATCGGCAGTAGGTGCCACTACAAGGTCCACGTCCTCGTCAACGGGAAACCGATAGCCCTCAGGCTGGCCCTCCATGGCACGAGCGGTCCCCTTGGCCAACCGCTCAAAACCCTCGATCCCATAGGAAAGCCCATGGGCGGTCGCAGCAACCTGGGCCCCGTCCTCAGCGTCCCCAGCAAACGCAAATCCCGGCACCCAGCAAAGCGCGAAGGTCAAAGCACAGGCGACAAGCATGCGGAATCTATTAAGCACGAAAAGCTCCAAGCGAATACAAGGACGGAGTGAAAAACAAAACGATGGAATTATCGCGCCAAGCCGCACTACTCGGAAAGCTCAAAGCCGTACTTGGCCCAAATCTTCTGGGCCTTCTTGTTGGTCAGGCAGAAGTCGATGAACGCCTTGGCCTCGTCGGCGTGCTCGGAGCTCTCGGCGACAGCACCGGGATACACGATGGGCTTGTGCGAGTCCTCGGGGCACACGAAGGCCTCCTCGATGCCGTCGTAGCGGAAGATGTCGGAGCTGTAGACAAAACCCGCCACGCAGTCGCCTGTAGAGACGTAAGACGCAGCGGTGCCGACCTTGTCGGCCAGGGCTACCTTGTCGGCGAGCTCGGGCGCGTACTCGCCGTCGTCGCCCTCGGTACCGGTATAGAGGCCCACGGAAGCCAGCGCCTGGTTGGCGTACTTGCCGGCGGGGGCGGGCTTGGCGGCGCCGGTGGCAATCTTACCGTCCAGATTCGCGACGTCGGCGATGGCCTCGACCTTAGTATCGGAGCCCTCGGCGCGAATGATCACGAGGTCGTTGACGAACATGTCCTCACGCGTGTCGGCATCGACGAGCTCGGCGGCTTCGGCGTCGTCCATGGTGCCCTTGGAGGCCGTGATGAGCACGTCGACGGCGGCACCGGCGCGCATCTGCTCGACAAGGTCGCCAGACGCTTTGAACTGCGTGTCGGCGAAGGTGGTGCCGGTCTGGTCGGTGTAGAGCTTCTGGACCTCGGGCAGGGCGTTCTCGAGCGAATTTGCGGCAAAGACCTGCAGCTCGACAGCTTTCTTCTCAGAGGAAGACTTGGCGAAGCCGGCATCGGAACCAGCGGGCTCGGACGTCTTGTTGCCCGAGCAGCCAGCAAGTCCAAAGCTGGCGGCAGCGGCAGCAGAAAGCGAGACAAAACCGCGGCGTGAAACCATATCGAACATATTCAACCCTTTCGAACGCTATGCCCGGGCACCCCGCCGCAGGCTTTATTCTGTTACTAGATTATACTTCCGCGCGAATAATGATAATGAGAAATTATTCTCGCTAGAGAATATAGTTTCGAGTTGCCGTGCACCTCGGCGTCGCTTCGGCGGAAAACAAAGGCGGAGCAGCCGTTCAGGTCGCCCCGCCGCAGGTAAACCGCTTATTTGGTATGTCCGCCGCCCGCCGTCATTTGGGCCGCATGCTCCAGCTGATCGCTCACGGCCTCCCAGCTTTCGCGGGCCGCTTTCGTGGATCCCGGAAAGTTGATGACAAGCGTATGCCCACGCTGCATGCACACGGCGCGCGAGAGCATAGCGCGGCGCGTCTTGGTCATGGAGTACGCACGGATTGCCTCTGCAATACCCGGCACATCGCGGTCGCAGACGGCACGCGTCGCCTCGGGCGTCACGTCGCGCATCGAAAGTCCCGTGCCGCCACAGGTGAGCACGACATTGGCGTGGCACTCATCGGCAGCTTCCACAATGGCATCACCGATCTCGCTGGCGTCGTCGCGCACGACCACATGTGAGACGACCGTCCAGCCCTGCGCCTCGATAAGTTCCTCGAGTGCGGCTCCAGCCTCGTCCTGAGCAAGATCGCGCGTATCCGAGCACGTCACGATCGAAATCTTCAACTCCATAGTCTTCCTCCTACAACACCGTGCCCTCGGGCAGGTCGACACGCACGACATCCACGACGTCGCCCGCCTTGAGCTCGCACGGTCCTTCGTCAATACGCAGCAGGCAGTTGGACCGCTGCATCGTGCCGAGCAGCGCCGAATTCTTTTTCACGCCGTGCGTGAGCGTCGCCTGCTGCACGGGACGCACGCCCTCGGCAAAGCCGCGCATCTTGCGAATCGCCGGACGGGCGAGCATCTCAAAGCCCACATACGCCGCGGCCGGATTGCCTGAAAGCCCTAGGTAGGGCTTGCCCCCGAGCACGCCAAACGTGATGGCCTTGCCCGGACGCATCGAGATGCGATCGAACAGCACCTCGCCCTCGCGCCAGACGAGCGCCGTCACGAAATCGTAATCGCCCGCCGAGGCGCCACCGCTCGTAATGACAAAATCGCACTCCTGCACGGCACGATGCACCAGCTCGGCAATCGCCTGCTCATCATCGGGCGCAATGCCGTAGAACACGGGCTCGGCGCCGGCATCGAGCGCTTCGGCCATCAACGCCGACGAGTTGGAGTCGCGAATCGCGCGGAGCGGCATGCACCTTCACGCTCGCATACCCGGCGCTCGCCAGCAAGCCGGCGCCCGCCGGAGCCACGACCTCGCCGGTGTGCATCACAACATCGCCGGCATGGGCCTCCTCGGCGGCAGAGCGAACGTTCTCCCCTACCTTGGCAGGCGCCGAGAAGCGAACGTGCAAGCCCTCGTTGCCGTCGCCATCGAGTACGTCGACGATCTCGTACTTCACCACGGCATCGGCACCTTCGGGCACCGGCGCGCCCGTCATGATGCGGACGGTCTCGCCCGTGCCGATTGTGCCCTCAAAGACATGGCCCGCGGCCTCGTGTCCTACGACGGAGAGCGTCACCGGAGTGTCACCGGCGGGCCCAGCAAGATCAGCTGCGCGCACGGCATACCCGTCCATGGCACTGTTGGCAAACGGCGAGATGTCGATATCGGCCACCGCGTCCTCAGCCAAGGGAAGACCGGCGGCCTGCCACACGGGAATCTCGACGAGATCGGTCGGAGCAACGTGCGACAGAACAATCGACTGCGCGTCCTCCAGCGGAATGAGTTTCTCTGCCATATGCACCTCTTAATGCCACGGCGCACAACAGGGGCGCCGATTCTTTATGCTTGTCTCAGTATAATCCCCCGACGCACGACCGCGACTCGGCCTGTACCCGCAAATACACCTGTCGGTTGCAGGCCGCGAAACAGAATGGAAACCAACCCACCGGCTCGTCGCGTTTACCGCGTTTTATAATGCTTGCGTTGCAACCTAAAAGAGGAACGTATGGCTCATAACGACAAACCCGAAAGCGCAAACGAAGCGCAGGATCATTCCCAGCCGCTCGACGAAGGCGGTTTTTTCTCCCTGAACGACGTCATCACGGCAGGCAGGCATCAGCTCACCCGCTCTGAACATCTCTTGGCTGCCGACACGCGCCGCAACGCCCGCAACCTACTCGCGAGCGCCAAGTTGCTCGCACTCGTCGTCATCGTCTCGCTCGCCATGGGCGTTGCCGCTTGGGCGTTTTTGGCCTCGCTGAATATCGCGACAGCACCATGCGTGGATTTACGCGCTGCTTCCCGTTGTGGGCATGGCCACCGCATGGGTCTACAAGAACCACGGTCTCGCCGCAAAGCGTGGCAACAACCTGGTCATCGACTCCGCTCTGGGCACACGCCTCATCCATATGCGCATGGCCGTCCTCACGTTTGTGTGCTCCACGCTCACACACCTAACGGGCGGATCGGCCGGTCGCGAGGGGGCCGCAGTGCAGATCGGCGGCACCATCGCCAGCAACATCTCGAGCCTCGCCCACCTCAAAAAGCATGACCACCACGACCTCATGCTCGCGGGCATCTCGTCGGCCTTTGGTGCCGTATTCGGTTCGCCCCTTGCCGGAGCTTTCTTTGGCATGGAGATGTGCTTTATCGGCAAGATTGACTACACCGCGGGCATTTACTGCCTGGTCGCCTCGTTTACCGGCTACTTTACATCAATCGCCCTGGGTACCGAGTACGAAGCGAATGTCATCGCCAGCGTTCCCACCATGACGCCCAAAACGGGCGTCATCGTTGTTATCAGCGCCATCATCTTCGGTCTGACAGCACGCCTCTTTGCGTGGTCGGTTCGAACCGTCAAGAGCCTGTACGGTCGCTTTATCACCAATTACCTCGTTCGCGCACTTATAGGCGCACTCGTGGTTTTGGCCGCGTATGCCCTCCTCGACGCCTGGGACTACGCCGGCCTTTCCACATGGCTTTCCGGCGCCGGATTTGCCGGCAACACCACCCTGGCGGACGCAGCCATCAAGTTGGTCGTCACAGCGCTCACCCTGGGTGCCGGCTTCCAAGGCGGCGAGGTCACGCCCCTGTTTGGTATCGGTGCGGCGCTCGGCGGCTGGATAGGTTGCCTCGTCGGAATCGATCCCAGCTTTCTGGCGGCTCTCGGCATGCTCGGCGTGTTCTGCGCCGGCCTCAACGTGCCCATCACCACCTGCATGATGGCCATCGACCTATTCCACGGCACGGCCGCCGGGTTCTTTGTCATCGTAGCCTTTATCAGCTACCTAACCGGCGGACACCGCGGCGTGTACCCCGCCCAGCGCATCATCTCTCCCAAGCGCCGTTCGCTTATTGTGGATGAGGGCGGTACAGTAGCGGATGCTATCGAGCGCCACAACGACCTGATAGAGTAGACGTAAGTATTCGCCGTGCAGCCACAATCAGGGGCAATTCGACCTGAGCGCGACCGCACTGCCATGTCACACGCCGGGAGTCGCCCCATGCACGCAACTGATTTTGGTCGCACGCTCATCATCGCCAACCCAGCCGCCCAGTCGGGTGCGGCGCACGAAGTTGCCGAGCGTCTGCAGCGCTTTTTGGACATGACTGCACGCGCATCCCAGTTTGACCTGGTGCTGACCGAGCGCATGGGGCACGCCGAGGAGCTAGCCGCCCAGGCAACGGGCTATCGCACCGTTATCGCCCTTGGCGGCGACGGCGTGATCCACGAGGTCGTCAACGGGCTTATGACGCAAAAGGAGGACGCCCGCCCCGCTCTTGCCGTCCTGCCCGTTGGCTCCGGCAACGATTTTGCCCAAACGCTCGGCATCGACGATTTCTCCGGCAAGGATTTTGGCGCACTGCTCACCTGTGAGCTGCAGCGTCAGGACATCGGGCGCATTCGTTCATGGAACCCCGCAAGCGGCAGCGGCGAGGCTACCGTTGAGTACTACGACCAAACGCTTTCGGTCGGCATCGATGCCGCCATCGGTCTGGGCACCACTGAGCTGCGCAAAAAGACCGGCTTGACGGGCGCTCCGCTCTACACCCTCTCGGGACTTGAGCAGTTTGGTCTGCGCTATCGTAACTACCCCATGAAGGTCAGCTTTGACGGGGCACCCACCGAGCGTGTGAGGGCGATCATCATGGCGATTCAGCTGGGTCCTACCTATGGCTCGGGCTATCGCATCTGCCCCGATGCCGACCCCTGCGACGGCGTACTCGACGTCTGCTACGCCTGCGGCCCCGTCCCTCGCGCGGTTGCCCTGCCTATGTTTCTTTCGGCCAAGGACGGCCACCATACCAAGTTGCCGCCGGTTCGCATGCGCCGCTGCCGCCATGTCGAGCTCACCTTTCCCCACCCGGGCCGCCGGCGCCCCCACCGCCCCCTCGCGCATGGGGGTCGACCCCCTCGCCGGCGCCCTCCACGTCTGGCACCCCACCCACTAACCCCACCTAAGTTGCGGTGAAATAGGGACTGTTTATGCATCTAAAGCCGCAAAACAGTCCCTATTTCACCGCAACTTATGAGGAGGCTATTCGTCGCTGCCCGGCTTGCGTCGGTTGGCTTTTTTAATCGCATTGAAGTGCTTGTCGTTGAGCCTGCGCTGG
Source organism: Collinsella sp. 60_9 (assembly GCA_001915225.1). GTDB lineage: Bacteria > Actinomycetota > Coriobacteriia > Coriobacteriales > Coriobacteriaceae > Collinsella. The sequence continues at coordinate 8,163 of MNQC01000005.1, forward strand.
CGAGAGCGCTGAGGCACCTTGGTCTTTACGCGTCGGCGCGGTGGACGCCCGCGACGCTCAAGCTCAGCGCGCAGCTTGCGCAGGCAGCTCGCGCGATTCTGAAACTGGCTGCGGCTCTCACGCGCCGTCACGACAATCCCCGAAGGGATATGTTTCATGCGTACCGCCGAGTCCGTCGTGTTCACGCCCTGTCCGCCCGGACCCGTCGCGCGAAACACCTGCACCTC
>MNQC01000005.1:8469-8865 GCA_001915225.1 Collinsella sp. 60_9
CAAAGGGACAGTCCCTTTGTCACATCGCATACCAATCGCTTGTGTTGCGCGCTTAGGCGAAGGTGATCTCGCCGTTCTCGCAGTCCATATCGGCGATACGGGCCAAGCTCTCAACGCGGAAGCCGCGCTCGCGAAGCTTATCGCCACCGCCTTGGAAGCCCTTCTCAACGGCGATGCCAATGCCGGCAACCTCGGCGCCCGCAGCCTCGCAGATCTTAATAAGGCCCTCAAGCGCGCAACCGTTGGCCAGGAAGTCGTCGATAATCAGGACCTTATCGCCCTCGGACAGGAAGCGCTTGCCAACGATAACCGGGTACTCCTTCTGCTTGGTAAAGGAATAGATGGTCGTGGCATACTGCTCGCCGTCGAGGTTGATGGACTGCGCCTTCTTGGCAA
>MNQC01000005.1:8899-10049 GCA_001915225.1 Collinsella sp. 60_9
CAGGATCTTGTTGATCTCGACACCCTCGAACAGACGGGCCCACTCGGCACCCATGTGGTCGAACAGCTCAACGTCGCACTGGTGGTTGAGGAAGGCATCAACCTTAAGGACGTTACCGGCCTTTACGATGCCGTCATGGCGAATACGATCCTCAAGCTCCTGCATGGCGCAACCCCTTCTCGCGGCAACGATACCGCGCGATTAATAAACGTTGTTCGATAGTCTACCACGGACCGACCCCCGCCCGCCCCACAAGCCACATCGCACCACAAACCAGTCTTTTTGGGACGGCGCGAATCGTGGCAGACAGCCTCCCAACATGCTAATGGCGGGCGCGCATCTTCACCAAACGCGCCATGGCAAGCGCAAAGCCAACGGCGGCCACAGCCATGAGTACGTAGAACACCGAGCGAAAGCCGAATGTAGCTCGGCAGAGCGTTGTCGATGTAGCTGGTCACGGCCTCGCCCATTGCCACGCTCATCTGCCCATACAGGATATGCGACGCCGCCGTAATGCCGAGCGCCATGCCGGCGTAGCGTGCCAAACTACCCAGGCTGCCTGCAAAACCGAGCGCCTCGCGCGGGGCCGAACCCATATACAGCGAGTTGTTGGGGCTCTGGAAAATCGACGTGCCGCACGACATAAACGCGGCACAGCACACGATCACAGGGATAGAAGAGTGATCGTCGAGCGTGCTTACCGCAAAGAGACCGCACACGTACACGCCCAGGCCGACCGCCGTGGGGCCCTCGCAGCCAACACGGTCCGAAACCGTTCCCGAAAGCGGGCCGATAAAGGCATTCACCATCGGCAGTGCCAAAAAGAGCAGTCCGGAAATATCGGAGCTAAAGCCATGGGCGTCCTGAAAATAGAACGGCAGAATGAACTCGGATGCGCCAATGCCAACGAACACGATGAGCATGCAGGCAAGGTTGATGGTAAAGGCCGAATTTGCAAAGCAGCGACGAGCGGCCTCGATCATGGACATGGGACGCTCGCCGGCCTCCGGCTTAACATGCGGCAGCGTATAGAGCCCCACGATAAACGAGATGACGCCAATGGGCAGGTTAATGAGAAAGATGCTCTCCCAGGGAAAGCTTGCCACCAGCATGCCACCGAGCACGGGGCCACACATCATGCCGAGGGCCA
>MNQC01000005.1:10088-10969 GCA_001915225.1 Collinsella sp. 60_9
AAAAAAACCCCGGGGGGGCAGGACCCCCTCGCCCGCCAGTCCCCTGGCCATGGCCGCCGCGCAACCGACGCCCTGAACAATACGTGCCAGAATAAGAACCTCGAGCGAGGCCGAAAGGCCACAAAGCAGCGAGCCAACCGTAAAGACGATGACGCCCAGCTGGAACACATTCACCTTGCCGCGCACGTCGCCCAGGCGGCCAAACGGCAGCATAGCCACGCATGTCGCAAGCAGGTACACCGAACTCACCAGCTGAATGCGATCGAGGCCCACGCCCAGTTCCTTTTGCATCACGGGCAACGCCACGGTCACGACGGTCGAATCCAGGCACACCATAAACGTCATGATGAGCACGGTAAACAGAATCGCCCACTTGTTCTTGCCATGGGTGTCGCCCTCTAGGGCAAGGTGCTCGCGGCGCAGCTGCTCTGCAGTTTTCTCCATATCCATCCTTTCGAGTGGCCCAACGCAAAAAACGGGGCCCCAATCGCCTGCAAAGGAATCGGAACGAAAGGTCGCCGAAGCTTTCTGCCAGCATCGGCGCCTCATGCGAACGCTAGCCTAGCACTGCTCGAGCGCCTGCTCAAGGTCGGCAATCAGATCGGCCGTATCCTCGAGGCCGCACGACAGGCGCACCATGTCGGCAGAAATGCCACAGGCGATGAGCTCCTCATCGTTCATCTGACGGTGTGTGGCGTTTGCCGGATGCAAGCAGCAGGTGCGGGCGTCGGCCACATGCGTGGCGATCTGGGCGAGCTTGAGGCTCTTCATAAAGGTCTCGGCCGCCGCGCGACCACCGTTAAAGCCAAAGCTCACCACGCCGCAGGTACCGTTGGGCATGTACTTCTGAGCGATGTCATAGTACTTGTCGCCCTCCAGAC
>MNQC01000005.1:11112-19439 GCA_001915225.1 Collinsella sp. 60_9
GTTCTGCATGGGGCCGAGGTCACGCATGAGCTGCGCGGTTGCCTTGGTAATGAAGGCACCCTCGCGACCGAACTTCTCGGCATAGGTCACGCCGTGATAGCTCTCGTCGGGCGTGGTGAGACCCGGGAACTTGTCCGCATGGGCCATCCAGTCAAACTGGCCGTGATCGACGATCACGCCACCCAGGTAGGCCGCATGGCCATCCATGTACTTAGTGGTGGAGTGCGTGACGATGTCGGCGCCCCACTCAAAGGGACGGCACATCACGGGCGTCGGGAAGGTGTTGTCGACCATCAGCGGTACGCCGTGGTCGTGCGCGGCCTTGGCAAAGCGCTCAATATCGAGCACGGCAAGGGCGGGGTTGGCGATCGTCTCGCCAAAGACGAGCTTAGTGTCTGGCTGGAAGGATGCCTCGAGCTCCTCGTCGGAGCAGTCGGGAGCAACGAACGTGCAGGTAAGACCCATGCGCTCCATAGTATGGGCGAGCAGGTTGTAGGTACCGCCGTAGATGGCAGAGCTCGCGACCACGTGATCGCCAGCACCGGCAACGTTAAAGATCGCAAGGAAGTTCGCAGCCATGCCCGAGCTCGTGAGCATCGCAGCGGTACCGCCCTCCATCTCACAGATCTTGGCAGCAACCAGATCGCACGTGGGATTCTGCAGACGGCTGTAGAAGTAGCCCGACTCCTCTAGGTCAAACAGCTTGCCCATGTGCTCCGACGTGTGCCCTGAACACATGTAGTACCGATGGTCTGCTCGCTCATATCTTGCTCCCTTGCCTGGGTTTTAGTTTTATTCGGTTCACGATACCGCTACCCTGCACCCCTCTCAACCCATCCCAAAGGTAGGTTATGGGACAAATGAATCAGGGGCATTCGTCTCAGCCTTAGGCATTTGCTCGATAGATAAAAATGAGGCATCCATGAAGCTCTCGATGATTACACGCACCGTCACGGGTACCATAGGCGGGTACACCGTGACTAAGGAGACAACGATGAAGCAAATCGATACGGCCCAGCTCGACATCACCGCCTGTCAGGCTCAGGCTGCCGAATACCACGCCCGCGGCTTTAACTGCGCCCAGGCCGTCGCCTGCACCCTCGCGCCCGCCGTCGGACTCGACCCCCAGATCGCCTTTACCCTCACCGAGGGCTTTGGTGCCGGCATGGGCGGCATGACCGAAACCTGCGGCGCCATCTCGGGCGCCGTGGCCATCATGGGCGTTGTGATGAGCGACGGCATGGAAAACCCCAAGACCAAGGGCCAGACCTACAAGCTGTCGCGCGAAATCGCCAAGCGTTTTGGCGAGAAGAACACGACGACCGTCTGCGGCACGCTAAGATGCGTGTCCGGATACGCGCCGTCATAGGTATAATCGTAGTAGGAAACGCCGTTTTCGGTCAGGATGCCGTTATATTGGAGATGGTTTTGCACATCGTCCCGGATCACGGCGTGGTTTTCCGGCTCGTTCAGATTGGGCGGCATGGCGGCGTTGAGATCGATGGCGGTACTCAATCTCCTCGCGCCCCGCCATAAGCTCGCGCATCTTAGCGCAAAACGGCTCCTGCTCCCCCGCCTTAAACACCAAATGAATCGTCACGGTATCCGCGAAATCGGTATCCGAAACCTTGGCACCCGAATCCTGCGCCAAATGAAGCACTTGCTCATACTGCGGATAGGCCACATGCACGTCAACAGGCACGACACTCGTCATCTCGACGATCTGCCCGGCCTCCTGAGCCGCGGCCACCGCCGTCTGCGTCGCCGCGGTATAGGCGCGCACCAAGCCACCGGGCCCTAACAGCGTGCCACCAAAATAGCGCGTCACCACGCAGCAAACATTTTTGAGCCCCGCGCCGCGCAGCACCTCGAGCGTCGGCATACCGCTCGTGCGGCTCGGCTCACCATCATCGCTCTGGCGCTCGCGTCCATCGACTAAAATCAACGCGGGAACATTGTGCCGAGCGTCGTAATGACGCTTGCGAACCATCTCGATAAAGGCATTCGCCTCGTCCTCGGACTCAATATGGACCAGCTGGGCAATAAACCGGCTCTTGCGGTCCACAAACTCGCCCGAAGCCTCAATATTCGATTGCAGAGTAAAATAGCTGTCCAACAAAGCCCCTCAACAACAAGCAAAGCAACAAACAGCCTCAATAATAAGGCAAAGACAGCACCGTTGACCTCGCCAACAAGAACGGAAACGCCAATGATACCGTCACCAACAGCGAGAACCCGTCAGCTCGAGCAAGATGCCTTGACGCTGACGGGTTCGCAGCGTCAACAAAGTGCCGAGTGGGCCGATAAGCCGGTTTCTGTCGTGAACGGTCATTTATCTTGTCTGCACGTTACCGTGCAGCTCCACGCACGCTACCCGAACGCGGACCGGGCCGGCCCATAGCGTTCCTATTCGCGCTTGCTCCGGATGGGGCTTGCCAAGCCGCCGTGTTGCCACGACGCTGGTGGTCTCTTACACCACCGTTTCAGCTTTTCCCTTTACGCCTTGCGGCGCAGGTGGGAGTCTTCTTTTCTGCGGCGCTTTCCGTCGGATCACTCCGCCCGGCCGTTAGCCGGCATCCCGCCCTCTGGAGCCCGGACTTTCCTCACGCGTGCTGCAAGCAGCACATCGCGCGACCGTCTGGCCCACTCAGCAGTGCAAGAGTGTAGCACACCGTTGCCGCAGGCAATGGCACAACACAAGCGTTCGACACGATAAACCAAGAAGCACGCCATGCAGTACAATAGGGTTGTCGATGGGCAACGTCGTCAGTCGAGACGCGACCGCGCTCCGCACCCCTCCGTCTACTCGGTGCGCTCCCGCCTCCTCCCCGAGGCGGGATGTCGGCATTTTTTTCATGCACCGACAACCAAATAGCCTGTGGATGGCATGGGCAGCATCGTGCATCTCGGCACCAAATGCAAAAAAGGACCCGTCCATTACGGACGGGTCCCTTAAAACAAGTGATCGTCAAACCGATTTACTCGGCGTCGTTCTCCTCGTCCTTCTTCTTCGAAGGCAGCGGGGTCGACGCCCAGAGTCTCAGCAGCAGACTTCATGGACAGGGAGATACGACGACGGTCGAGGTCGATCTCCATGACCTTGACCTGAACCTTGTCGCCCACGTGGGTGACCTGAGAAGGCTGATCGACGTGCTTGTTGGCCATCTCGGAGATGTGCACCAGGCCCTCGATGCCCTCGCCCAGATCGACGAAAGCGCCGAACGGGACAAGCTTGGTCACAGTGCCCTCGACGATAGCGCCGACGGGGTACTTCTTGACCAGTGCGCGCCACGGATCCTCGGTGGTCTGCTTGAGACCCAGGGAGATGCGCTCGCGGTTGAGGTCGACGTCGAGAACCTCGACCTCGACCTCCTGGCCGACCTTGACAACCTCGGAAGGATGGTTGACGTGGTTCCAGGAAAGCTCGGAGATGTGGATGAGGCCGTCGATACCGCCGAGGTCAACGAAGGCGCCGAAGTCGACGATGGAGGAAACGGTGCCCTGGAGACGCATACCAGACTTGAGCTTGGACAGGATCTCGGAGCGCTCGGCCTTACGGGACTCCTCGAGAACGACGCGACGGGAGAGGACGACGTTGTTGCGGTTGCGGTCCATCTCGATGACGCGAGCCTCGATGCGGGTGCCCATGTAGGAGGTGAGGTCCTTGACGCGACGGAGGTCGACGAGGGAAGCGGGCAGGAAGCCACGCAGGCCGATGTCGAGGATCAGGCCGCCCTTGACAACCTCGATAACCTCGCCCTCGACGTTCTCGCCGGAGTTGAACTTCTCCTCGATGCGGTTCCAAGCACGCTCGTACTCGGCACGCTTCTTGGACAGGACCAGACGACCGTCCTTGTCCTCCTTCTGGAGAACCAGAGCCTCGATGGGATCACCGAGTGCAACGATGTCTGCAGGGTTAGCGTCCTTGCGGATGGACAGCTCGCGGACCGGGATAACGCCCTCGGACTTGAATCCGATGTCAACGAGCACCTCGTCATGCTCGATCTTAACGACAGTGCCGTTAACGAGATCGCCCTCATCAAAGTCGGTAATCGTACCGTCGATGAGGTTGTTCATCTCCTCCTCGTTGACATCGTCAAGAGAGAAAATGGACGAGTTCTGAATCTCACTCAAAGGTGGACCCCTTTCGAACTACGGGGCCCCGATTGCTAGGACCTACAGAAGGGTGCGACAAGCACACAACGTTTAGGAACACTCGGGAGCCGACAGATACTAATGTGACGCTTATGCAATCACGTTCGTATAGGTTACGGGGAAATGAGTTCGATTTCAAGCGTGAACTGCGATTTTTTACTCGTGTGGAGACTTTTTCGTAATCTTATGAACACACGTCTCCGCAACTTGACGATAACCAGCTAGGCATTCGGCTTTGGGGTAAAGTATCCGGAGCCAACGATTCTAGATCGATTTTTCGAGAAAGGTTTCGATATGGACGAGACGCTTCTCAGCATCAACCTCAACGCGTTCATCCTTCGCTATTTTAAGGATGTCTCTTCGATGCTCGCGGATATCGGGCGCCGCAGCCGCGGTGGCACGATGGCACGCCTCGGCACCATCCTGGTCGACCTCAACGCCAATCGCCGCAGCGGCACGGACAACCGCACCAATCTTGAGTTTTACCAAGAAGAGGTCGAGCGCCGATGCGGGATCCGCCTCTCCGATCCCCTCATCTACGAGGCGTTTACCTACTACGACCGCGAAGTTCTTCCGTACAAGAACGACGATGTCATTAACGCCCACGCCATGCCGGGCGCACACGCCGCGCTCCAGGCCGTACAGGACGCAGGGCTGCGTTGCGCGCTCTTTACCAACCCCAGCTTTCCCCAGGGGGCCATCGAGTGCCGCATGGGTTGGGGCGACCTGGCCGACGCTCCCTTTGAGCTCGTCACGCACATGGGAAACACCACCCGCTGCAAGCCCGATGCCACCTACTATCTAGAGCAGCTTCAGGTGATGGGACTCGAGCCGCACGAGGTCCTTATGGTGGGCAACGATCCCAAACGCGACTTCCCGTCCCCCGATTGCGGCATCCAAGGAAGACTTCGCCCGCGACTTTAACGCCGTAGTAGAAGCCTTCTACGAACACCAAGTAGCCGACGAACTGTCGTAGGACCCCTTGCTCCAAACCAAATATCGCCGCAGGTTGAGCACAAGTCAGCGAAAATGCCCCTAAGCGAGCAATGTGCCTTGAAAGAGGAGGGCATAGGCCTTCTGGCCATGCCCGACGATTGAAAGGCAGATTGCCGCTTAGGGGCGTTTGCAGCGTCAACTGGTTACGCGGTTTGGTAAAACCGCGTAACTACCACACCTGGGTTTTACCGATCATGATGTTGAGGATCTCGATGTCGGTGTCCTTCATGCCCACGCGGCCTACGTAGCCCATGCTGGCGATAGTCTCCTCCACCGTATCCTGGATCAAGCCCTCGCCGGCGCGGAAGCCGCGGCCCTGCATGGCCATATCGTGACCCAGAATCGCAGCGTCAACGGCTGCCGAAATCTTAGCCGCGCAACTCGCCTTGGCGCCATCGCATACGATGCCGCCCACGTTGCCGAGCGTATTGGAGACCGTTGCGCCAATCTGCTCGCGCGTGCCACCGCACAGCCAGGTAATCGCAGCGCCGGCGCCGCACGCGGCGCAAATAGCACCGCAAAACGCCGAGAGCGCACCAATATAGCTCTTGATATGCACGGCGATAAGATCGGACAGCATCACGGCGCGCACTAGGCGCTCGTGGTCGCAGCGCAGGTACTCGGCATACTCCATGACGGGCAATGCGCAAGTAATGCCCTGATTGCCCGAGCCGCACACAATGGCGACCGGCAGCGCGCAGCCGTTCATGCGGGCGTCGGACCCGGCGGCCGCACGGGCACGGGCACGGCAGGCGACGTCATCGGCACGAGCACCTAGCAGCGTACGACCCACCTCGGCGCCCCAAGCGTGCGCAAGGCCCTCGGCACTGATTGCGCCATTCAGCTCAATCTGACGCTCAACGGCAGCGCGGGCGTCCTCAATGTCACCGTCCTCGATAAAGTCGATGATGGACTCAATGCTCATAGGGGTATCGGCGTTATCTGCCGCACGCTCGGCCACCACGCGCTCGGCGCAGGCGGCACACTCCCCCGCCGACTTGCCGCACACCGGAATACCATCGAGCGTATGGCACGTGACATTAGTGTGGTGATCGGTAATCTCGACGACTGCGGTATGGCCCCCGGCCGTCGCAGTCACCTTGATGTAGAGGTTGGGCACACCTTCGACAAGCGACACATCGCAGTAGCCGGCGTCGGCAAGGAGCTCGGCCACGCGAGCACGGTCTTCATCGTTAACGCTCTAGAGCACCTCGAGCGCGCTCTTAGCGTCGCCGCCCACGGCACCCAGCACGGCCGCGGCCTCAATACCGTGCATACCGCCCGAGTTGGGCACGGTCACGCTCTTAACGTTCTTGATGATATTGCCCGAGCAGGCAACATCCATATGATCGGGTTCGCAACCGAGCGTCTGGCTCGCCAACGCCGCTGCATAGGCAACGGCAATGGGCTCGGTGCAGCCGAGCGCACAGACAAGCTCGCGGTTCAAAACATCGCAAAACGCGGCATCACGGATGGAATCGGTAGGCATAGGTATCTCCTGCTTGCATAACGGGCTGGGCTCTCAAAAAAGTTAGCTCCTTTATTTGATAACAATGCATCAAAAACCGCAACCATGGTTCCGGCGGACGGCGCTTAAGCACAAACTGACAGCATTCATTCATGAGAAGCCGGTCTTGTTGCATGCTAAAGCGTTTGACCAAAAAACGCCCGAGCGTTTACGCAAAAGTCGCGCTATCATGCAGTCGAACGCGGTAAACACCTTTAGCATTTGCGCCGCACAGACCAGAGAGGAACCATCCATGAAGATCGGTATCGGTAACGACCACGCCGCCGTCGAGCTCAAGAACATCATCTCCGAGCACCTGAAGGAGCGCGGCTGCGAGGTCGTGAACTTTGGCACCGACACCTCCGAGAGCTTTGACTACCCCATCGCCGGCTACAAGGTGGGTAAGGCCGTTGCCAACGGCGACGTCGACCTGGGCATCCTCATCTGTGGCACCGGTGTCGGGATTAGCCTGGCTGCCAACAAGGTCGAGGGCGTACGCGCCGTCGTGTGCTCCGAGCCCTTCAGCGCCAAGCTCTCCCGCATGCACAACAATACCAACGTGCTCGCCTTTGGCGCCCGCGTCGTGGGCTCCGAGCTCGCCAAGATGATTGTCGACGAGTGGCTCGACGCCGAGGTTGAGGGCGGGCGTCACGCGGCCTTAAGGTCGTCGACGAGGCCTAAACAACTCAGTGCCACAAGCTAACAGCAGGGGCCCGCTCGGAACACATGTCCGAGCGGGCCCCTTCATAGATTTTGGAATAAAAGGGCGCCGCGGAGGGAGTCCCGCGGCGCCCAAGCCACACGCTAACAGCTTTAAGGAGTCAAAGCTGGTTTAGCCAAAGAAGCGCTTGATCTCGATCTCGGCGTTCTCCAGGCAGTCGGAGCCGTGGATCACGTTGGCGTTGACATCGACGGCAAAGTCGCCGCGGATGGTACCAGGGGCAGCCTCAAGCGGGTTGGTAGCGCCCATGAGGGTGCGCATCTTAGCAACAGCGGAGAGACCGGAAACGACCATCTTGACGACCGGACCGCTCGTCATAAAGTCGCAGAGACCGCCAAAGAAGGGCTTGTCGGCCAGATGGGCGTAGTGCTCCTCGACGGTAGCGCGCTCGAGCGTGGTCATCTCCATGCGCTCGATGACAAGACCGCTGCGCTCGATGCGAGCAACAATCTCGCCGATTTTGCGATCGCGCACCGCGTCGGGCTTAATCATGATGAAGGTCTTCTCGATAGCCATAAAAGTAGCCTTTCAAGTAGGTTCGCGCGTGCCCAAGTCCCATTCCGGCACCCGCCTGGACTGCATCGTAACAGAGTTTTAGCTGCAGTTAAACAAAAAGCTGTTTATTGAAACGTTGCAATTTATTAAAGCGCTCCATATGTGTCACTTCTGTTTCGAAGCCCGATTAGAGTACCATCCGACCGCCCATCAACCGCATCGAACAGAGCAGGCGGTCGGTTGCCGCCCGCGAACGTAACCCCTTCACAACCTGCCCAAAGGTCCTACAGAAGTTCTCGACAAGCCCCTCCCCCATAGCAACAAAATACGGGCGCCCACATCAGCAGGCGCCCGTAAAGTGAAAACGATTTATCAATAAATGGCCAAAACGGCTTCAGCCAAATCCCTACTTTACCCCGTGGCCCATCTCGACGACCTTAGTCAGTGACCCAA
>MNQC01000006.1:0-3786 GCA_001915225.1 Collinsella sp. 60_9
CACGGATTTGCGGGGAGGGGGGCGATCGCGTCCTTCGCGGATTGAGACTCGTGTGGCTACAGATCGCGTACTCGATAAACCTTGGTGCTGACGGTGCAGCTGATTGCGCATGGTGCGAGCGCCAGTACGGCAATTCCTGCACACAGACAGCCAAGGACGGCAGGATCGGGATTCGCTCCGGCAATCGACATGAGCCAGTTGCTGATGGGGTTGGAGGAGCTCAACGTGGCAATGGCAAGGCACCAGAGCAGGGCAAACAGGCCAACGGATAGGCGCAGTGCCTCCATGTGTCCAAATCGGAAGAACAGCGGCTGTGCCAAGAACACCATCATGAGGGAGATGAGCATCGATGCTGCCGAGGCAATTGCGATCTCAAAGATGGTTTGTCCTGTCGAGGCCACGCCCACGCTGTTGAAGAACGGAAGGGCGATGATGTTCAAAAGCACGGCGGCGCAGGCCATGATGGCCGAGAAGACAACGATGCACAGGTAGCGTGCGCAAATAATGTCTTTGCGCGTGAGAGGCAGCGTTGCCCGATAACGCTCCCATCCGTTTTGATTGTCGAAGCCGGCCAGCGAGCTCATGACCATGATGGGCGACATGGCGCTGACCGCGCAGGCGCCGGCGCTCATGCCGGAATCGCCATCCGACGCGTTGGCAAGGGTTAGCACGACGAAGATGAACAGGCCGACGCCCGCGATGCTCGGGGTGAGCGTGCGAACGATGGCGAGCTCGGACATAAAGGCGCGTTTCATTTCGAAGCCCCTTTCAGCATGAGGCGCAGATAGTCATCAATGGTTGCCCGATCGCAGGGAATCTCGGGAAAGGCCTCGAGCGTTTCGCGGCGGTTGGGCACGAGCACGGGCGCCTTCGACGAAAGCCATAAGCTCGGCGGCCTGTGCTTGGGTGCAGTGGGCGATGCCGGCGCGGTCGGTAATGTCCTCGCGCGGCAGGTCAAACACAATGGAGCCGTTATCGATGCAGATGACGCGGTCGGCGGCGCGATCGAGGTCGGACGTAATGTGGCTCGAGAGCAGCACGCTGCGCTGGCCGTCGGCGACAAAGGCAAGCAGCTCATCAAGTAGTTCCTCGCGTGCCATGGGATCGAGGCCCGCGGTGGCTTCGTCCAAAACGAGCAGTGATCGAGGCCCGCGGTGGCTTCGTCCAAAACGAGCAGTTTGGCCTGGTGGCTGAGCGCACAGGCAAGCTGCAGCTTCATGCCCATGCCACGGGAGAGGTCCTTGACCTTTGCCTTGGGATCGAGACCAAATCGATCGATGAATCGGGCGACGGTTTCGCGATTCCACATGGGGTACGCCGGGCCTACGAGCGTCTCGATCTGGCCCACCTTGAGCGTGGAGGGGAAGGGGCACGTGTCCAGGACAAGACCGACGCGGGAGCGTAGATGGCGTTGCGACTCATCGGGCGCGTCGGCGTCACAGCGCTGCCCAAACAAGTGCACCTCGCCGGCATCGAGCTTTATAAGCCCGAGAGCAGCTCGAATCGTCGTTGTTTTGCCAGCACCGTTGGCACCAACAAAGCCGACGATCTGGCCAGGCTCCACAGCGAACGTGACATCACGCAGCGAAAAACGGTCGCTCACACGGCGTGAGATGCCTTTGAGTTCTAAAAGGTTTTGCATGGTATAGCCTTTCTTGCAGATGGCTACTGCATGGTTTCGGGGGCTACCAGGTCGAGCATCTCGTGCAGTTTGTCGCGCGTGACGCCCAAGGCTTCGGCTTGGCTTGCCGCTTTCGCAAGCAGCTCTTCGATATGGCAGAGCTGGTTTTCACGCAAGAGCTCCTGGTTGCCCTCGGCGACAAAACAGCCCTTGCCCTGCACGGTGCAGATAAACCCGAGCTGCTCCAGGTCGGCGTAGGCGCGCTTGGTGGTGATGACGCTCACGCCTAGGTCGCTCGCAAGTGCACGGATACTGGGGAGTTTGGCTCCCGCAGCGAGTGCGCCCGATAAGATCTGAGCTTTGACTTGCGAGCTTATCTGCTCGTAGATGGGTTTGTCGCTCGAATTGGATAGGATGATGTCCACAGCGGCTCCTTAGCTGTTGGGCTACACGTGTATATAACCGGTAAGCACAGTATATATACACTATACACAGTTGCGCAAGAGGTAAATACGGATTGTCCGCTCGTTCATTCATCTCAATCTGTAACATCTGGAACCGATTTGGACGGCTACCTGTTACAGATTGAGATTTTGCTGGCGGGCCCCACCTGGTTGTCTCAATCTGTAACATCTGGAGAAGATTTTGGCTGCTAGATGTTATAGATCGAGACATTGGCCACCCGTCTATCCTTATATCTCAATCTGTAACAGATGGACCCGTTTTGAGTGGCTAGATGTTACAGATCGAGATCTTTCTGGGACGTCCACCTGTTTGTCTAAATCTGTAACAGGTAGAGGTTCAAAAACCGTCTAGATGTTACAGATTGAGACGAACTGCTGCGGAGTGCCGCCATCGACTGCTACCCTAGGCCCCAACTGATGAATTTGTCCTGATAGGCGCTCTAGAGCGGGATTTCGCGGCTACAATAGTGCGGTTACAACGACGTAATGCACTCAAAGCAAGAAAGGATCCGCATGGCAAGCCTGTCGGATGAAATCTCGTCGCGCCGCACATTCGCGATCATCAGCCACCCGGACGCCGGTAAGACCACGCTTACCGAGAAGCTGCTGCTCTATACCGGCAGTATCCAGACCGCCGGTTCGGTCAAGGGCAAGAGCTCGGCCAAGCATGCCGTCTCGGACTGGATGGACATCGAGAAGGAGCGCGGTATCTCCGTTACCTCCTCGGTGCTGCAGTTCACCTATAACGGCGCCTGCGTCAATATCCTCGATACCCCCGGCCACCAGGACTTCTCGGAGGATACCTACCGTACCCTTATGGCCGCCGACGCCGCGGTCATGGTCATCGATGGCGCCAAGGGCGTCGAGGCCCAGACCAAAAAGCTCTTTAAGGTCTGCACGCTGCGCCATATTCCCATCTTCACCTTTGTGAACAAGCTCGACCACGAGGCTCGCGATCCGTTTGAGCTCATGGAAGAGATCGAGAACGTCCTGGGCATCAACACCTATCCCATGAACTGGCCGATCGGCAGCGGCCGCAACTTCCGCGGCGTGTTCGATCGTCAGACCCGTCGCGTTATCGCCTTTGAGGGCGACGGTCACGCCAACGCCACCAAGAAGGTCGCCGAGGTCGAGGCTGAGCTGGGCGACCCCTCCATGGACGAGCTTATTGGCGAAGAGAACCATAAGAACCTGATGGACGACATCGAGCTGCTCGATGGCGCCGGCGACGAGCTCGACTTGGATGCCGTGGCCTGCGGCAAGCTGAGCCCGGCGTTCTTTGGCTCGGCGCTCACTAACTTTGGCGTGGAGCCCTTCCTCAAGGAGTTCCTGCGTCTGGCCCCGACGCCGCGCGCCTATACCGATACGCTCACCAGTGAGCCGGTCGATCCTTGCCGCGACGACTTTAGCGGCTTTGTGTTTAAGATTCAGGCCAACATGGACAAGAACCACCGTGACCGCATCGCCTTTGTGCGCATTTGCTCGGGTAAGTTCGAGCGCGGCATGGATGCCTTTCACGTGCAGGGCAACCGCAAACTCAAGCTTGCCACGGGCACGTCGATGATGGCCGATGACCGCGCGATTGTTGACGAGGCGTACGCGGGCGATATCGTGGGCCTGTTCGACCCGGGTATCTTTAGCATCGGTGACACCGTGTGCTCTGGCAAGCGCCACGTGCAGTATCCGCAGATTCCGACGTTT
>MNQC01000007.1:0-1166 GCA_001915225.1 Collinsella sp. 60_9
TTGTAGATCTGCTTGCCCGAATCCATCTCGGAGCTGTAGTACACACCCGGGGAACGGACGAGCTGCGAGACGACGATACGCTCGGTACCGTTGATGATGAAGGTGCCCTGATCGGTCATCATGGGGAAGTCGCCCATAAAGACGAGCTGCTCCTTGATCTCGCCGGTCTCCTTGTTGGTGAGACGGACGTCGGTCAGAAGCGGGGCCTGATAGGTCATGTCCTTCTCGCGGCACTCCTCGACGGTGTGCGCGGGGTCGCCGAACTGATGCTCGCCGAAGGTAACCTCGAGAACATGGTTCTGGCTCTGGATGGGGCTGGATTCCTTGAACGCCTCACGAAGGCCCTCGTCCTTAAAACGCTCAAAGGATTCCCTTTGAACAGAGATAAGGTTGGGGAGCTCCATGGCCTCCGGGATTTTCCCGAAGCTGACGCGCTTGCGCTCAGTGGCAGTGTATGCGTAGGTCACCAGGTTTTTCCTCCTTCACGGAAATGCTCGGTGGGTTGGCGAGGCATAGCTTCGCCAGTTATCGCAACCTAATAGTTTATCAGGTACCGACCGTTGGGCAAGAAAAGCCTTGACGCGATTGAGTTTTTGGAGTAGCAAAGTTTTTCGACAGAAAACACGCAGGTAGATGTATGTGTATCGAACATCTGTTCATATATTTTCTGTGAACAGAGAGCCGGCAATCGCAGCTCTTATAAAAAACGGGCGCGAACCGAAGTCCGCGCCCGTAAATGTCGATGCCCGAAGGCTTACTTGCGCATCAATCCGCCGCGCTCGTCGATGGCGTCCCAGAAGGCGCTGGCAAAGCGAGGATCGCTTGCGGCCATGAGGGCGTTGGTGGCCATCCAGCCAGAGGGAGTGCCGGTGTCGTAGCCCGAGAGCGGGTCGATGACGACAGCGTACATGGCCTCGCGGTCGAGCGAACGGGCCATGGCGTCGGTGAGTTGAATCTCGCCGCCCTTGCCGGCCTGCTGATCTGCCAGCAGGTCCATGACCAGCGGGCTCAGCAGGTAACGACCGACGATGTACAGGTTGGACGGAGCAGCCTCGGGAGCGGGCTTCTCGACCAGACCGCCGATGCGCCAGACAGCGCCCGGCTCGGCATCGGCAACGTCCTCGGCACCCTCGAGCGAACCGACGCGCTCACCGGCGATAACGCCG
>MNQC01000007.1:1285-5651 GCA_001915225.1 Collinsella sp. 60_9
ATAGCATGGCCGAGGCCCTTGGGCTCGTACTGATAACGGAAGTCGACCGGCATACCGCCAGCGTGGGCGACGGCATCGGCATAGGCGTTCTTGCCGCGCTCGCGCAGCAGGTTCTCGAGTGAGCGATCGGGCTGGAAGTAGTTCAGCAGCTCGGGCTTACCGGGAGAAGTAACGATGATGGCATCGTCGACCTCCTCGGGGTCGAGCGCCTCCTCAACGACATACTGGATGACCGGCTTGTCGAGAACCGGCAGCATCTCTTTGGGCGTGCACTTGGTGCCAGGCAGAAAACGCGTGCCAAGACCGGCGGCGGGGATGATTGCCTTCATGTTATTCAAAGATCCTTTCGCAGGCGCAAAAGCGCCCCATGCGTGCGGCACACAGCCGCAGACCAAATTGCGATACCCAAGCATCTTACCGCTGGAACTATATGTCGCTACAAGGCAGAGACAATTCTTCAGCAGGTCAACGCAAATTATTGCTCGAATGGTGCAATTTTATTGCCCAACGGCAGGGCACCCGATACGACGCAAATCACAGAATACGGCAGTTTGAGCTACCGATGTCGAGGGACTGAAAAACAAAAAAGACGGGGCTCGCAATGCGAACCCCGCCTGCAAAGAAATCTGGCGAGAAAGCCTGATTACTTGAGGGTGACAGCAGCGCCAGCAGCCTCGAGCTTCTCCTTGGCAGCCTCGGCGTCCTCCTTCTTGGCACCCTCGAGAACAGCCTTGGGAGCGCCCTCGACGACCTCCTTGGCCTCCTTCAGGCCAAGGTTGGTGAGCTCACGGACGGCCTTGATGACCTGGATCTTGTTGTCGCCGAAGCCCTCGAGCACGACGTCAAACTCGGTCTTCTCCTCGGCCTCAGCAGCGCCAGCAGCAGGAGCGGCGACAACAGCGGCAGGAGCAGCGGCGGAAACGCCGAAGGTGTCCTCGATAGCCTTAACGAGCTCGGAAGCCTCGAGAAGGGTCATTTCCTTAAGAGCATCGATGATCTCATCGGTGGTAAGCTTAGCCATTTCTAAGTCCTTTCGGTTTCCGTGCGGATGCACGGAGATCAGTTAAAACACGGCGCGAATGCGCCAGGGGTGCGGCGTTGCCGCCGCGGGTGAAAACAGCAACTAGGCTGCCTTCTGCTCGGAGACCTGCTGGATCGAACGAGCGAGACCAGAGGAAACGCCGTTGACGCAGACAGCGATGTCGCGAGCGAAACCGGAGATGAGACCGGCGATCTGGCCGAGAAGCTGATCCTTGGTGGGCAGCTCGGCGATAGCCTTAACATCATCAGCGGAAACGGCCTTGCCGTCGGAGATACCGCCCTTGATCTCAAGGACGCCCTTGGACTTAGCGGAGAAGTCCTTAAGGGCCTTAGCGGCCTCGACCGGCTCGGTCTCGTAGAACACATAAGCAACGGGGCCGGCGAGGATCTCGTCGATCTCGGGCTGCTCCTGGTTCTTGAGGGCGATCTTGACCAGGTTGTTCTTGTAGACCTTCATCTCGGCGCCGCACTCGCGAAGCTGATGACGCAGCTCCTGAGCCTGCTTAACCGTCAGACCGTTGTAGTTGACGACGAACAGACCGGCGTTCTCGGCGATACGGGACTCGATCTCTGCAACCTTGTCGATTTTGTACTGCTGGGGCATGAATTACACCTCCTCGAATTCTTTCCGGGCACGGTCCGCCACAAGGACGTGACGGGGGCATGTCCAAAAAGAAAGCCCCCGCGCTGCATGAGCGACGGGGGCGAGAAGACATATCTACTCGACCACCTCGGCTGGCGGGATATCCCATTAAGCTCGCGGGTAAGACCCGTTAGCGCCGGCTGTCTCTGGCAGCGGATTCGTGCGTGAACCGAAAGTATTATGGCGGGGACCCCGGCGTCGGTCAACGGGCGCGAGGATTCGTACACAAACCCTGCATACGCTCCGGCCCGAGGGGACGGGTCGAGATTTTCGCTCGGTCAAGTCCTGGGCTCGCTCGAAGGCCACATTAAGTGGCCTTCGGCTCGTGCGGAATCTACGAAAATCTCGACCCGTCCCCTCGGGCCGGAGCTACGTTGCCTTTGCCGCGAATCCTCGTGTCCGTTGGCCGGCGCGCCCCACGCATAACCCTTATGTCGGTGGGCTGATGTGTTGCGTCCCTGATGGCTACAGGGTTGAAACGAAGTTGGACAGGCGGGCTAGTCCTTCGTCCAGATCTTTATCGGAGACGCAGTAGCTTAGGCGGACGTGGCCTTCGGTTCCGAAGCAGTCGCCTGGGACTAGGGCTACGTTTGCTTCTTTGATGGCTTTGATGCAGAAGGCTTCGCTTGTTAGGCCGAATTGTTTGATGCTCGGGAAAGTGTAGAAGGCTCCCGCTGGTTCCACTACGTCGAGGCCCATGGCGTTTAAGGCTGCGAGTACGCATTCGCGGCGGGCTCGGTAGACTTTGAGCATGGGGGTTGGGTCGACGGTCAGGGCTCGGGCTGCGGCGTCCATTTCGAAGGAGACGGCGCTCGATACTAGGTATTGGTGAGCCTTGGCGATCTCGGCGATGACGGGTGCCGCTGCCGCGAGCCAGCCCAGGCGCCAGCCGGTCATGGACCAGGGCTTGGAGAAGCTCTCGATGATGACTAAACCAGGCGGTTGTATACGTCGTCGCAGACCACGTAGATGCCCGCCTGCTCCGCCACGCGCGCCACGGCGTCGAGCGATGCCGCGTTGAGGATGCAACCCGTAGGATTGTTGGGCGAGCAGATGACGATGGCCTTGGTCGCCGGCGTCACGCAAGCACGAAGCGCATCCTCGTCAATCTGGAATTGCGCAGGCTCCGTATCCAAAAAGACCGCTTTGGCGTGATTAGCCACGACGATGCTCTCGTACAGGCCAAAGGCCGGCGTGGGGATGATGACCTCGTCGCCGGGGTTGAGCATAGCCATAAATGTTGCCGACAGGGCTTCGGTCGCGCCGTCGGTTAGGATGACCTCGTCGGCCGAAAACGTAAGGCCCGCGTCCCCCATGTAGGCAGATAACGCCTCACGCAGGGCGGGGCGACCGTTGTTGGGCGGATAGTGCGTGTCACCGCGGTCCAGTGCGGCGGTCACCTCGGCGCTAATCACATCGGGCGTGGGAAAATCGGGCTCGCCGAGCGCGAGCGCGATGCACCCCGGATGCTGGGCGGCGAGCGCGTTAATCCGGCGGATACCGGAGGGCTTGAGCATGGCAAGCGAGGTATTCATGGGCAGACGCATGGCGTTCCTTTCGTAAGGGTTGCACTAGGATAGCGCGGCAGGGCGCCGCCAGACGGTGTAACCTAAACGGAAACGAGCCGGAAAGGAGATGGCATGGAGACGACCGCGCGCGGCGACGTACCAAAAACACTGCACACCGTTGCGTATATCAGTATTCCCAATAGCGCCGATCTTGATTTTTTGCTCTGGGACCTGCAGGATGCCATCGCCGCCTATGCCCGGTTTTCCGGCACCGTACTCCCCCACCCGGTTGACTTGAAGGCGGATAATGCCGACGGCGTTGCCGATGGCATCGTGCTGGCCATTGAAGATGTGGCTGACGATGAGACGTTGACAGCCATCGAGCAGACGCTTGAGCGCTTTGGCGGTACGGGAACGCGCGTCTATGTCGCGATTCGAGCCGCACAAGAGGGCACTGAGCAGGCGCGTGGGACCGCCGTTCGCCTGCACAAGGCATGTGAGCGCCATGGCCAATTGTGGTGTGGCGGCGTTGCCATCTGCGCCGGCAGCGGCATTGCGGCGCTTCGCCATTCCCCACGCATGGGCCTCTTGCGCCGACCATTTTCGGAAGCGATGGATAAGCTTGTGGGCGCTGTGCGCATGGGCTGCTCCGTCGAGCATGCACAGCGACTTGGCGGCGGCAATGCCGGTAGCGTCGATGCCGACGGCATGGTGCGCGCCAGGCCCGCGCTGCCCACACCGATCTGGCATGCCATCATGAAACGCCTCGGCACCCATGCTCAATCAAGGATCTAGACTACCGTGCGATCCAGTCAACGGCTTCGCGCCAACGCTCAACAAGACGTTCCAGACGCCAAGCCGCGTTAGCGGGACTAGTTGACGGCAATACGACAGTGGGCAGGCCTGTCCGCTCCTTTAGATAGCGCTTATAGAGGCGCCCCGCCGTACCTCCGTTACACACCACCAGCTCAATAGGCGCATTGCCCGTAATGCGCTCGATATGTGCCGGCACAACGTTGCGGATGCTCGCGTCGCTCGAGCCCTTAATGTCGCAGCTCTCGATTGCATCCCACAGGGCCACGCCGCCGTTCAGCAGCATGGCCCGCTTGGCGGCAATGGAGACATCGAGCGTCGCGGGCTCACCGTTTGCCAAAGGATCGCCCTCGTTGGGCGG
>MNQC01000008.1:0-2592 GCA_001915225.1 Collinsella sp. 60_9
AAGTAGCGGCGGACGATCTCCATCTTGGAAGCGTCGCGGCAGGCATCGTCATCGGTAATGGCAAAACCGACCATATTGACGCCCATGTCCGTGGGGCTCTGGTAGGGGCTCTTGCCCAGGATCTTTTCCATCAGAGCACGGACCACCGGGAAGGCCTCGACGTCGCGGTTGTAGTTGACCGTGGTCTTGTTGTAGGCCTCCAAGTGGAAGGAGTCGATGATATTGGCATCGTCAAGGTCGGCCGTGGCGGCCTCATAGGCGATGTTGACCGGATGCGTGAGGGGCAGATTCCAGACCGGGAAAGTCTCGAACTTGGCGTAGCCGGCGGCGGTGCCGTGCTTGTGCTCGTGATAGAGCTGAGACAGGCAGGTGGCGAGCTTGCCCGAGCCAGGGCCGGGAGCGGTGACCACAACGAGCGGACGAGTGGTCTCGACAAACTCGTTCTTGCCGTAGCCGTCGTCGGACACGATCAGGTCGACGTCGTGGGGATAGCCCTCGATGGGATAGTGCAGCTTGGCGGGAATGCCGAGCGCGTTTAGGCGATTACGGAAGACGTCAGCGGCGGGCTGGCCTGCATACTGGGTGATGACCACGGCCGCGACAGCAAAGCCGTTGCCGCGGAACAGGTCAACCAGGCGCAGCACATCCTCGTCATAGGTAATGCCCAGGTCACCACGAGCCTTGTTTTTCTCGATGTGGTTCGCGTTGATCGCGATGATAACCTCGACATCGTCGGCGATGCTCTTGAGCATGCGGAACTTGCTGTCCGGTTCAAAACCCGGTAGCACGCGGCTCGCATGATAGTCATCGAATAGCTTACCGCCAAACTCCAAATAGAGCTTGCCGCCAAACTGCGAGATGCGCTCCTTAATGTGAGCAGCCTGCAGCTCGATATACTTCGCGTTGTCGAAACCCTGGCGCATATATGGCTCCCGTCCCGTTTCCAATTAATGTTCTAGGCGATTATAACGGAGCAGACCCTCCCCAACGCCCAAGCAATCAACTGGCACCAACCAAACACGCCATCGATAAGTTGCGGTGGAATAGTTCCCGTTTAACCCCTCAAGACGGCCAAACGGGAACTATTCCACCGCAACTTCCCCTTTTTGGTTCAAACAAACCTGGCCTTTGTATCAATAATGGAAACGCCGCAGGTTGAGCATAAGCCAGCGAAAGCCCGCCAGAGTAGGCAAAGCGCCCTCTGCACCAACAATGGAAAGCGCCGCAGGCAGAGGACGGACAGCGAGCGCCGTCCAGAACGTACAAGTTGGCATGAAAAAGGCGAGGCATAGACCTTTTGGTCATGCCTTGCCTTTTGAATGACAAATTGTCGTTCTGGACGGCGCGCAGCGTCGACTGGTTGCGCGGTTCGTAGAACCGCGCAACATAAGAGCGCCCCCTCCCGCGCACGGAACGGGAGGGGGCTAAAGGTAGGAGTCTACCGGTGGGTTGACCCCACCGGACAGACGATGACCAGGTGATCCTTTACAGGAT
The DNA here is from genome assembly GCA_001915225.1 of Collinsella sp. 60_9. Taxonomy (GTDB): domain Bacteria; phylum Actinomycetota; class Coriobacteriia; order Coriobacteriales; family Coriobacteriaceae; genus Collinsella. The sequence goes on from MNQC01000008.1 coordinate 1,495, forward strand.
CGTCAAGGTTTCCGTGGGGTACCCGTTGGGTACTTAGAGCAGCACGCAGGCGACGGTCAGGATGACGGCGCAGACGACGGAGAGCGCGACGATGAGCTTAAGGGCAAACTTGAGCCAGGTCGTCCACTCGATCTTGGCCAGGGCGAGACCGCCCATGATGGCACCGGAGGTCGGGGTGAACAGGTTCACGACACCGATAGCAGCGGAGAAGATCATGACCATGACCTCGGGCGAGAAGCCGAGCTTAACAGCCAGCGGTCCCATGATGGGCATGGAGACGGTAGCCATACCAGAGGTCGAGGGGATCAGGAAGGACAGGCCGAAGTAGACCAGGAAGCTCATGGGAGCGAAGATCACGCCGGACAGGCCAGCCAGAGCATTGGCGGCAGCGTCGAGGACGTAGACGTCGAGGCCGGTGTTAGCCATGAGGACGGAGATACCACGGGCGAGGGCGATGACGAGAACAACGGACATCATGTCGGCAGCGCCGGTGATGAAGGTGTTGACGATCTGCTTCTCGGACAGGCCACCGATGATACCGATCAGGACGGCCATGAGGAAGAACCAGGTGGAAGCCTCGTCGAAGTACCACTGACCAATGGGCAGGCCGGTGATCAGGGCAGACCAGCCCTGGACGACGGCGTTACCGTCGGCGTCGTAGACAGCGCCAGCGTCGAAGAAGTTGGCGACGCCCTCGTTGAGGTCGGCCAGCGGGATGAAGCCGACGATCATGACGACGAAGGTGAAGGCGAAGGCGATCAGAACACCCTTCTGGCGACCGGTGAGCTTGACCTCCTTGTGGACCTCGGAAGCAGCCTTGCCGTGAGCCTCTTCGGCGTCCTTGAGCTCCTGCATCGACAGGATGGTGGAACCCTTGTCAGCCTTGACCTTCTTGGCATAGTTCATCACGAAGAAGATGGACATAGCGGTAGTGACAATCCACAGGACGGCACCGAGGCCGATGATGATGGACTGGTTGACCTCAATGCCAACGCCGGTCAGAGCGTCGACGGCAGCGCCGACGGCGAACGGGTTAACCGTGGAGCCCAGGCAGCCGCAGCCAGCGCCGAGCAGGACGGTAGCGGCACCGACCATGGG
>MNQC01000009.1:0-4131 GCA_001915225.1 Collinsella sp. 60_9
TCCTTGTAGTCGGCGAGCAGCTGCTTGGTGTCCTTGGGCAGGCAGTAGCCGCCGTAGCCGAAGCTGGGGTTGTTGTAGTGGCTGCCGATGCGCGGCTCCAGGCAGACGCCGTCGATGACGTCGCGGGGGTTGAGCCCGCGGACCTCGCAGTAGGTGTCGAGCTCGTTGAAGTAGGCGACGCGAAGCGCCAGGTAGGTGTTGGCGAACAGCTTCACGGCCTCGGCTTCGGTGGTGCCCAGCACGAGCTCCGGGATGCCCTTGGTGCCGTCGGCGTTCACGCGCTCCAGCTCGGCGGGGTCGGCGCCCTGTGCGAGCAGGCCGGCGAACTTCTCGGCGGCTATAACGGCCTCAGCGTCATCCTTCGGCGCGCCCACCACGATGCGGCTGGGGTGCAGGTTGTCGTAGAGCGCCCTGCTCTCTCGCAGGAACTCGGGGCTGAAGAAGATCTTGCTGTCGCCCAGCCTATCGCGCAGGCCCGCCGTGTAGCCGACGGGGATGGTCGACTTGATGACGATCCAGGCGTCCGGATTCACCGAGCGCACTGCGGCGATGGCGGCCTCGACGGAGCTCGTGTCGAAGAAGTTCCTGTCCGAGTCGTAGTTGGTGGGCGTGGCGATGACGGCGTAGTCGGCGCCCGTGTAGGCCTCCGCCACGTCGACGGTGGCGTGCAGGTCGAGCTTTCGCTCCCCCGCCTTTGCCTCCGCCAGGAAGCGCTCGATCTCGTCGTCCTGGATGGGCGACTGGTAGCTGTTGATCTTCTCGACCTTCTCGGGCACGATGTCCAGCGCGTGGACCTCGTTGTGCTGCGAGAGCAGGACGGCGAGGGACAGGCCGACGTAGCCGGTGCCGGCGACGGCAATCTTCATTTTCTTCTCCGATTCGAATCGAGCATTAGAGTTAGGCATTAGTACGCATCGCTTCCGTTGAAGACCTCAAGAACCGTGAGGAGGACGATCTTGAGGTCCATGACGATTCCGCGCTTGGCTATGTACTCGAGATCACGGCATACCTGGCTTCACTGCTAGCCTCTGCAAGTCGTACTCGGTGTACTCAGCGACCTCGTTGGGCAGCGGCGGGCGCGGGCCTACCACGGACATCTGGCCCAGGAACACGTTCAGGAACTGCGGGAACTCGTCGATGGAATGCTTGCGGATGAACTTGCCGATCCTGGTGACGCGCGGGTCCTCCTTCATCTTGAACATGGCGCCGGCGATCTCGTTCTGCTCCTTGAGCTCGGCGAGGCGCTCGTCGGCGTCCTTGTACATGGAGCGGAACTTCCACATGCGGAAGGTTGATAGGCTGCCGTCTGGGCGGGTCTGACCAACGCGGATCTGGCTGTAGAAGGGGCTGCCCTCGCTCTCCATGCGGATGGCCGCCGCCAGCACCAAGCTGGGGATCGCGATAACGACGAGCACGGCACCGCTGAACACGATGTCGAACGCGCGCTTGACGGTGCGGTAGGCTAGGCGCGAGCGATCCCAGTCCATGATGGATTGCATAGCGTTGTAGCGGCCGACGCCCTCACGCCGGTCCATGGCCTGAGCAATCAGCGCCGCCCCCGCGGGCGCATTTGTCTCTGTTACTTCTTTAGCAGCCACAATAAAACTTACGTTCCTGTCCCCAGGAACCCCCCCCATCTATGAATCCAAAATCAAGTAATTTGCCGGCGCAACGTCTCCCTTACGTTTTGCTGGGCACGTCTAACGGAAGCAGCTCCCTAAATGTGGAGTCACCCTCGCCCACGTCTACCAGGCACCAGCGTTTATGACGGTCTATCTTCTTTACACGGGCCTCTTGCCCCACCAAGGGCCCCTGTTCTATGTGCAACACGCCGTCTTCTATGCGCGCGACGCTGTTGCGCACCACGCCGTCGTCGTCCAGAACGCTGCGGTACCAGTCCTGTGCGTCGTCCGGCATGGGCATGTACGCCCGCTCCCTACTGCCAGCGATACGGCAGCCAAAGCTCAACTGGGCCAAAGCCTTGTCGAGCATGGCGACATCGCGCGTGGCGACGAAGAAGTATTCCTTGTACATGGGTTTGGTTTGAAGCGACCAGGCGCCGTCCCGCTTAAACCAAAACTCCTTTTGCATCACAAAAGCGTCCTGCATCAGGTTGTGCGGGATAATGCGGCGAACCTTTTCGCAGGTCTCGCGCTCTTTTCCATGGGAAGTGTGGACCAGATACCAGCGGACGCGGCCATGCTGGCTGTTGGTAGTGGCGCCGTTAAATGCGCCCGGCAGCTGCTCTTGGCGCCGTGCCGTCTGTTCCATGTTCTCGCCCCCTCTTTTGGCTTTGCGACGCACGCAAATGCAGGGGCGTTTAGAACAGGCTTCTCGCTCGCAGCTAGGCGCAGTCGCAAAAGTACAGGTTTTTGTATCTTTCGACTGACGACATTATACGAGCAATTAATCAGCGTTTGCCCAGATTACGCAAAATGTACTGCTAGTAGGTACATCTCCATACCCCTCTACAAAAACCTGTACCTTTTTGTGCAACAAAAAAAGCCGCTTAACCAGCGGCTTTTTTATTCGGGCATGAAAAAAGGCGACCGCCCTTTGAGGACGGTCGCCTTTGTTAATTGTTGTGAAGTTTGCCTTAGGCGCGAGTCTTGATCTCCTCGAGCACCTTGGCAACAAACTCGTCAACGCTCATCTGAACGGTCTCGTTTGAGCGATCACGGACGGAGATGTTGCCGGCCTCGACCTCCTTCTCGCCCAGGATGAGCATGTAGGGCACGCGGTCGATGGAGCGAGCCTCGCGGATCTTGTAGCCGATCTTCTCGTCGCGGTCGTCGCAGACCACGCGAATGCCGGCCTCCTCCATCTTGGCGCAAACCTCGTGGGCGTAGTCGCGGCTCTTCTCAGAGACGGGAAGCGCCTTGACCTGCACGGGAGCCAACCAGGTGGGGAATTTGCCCGCAAAGTGCTCAATCAGAATACCGATGAAGCGCTCGATGGAGCCAAAGCATACGCGGTGCAGCATAATGGGGCGCTTCTTGGTGCCGTCGGCGTCCACGTACTCCAGGTCAAAGTTGAGCGGCATCTGGAAGTCGAGCTGAACAGTACCGCACTGCCAGGTACGACCGAGCGAATCCTCCAGGTGGAAGTCGATCTTGGGGCCGTAGAAGGCGCCGTCGCCCTCGTTGACCTCGTAGTCCATGCCCAGCTTCTCCAGAGCGGTGCGCAGGCCCGCCTCGGCGCGCGCCCAGTCCTCGTCCGAACCCATGGAGTCCTCGGGGCGGGTGGAAAGCTCAACGTGGTACTTAAAGCCAAACTTCTGGTACACAGAGTCGATGAGGTTGACCACGCCCACGATCTCGTCGGTCAGCTGGTCGGGACGCACAAACAGGTGGGCGTCGTCCTGGTTAAAGCAGCGCACGCGGAACAGGCCGTGCAGGGCGCCGCGCAGCTCGTGGCGGTGCACCAGGCCAATCTCGCCGGCGCGGATGGGCAGCTCGCGGTAGGAGTGCGTTAATGCAGTACTCTTCGTCGTCGATGACGGTGGAGTACATGTTGTCCTTGTAGTGGTCCCAGTGACCCGAGGTCTTCCACAGCTGCTTGTTCATGATGAGCGGCGTAGAGATCTCCACGTAGCCGGCCTTGTGGTGGATCTCGCGCCAGTAGTCCAGCAGCGTGTTCTTAAGGATCATGCCGTTGGGCAGGAAGAACGGGAAGCCGGGGGCCTCGTCGCGCATCATAAAGAGGTCCATCTCGCGGCCGATCTTGCGGTGATCGCGCTTCTTAGCTTCCTCCAGCATGTGCATGTGCTCGTCGAGCTCTTCCTTGGTGGCAAAGGCGACGCCGTTGATGCGGGTGAGCATCTTGTTGTCCTTATCGCCCTTCCAGTAAGCGCCCGAGACGCCGGTGAGCTTAAAGGCCTTGAGGGCCTTGGTGTAGCAGATGTGGGGGCCGACGCACATGTCGATGTAGTCGCCCTGCTGGTAGAAGGTGATGCGGGCGTCGTCGTCCAGGTCGCCGATGTGCTCGACCTTGTACTTCTCGCCGCGCTCCTCCATAAGGGCGATGGCCTCGGCGCGGGGCTTCTCGTACACGGTGAACTTGAGGTTCTCCTTAACGATCTTTTTCATCTCGGCCTCGATCGCGGGGAAGTCGTCCTCGCTGATCTTGACG
>MNQC01000009.1:4200-11405 GCA_001915225.1 Collinsella sp. 60_9
GACCGTAGGCAAAGTCGGCCTGGGGGTACAGGCGCTTGATGGCCTGCGCCATGATATGCGCGGCGGAGTGGCGGATGACGTGCGTGACCTCGTCCTGCGGGAGCTCGGCCACCGAACCGTCATTGTAGAGTGCCTTCATGGGTATGTTTTCTCCTCTCGGATGCCTGATGCAAGTGTGTGCGATGCGCTCGGCGTTTTAACTTGCATCATTATAGGCAGGTTGCCTTGGTATACAAGCGCCCGCCGCACCTTAATGGCACGGCGGGCGATTTTCTACGCATGCTTCATCGTGTGGGGCGGGTTGGCGCGTGGCTTGCGCGGGACGCGCGGTGCCCGTAGCTTGCGGCCGGCCCGGCGATGGATGCGTTACTGGATGCGAGTTCGGCAGTAGGGGCAGACCTTCCAGTGCGCGTCGAGCGGGCGATGGCAGCTGGGGCAGACGTTGCGAACCTGGGTATCGCACACCGGACAGACGACGAAGTCCTTCTCGATGGGCGCGCCGCACTGCGGGCAGGTGCCGTACTGGGCAAGCTGGCGCTCGCGCAAGGCCATGTCCAGCTCCTGCTCCTCGCGGTCAGACGCGTAGGAGTGCGGACGCAGGACCAGGTAGGCGATGAGGCCTACAAACGGGATGAGGGCGATGATGCCCCATGCCACGTAGGCGCTGGCGCCGCGGCGGCGGGCATCGATGAACACATAGACGACCGACAGCACATACAGGGCGATGATAAAGCCAACGAAGGCATAGACGACGCCCATAAGTTGCGGCGACATGAGCTCGGAGATGTACTTGGACATTACGGGTACCTTTCGGGATATTAACAGTCTGGTCAAGTTTACCACGGGGTTTGTTTATATGGGACCACGGCTAGGCGCGGGGCTGGCGCGGACACAAACATCTCAATCTGTAACAGGTGGGAGCGGAATCCGGGTCTAGGTGTTACAGATCGAGACGCAGGGGTCCCTCCCCGACTTCAATCTCGATCTGTAACATCTTGGGCTCCAAAACCCCTCTTACTGTTACAGATCAAGACATTCAAAATCCGCCTGAAGGTTTGTCTCGATCTGTAACATCTAGAACCCAAATCATCAGCTAACTGTTACAGATCGAGACGAAAGGTTGCCGTAGTTGTCGGCGGACGAGGTTGTCGACGTTGCCGCGTCTCCCCTCTTCTGCCGTTGGCGGGTGTTGCGGGGCTGTTCACCGCATTGCCGCCGCGCTGGGGGTGTGCAGACCGTAGGATAGTCTTATTGACAGCCTGTCAACTCGTCTGGGAGGCACCGTGGCAGAAACGTTTGATATCGCAATTGTGGGCGCGGGCATCACCGGATGCGCCATCGCGCGGCAGCTCGCGCGATTTGAACTGTCCATTTGCGTAGTCGAGGCGGCGAACGATATTGCGCTGGGTGCGTCGAAGGCCAACGGCGGCCTGGTGCACGCCGGCTACGATCCGGCGCCGGGAACCGTAAAGGCACAGGTCAATGCCCGTGGCTGCGACCTGTACGGTGCGTGGGCTCAGGAGCTGGGCTTTCTGTTCTGCCGCACCGGGTCGATGGTGTTGGGCTTTAATGACGAGGACCGCACGCATCTGGAGCAGCTGCGGTGCAACGGCCATGTCAACGGTGTTCCCGAGCTGTCGATCGTCGGACCCGACCGCATCCACGAATTAGAGCCGCGCGCCAGTGCCGAGGCGACGTGCGCGCTGTGGTGCCCTTCGACCGGTTACGTCGACCCGTTTGAGGTCACCATCGCCGCGCTGGAAAACGCCGTGGCCAACGGGGTGACGTTTATGCGCTCCGCACCGGTGGAGGCGATTGAAATCGCGGGCTCGGGCGACGACGCGCGCTTTACGTGGGCGACGCCCGCCGGAAACGTGCGCTGCCGCTACCTGATCAACGCCGCGGGCAACGGCGCCGCGGACATCTCGCGTATGGCGGGCGCCGAGGAGTTCCAGATGGTCTGGCGTCAGGGCAACATCGTGGTGCTGGACAAGGAACCGCGCGCACTCATGCCGCTCTACCCCGTACCCACGCCGGTATCCAAGGGCGTTATCGTGACGGGCACCGTGCACGGCAACACCGTGATTACCGCGACCGCCGCTGTGCGCGAGCCGGGCGACACGCAGACCTATGCGAGCGATGTGAACGCGCTGCTGACCGGTGCGCGCAAGCTGGTGCCCGATCTGGACACTCGTCGCGTGGTGCGCGCGTTTGCCGGAGGGCGCCCGGTCATTATGGGGACGAACGACTTCTTTATTGGGCAGTCAGCCGTGGTGCCGGGGCTGTTCCAGGCGGCGGGCATCCAGTCGCCGGGCGTGGCGAGCGCGCCGGCCATTGCCGAACCATTGAGTCCGATCCCGCGTGGGGACAGATCGTCTGCCGCTGCGAGACGGTGCCCGAAGCCGAGATCGTGGCCGCGATCCGACGCCAGCCGGGCGCGGTTTCGGTGGAGGGCGTCAAGCGCCGCTGCCGCGCCGGCATGGGTCGGTGTCAAAGTGGCTTTTGCCAAAGCCGCGTGGTGGCGATCCTGGCGCGCGAGTTGGCCTGCGACCCCAGCGAAGTACTGTTGGAAGATGCTGGATCTTGGCTGGTCGAGGGACCACTGAAGGGGGTGCGCTAGAATGGCGACGTTTGATATGCGCAACAAACGCGCAGAGGCCGGAACCGTAGCGTCGGTAGCAACGCAGGCCTTCGACGTGGTCGTCATCGGAGGAGGCCCCGCCGGCATGGCTGCCGCGCTGGCCGCGCATAAGGCCGGAGCACGCGTGGCCATCGTGGAGCGCGAACAGCACCTGGGCGGAATCCTCCGCCAGTGCATCCACCCCGGCTTTGGCCTGTCGCACTTTAAACAGGAGCTCACCGGTCCCGAGTACGCGCAGCGCTTTATCGACCAGGTGCACGCAACCGACATTGCGCTGTTCCTCAACAGCATGGTGCTTGGGATTGATTCAGGCGAGCCTGCAGAAGACACCGAGGTCCATACCGTCACGCTCATGAACCCTGCCGGCATGTTGCAGCTCACCGGGCGCGCGGTCGTCCTTGCCATGGGTTGCCGTGAGCGCACCCGCAGCGAGATCAAGATCACGCCTGTATATGTCGTGTACCCGGTTCCATGAATCGATACCCTCGCCGAGCGCGGTCACGGTATCGTCATCGTATAAGCCGGAGTCCCTAATCCTCTGCTTCAGACTCTCGCCCGACGTGCGCAGAGCGTCGGTCACGCCAACGGACTGCGCCGCAACGTCAAGAACTGCCTAGACGACTTTGGCATTCCGCTGCACCTGTCCACCACCGTCACGCGCGTGATCGGGCACGACCGTGTGGAGGCCGTCGAGGTAAGCCAGGTCGACGAGCACCTGGCACCCATTCCGGGGACCGAGCGCATTGTTCCGTGCGACACGCTGCTGCTTTCGGTGGGATTGATTCCCGAGAACGAGCTTTCGGTTGCCGCAGGCGTGGAGCTTGACCCGCGCACGCGCGGCGCCGTGGTGGACCAGAGCTTGCAGACGGGCGTGCCGGGCATCTTTGCCTGTGGCAACGTGCTGCACGTGCACGACCTGGCCGACAACGTGACGACCGAGTCCGAGCGCGCCGGTGCGGCTGCGGCGGCGTGGGCGTTGGGCGGCGACGCCGGGGCGAGCGCTGCGGGCACGAGCTGCGAGCTCACGGTCTCCCCTGCCGGCATCGCGGGCTACGCGCTGCCGGGACGCATTACGGCGGTGGCACTCACCAAACTCAACTTCCGTGTGCGCCGGCCGGTCGATACCGCCCGCGAGCGCATTCTCGCTGGCGACGAGGAGCTGTTTGTGGGCAAGGTCCGCCCGTTTAAACCGAGTGTTATGGAAAGCTTCCCACTGCCGGCAAAGGTCATCAAGCAGGCGCTCGATCTGGGTGCCAGCGAGATTGTTCTATCCGTCGATTCCATCGAGGAGGCATAAACTATGAGCGATAACGTGGTCGAAACGCTGCAGTTCAACTGCACGACCTGCCCATCCGAGTGCCTTCTGACCGTAGAGGTGGAGCGCGACGCCAATGGCGCCGTGGTGGAAGTGCGCTCCGTAACCGGTAACAACTGCCCGCGCGGCGATACGTTCGCACATCAGGAGCTCACCTGCCCCATGCGCGTGCTCACAACGACCGTGGCCGTCTCCGGCGGCGACGAAGCCCTACTCCCCGTCCGCACGGCCGAAGCCATCCCGCTAGAACTCCACGCCCAGGCCATGGACCTCATCCGAGGTCTAGTCGTCAACGCCCCCATCCGCATGGGCGACGTCGTGCTGGAAGATCTTCTCGGCACCAACATTGACCTAGTCGCCAGCATGGACATCGACCCAGCCTAAGCAGCAAATTTGGGACGGGGCTCTTTTAGCTGCTTTTGCAAGAAGTGTCCCCAGGTGCCGGCATAAAAGGAACGTCCCTATGTGCCGGGCTTGGGATACCATGGTGGCAGCCTAGCGAAAGGATGTTTCATGGCACATGTCGATGACCAGCGCGTGGCGCGCGTGCTCGATGCGCTCGAGGCTCAGCACCCCGGCGCACAGCTGCTCGTAAACGACCCGTGGTCGATCTATTACCTAACCGGCTTTTATGCCGATATGTTCGAGCGTTTTTGCGGCGTGCTGCTCGCGCGCGGTGCCGAGTCGGTGATCCTAGTCAACGCCCTGCACCAGCTGCCAGAGTATGACAATGCCCGCGTTGCCTACCACACCGATACCGATATCGTGACCGACGCCATCGCGAGTGAGATCGACCCAGCCAAGCCGCTTGGCATCGACTTTGCCGTCACCGCAGCACGCGCCCACAAGGACGAAGTCGAGCAAGAGCTCATGCGCGCGTCCTCGGCCGCTAACGACGCTGTGATGGCCGACGCCATCACGCTCGTCCACGAGGGCGTGACGGAGCGCGAAATTGCCGACCAGATGCTCAGTCTGTATCGCAAGCACGGCTGCGAGGGCTTTAGCTTTCCGCCCATCGTGAGCTTTGGCGCCAACGCTGGCGACCCGCATCATGAGCCCGACGATACCGAGCTTAAACGCGGCGACGTGGTGCTGTTCGACATTGGCGGACGCCATCGCAACTACTGCTCGGACATGACGCGCACGTTCTTTTGGGGCGAGCCGGACGAGGAGACGGCGCGCATCTACGATATCGTGCGCCGAGCCAACGAGGCCGCCGAGGCGCTCATCGCACCGGGCGTGCGCATGTGCGACCTGGACCGTGCCGCGCGCGACGTGATTGAGGACGCGGGCTACGGCGAATACTTTACGCATCGCCTGGGACACTCGATCGGCCTGCAGGACCACGAGCCAGGCGACGTCTCGTTCGTCAACGAGCAGGTCGTGGAGCCGGGCATGACGTTCTCCATCGAACCGGGCATCTACCTCCCCGGCCGCACCGGCGTCCGCATCGAAGACTTGGCCCTAGTTACCGAGGCGCCACAAAAACGGCCTATCTACTACGTTTAACCCGCATGGGTCGACCATGCGGGTCTTTTTTAAAAACCAGCAAGCCATCTACCTGCGGTTTTGATTTCGCAATTCTCGGTATGGTCGAGGGTTACCGGTCAAACGTAGTAGATAGGCCCATTTCGTGGCGAGCAGTCTGCTCAAGGCAAAAGTCCCGTCCCAAATTAGCTGCCCTACAGTCAAACGAAAGGCCTCCCGATTCCCCGACGAGAACCGGGAGGCCTTCTTGTGTCTTAGACCCCCAAAGCTCTAAGCTCGCAGCCTTACTCCGTACGATGACGCAGCTTTTCAATCGCTGCGGCAATCAGCGCCAGCAAGCCAGTTCCGCCAAGCGCCGCGACGGTCACGGCAGCGTTGTCGCCCGTCTCGGCTAGGCTTCCCTTAGCGGCCTTCTTGCCATTCTTCTTGCCCGAAGGATCCTTGGCATCGGGCTTGGCACCGTTATCCTTGCCGCCTGTCGGTTCCCGCACAACAACAGGCTCAACAACCTCGACAGTCACCGAAGCAGTGAGCTGCTGAGGCGCCGGCGTCTCCGCAGCGCCATCCTCGGCAAGCGTCGCAATCGCCGCGGCGTCACCGTCAACGGGCATCGCCGCGGTAATGACGACGGTTCCGTTCTTAAGGGCCTTGACCTTACCGTTCTCGACCGTAGCGATCGTCGGGTCGGACGAGGTCCACGTAACGGTACCACGCAGCAGCGCGCCATCGGCCGCATTGCTCGCCGCGGCAGCAAGGTCAATTTCCTTGCCGCGCTCGACCTTAAGCGTGGTATCGGCGGTCGTGGTCTTGCCGTTTTGGTCAACGATAACAAGCCCGCTGGCTGCCGGGCGCGGCTTAACGCGTACCCTGCAGCTGACCGTCAGTTCCGTACCGCGGACCTTACCGTCCACGGTCACATCATCGGCACCCCAATCCAGCGCGGGAACATTCTCCCAATCGACGTTGTAGTCTTCCTGGCTGCCGTCCTTCATCATCACGGAGACCTTCTTGGGCAGCGACTTCAGCACATCGGCGGCAGAGCTTGCCTCAAACACCTCAACGGGAGCGAACGTCGCAGGCCTCACGGGAATCTCGCTTGCCGGCGTCTCGACGACCAGCTTGCAGGTCGCCTTGAGCGTCGTGCCCTCAACGGAGCCTTCGATCGTGTGCTCGCCAACAGCGGCAAGTTGCTTGTCCAGGCCATCCGTATTCCACGTGACCGCCACCTCATCCGCGTGGCCATCGGAGTACGTCACGGCAACCTTCTTGGGCAACTGCCCCGTCACTGTGTCGACCTTGGCATCGCGCTCAACCGTGATCTGCGGCACCTCGGCAACCTTGTTGATCGTCGTCGTGGAGGTAACAATGACCTCGACCGACAGGTTGCCGTTTACCGTCACACCCTTGGCGACGACGCTGTTGCCGTACGTGGCGGCCGCGGCAGGGACCTCAGTCCACGTGATCTTGGACTCCGCCATCGGCAGACGAGCCCTCGGGGACGGAAATTCCGGCAATAGACTCAACGGATGCCGGAATCTCGGCATCACTCTTCACGACCGTGACCGTGCACTTGGCCTTGACCGAAGTGCTCTCTACCTTGCCCTCAAGCGCAACATCACCCAGCTTGCCCAAGGCATCTGCCGTGAGCGGGGTCTTATCCCACGTGACGGCGGCAGTCTTCGTCGAGCCGTCGGACATGTTGAGGGTCACCTGGGCAGGCAGCACGATGTCAGCAGCAGCCGTGTTGCGGGCAACCGAAAG
>MNQC01000009.1:11412-13699 GCA_001915225.1 Collinsella sp. 60_9
GAAAGCTTGACGCCAGCGACGCTCTCGACGACCGGCACCAGGTTGACCGTAGCCTTGACCTCAAAGCTGCCAACCGCGGTTTTACCCGTAATGACAACGCTCGCGCCGTCATTCTTAATGGTGAGAGCCTCCTTAGGAGCAATCCAGTCGATCTTCGAATCGACCTCGGAGCCGTCCTTCATGGCAACCTTCACGGTCTTGGACAGTGCGGCCACAACGGCATCGGGCTTCGCCCCGTCGTCGAGCGTCACAGCGTCAACCGTGCCGGCCAGGTGATCAGGAATCTCGCGCAATGGCTTGACGACCTTGATGGTGCACTCCGCTTTCTGATCCGTGCCGGCAACAGTGCCCTTAACCGTAACTTTACCTTCCTTGGCAAAGTCCTTGTCGGAGAGGCCCTTGGTATCCCACGTTACGTCGGCTTCGGAATCGGTACCGTCAGAGTAAATCGCCGTGACCGTGGTGGGCAGCTTGGCCTTAGCCTCATCCGCCTTGGTATCGCGCTCGACCTCAATCTCGTCAACGGTATCAAAGCCCACGATATGCGCCGTCACCTTGACCTGAGCCTTAACGGTCATGCCGTTGTCCGTTAGACCCGTGACCTCAAACTCGGTGCCGGCACGGCCCAGGCTGTCGACCTGAGACCACTTAACGGGCGTCTCGTTCTTGGTCTTGCCGTCCTTCATGATCCATAAGGTCGCTGACCTTGGCATTGTCCGCAATCTCAATTACATCGATCGGCTCGACGTGGTCGGGCGTCCGGGCATCCTGATCCACCACGGTCACATTGCAGGTCACCTTGGCGCCGTTGAGTTTAACCGTGCCCGTGATCTCCACGGTGCCGGTTTCGCTGAGCAGCTTATCCGTGACGTTAGAAAGATCCCACACATCAATGTCGAGCAAATCGGTCGACCCGTCGGAGTAAGTCGCCACAACCTGCTTGGGCATCTGGGCATACAGTTTCTGCTTGGACGTGCCCGTGGCAACGCTAAACGATTTGGCCTCGAGCTTAGTGATGGTTCGCGGCGCCTCGGAGACGTTGACGTACACGATAGCGTTGACGTTATCGACATCCTTGAGCTTGCCGACGAGTTTGTATGTGCCCTTCTTGGCGAGCGGCTTTGTGATGTCGAGGCCATCGGTGTCGGTCCACTTTTCGATCTCGATGCCGCCTAAACTGCCCCGAGTATCCCGCGCTGAGCCATCCGAGAAATATACGGACACGGCATCGGGCAGCTCCAGCATCGATCCGACCGTAGTGTTGACCACGACGGCCTCGGGCTGCAACGCAACCTTCTTCGCCTTCTTGTCGGCAACCGTCACCTTGGCGGTCACGTTGCCGTTCTCATCCACGCCGACCTTTTGGCCGTCATCGTCAAGCAACGCCATAACAGCAGCGGCATCAAAGCCGACCACATGGCCCGTCGCATAGAAGGTGCCGGGCCGCTCGTACTTCTCGGGCGCGATCGGATCCCAATCAATTGCCGCCGTCGAAACGGAGCCGTCGCTCATCTCGACCGCCATCTTGGAAGGCATAGCAGGCGCAGTGCCCGCCTTGGTGGTCACTGCGGTCTCACCATTATCGATCGCCTTCTCAACGCCCTGGATAACGATCTTGGTCTGAACAGTGAGGCCGGTGTTGGTACCGTCGGCGTATCCGTTAAGGCCGCTTGCAAACAGCGTGCCAGACACTGTCGTGACCTGACCCGGCTCTCCGGTATAAACCGAGGGACGAACGTAATCCCATTGAACCTGGGCATTATGAGTTTTGCCATCACTCGTGGCAACCGAGACATTCCACGGCAGCTCGGGGAAAACACCACTGGCCGTATTAATGCGCTCAGGAACGGCAACGGAAGTGACGGAGCAGACGTCGACAGTAATCGTCGCCTCGGCACCACCTTGGAGCTTGCCCTTCACCTTAAACGAACCGTCCTTGGCATAAGCGTCTTCGGCAACGCGATCCCATGTGACCTTTTCGCGCTGGGGCTCAGATGACACATCGTTGTCGTATCGAACCTCAAGGTATTCCGGCAGCATCGGCTTGGTGCCGGGGACGGTCCATATGGTTCCGCCCTGCACCGAGGTCGCCTTGCTCGCGATCTTAACGGTGGCAGTAATCGGAACGTCGACCGTCTGCATGCCGTTCCCCGTGCTAAAGCTCATTGTTGCAGTACCGCGGACCACGCCGCCCTGAGTCCAATCGAAGCCCTTCGTGTTCCACTTGGCCTCGGCATATTTGTGCGAATACCCCGATTGATCAGTCGCATCGGGGCTTACAAGTTCG
>MNQC01000010.1:0-3306 GCA_001915225.1 Collinsella sp. 60_9
CGTGTCCTCCACCCACATCAAGACCTGCGCCATCATGGGCGTCGGTGCCGTCAAGCGCCTTTCGGCCATCAACTTTGGCGTGGTCAAGGACATGATGTTCACCTGGTTCTTTACCTTCCCCGCCTGCGGACTCATCAGCTTTGTCATGGCCAAGCTGTTCATGATGTTCCTCTAGTCAAACCGAACGTCCATCCGGACTGCATTACCTCGCCCACCCGTCTTCGCCTCGAAAGGACCCACCCATGGCAAAGAAACCCGATTCGTTCTACTTTGATAACTACGTTGCCTGCGCCGACCTCGCCGTTCAGGCAGCCGAGCTGCTCACCAAGATTTTTGAGAACTTTGACCCCGCGCAGATCCACGACATGCTCGATAAGATGCATGCGATTGAGCATGCGGCAGACAAGAAGCACCACGAGCTCGAAGACGCCTTGCTCACCGCCTTTATCACCCCGCTCGAGCGCGAGGATCTGGATCTGATGAGCTGCTCACTCGACACCGTGCTCGACCGCATCGAGGGCGTCGTGCAGCGCGTCTACTTCACCAACATCCAGAGCATCCATCCCGACGCCATCGTCATCGCCCACAAGGTGACTGACGCCTGCCGCGCCATGAAAGACCTGATGGTCGAGCTGCCCAACTACCGCAAGTCCAAGACCCTGCGCGAACTCGTCATCCAGATCAACACCATCGAGTCCGAAGCCGACGAGCTCTATATCAACGCCATGCGCAACCTGCACGTTAACGGCAAGGACCCGCTCGAGGTCATCGCCTGGCGTGACGTGTACGCCTTCCTGGAGTACTGCGCTGACTGCTGTGAGAATGTGGCCGATGTTGTGGATTCGATTGTCATGAAGAACAGTTAATTGGGGGTACGTGTCCCGGCGGTCGCGGGCCCGGCCACTAATAACCTTTTTACCACCATTGGGAACTTTGGCTGATAGTTATAGCGCAATGGGGGTTTGGCTGAAGGGACCTTTGGTATCCGTTCGGACACTTTGGCCCTCGATGAGCGTTTGGCTGATTGCTGCTTTGGGTACTGTTTGGGTTACTTTGGGTTTGTTTGATTTTTAATTGTTGGAGGGCTTGTATGTCTTATTTGGATCTGGCTCGGGGTCGGTATTCTTGTCGTGAATTTCAGGATCGTTCTGTTGAGCAGGCTGTGGTGGATGCCATTGTTGAGGCTGGGCGTATTGCTCCTTCTGCTTGTAATAATCATCCAACCCGTGTGATGGTGTTGGATACGCCTGAGCTTCTGGAGAAGGCTGCTGCTTGTCAGCCTCGGTTTGCTCGTGATGGGTCTATCTTTGGGGCTCCGCTTGTCTTCCTTATTTGCAGCGTTACCGATGATGCTTGGGTGCGCCCGTATGACCAGATGAATTCCAGTGAAATCGATACGTCCATCGTGTGCGATCAGATGATGATGGAGGCCACCGAGCAGGGTCTGGGAACGTGCTGGGTATGCCATTTTAAGCCTGAGGTGGCACAGGAGCGGTTCAACCTGCCCGAGGGCGTCTATCCCTATCACATGCTCGTCTGTGGCTATCCTGCCGACCACATCGCCGATCCCGAGCATCGCGAGGCCCGTACCATTCCCCTCCCCGACTTCCTCCTCAAGTAGTTTTTGGCACATACCCTAAAACCTACCTTTTACCGCTCACCCGTTCGCCGAGTTCTGCGCCACTATGTGCAGGGCTCGGTTTTTTATGTTACGCACCCCGGCACAGTCATAAAAAAGGACCCGCAAGCTGCGGGTCCTTTCTAGGCACTAAATTGTAGGCCGAATGTTAGTCCAGGTCGTCGGCAGCAAAGTTGTCGATCGGGGCGAAGGGATCGGCCACGGGGACAACCGGGTCAGCGACGGGCAGCGGCTCGGCGGGAACAGTCACTGCAGGAGAAGCGGCAGAACCGACCGGCGTGGAGGCCATCAGATCGGCCGGGAAGGAATTCTGGGCATCGTCCATGAAGTGCTGGATGAGCTTGAGATACTCTGCCTTGAACTCCTCACGGGAAGCCTTGAGACGATCGATCTCCTCGAGCTCGGCCTGCTTCTCGGTCAGAGCCTGGCGGATAACCTCGCGTGCCTTGGCGTCGGCCTCGTTGCGGATACGCTCAGCGTTCTCGTTGGCATCGTTAACGATGGTCTCAGCGGTCTGCTGGGCAGCGATCAGGGCAGCGGAAATCTGGCGCTCCTGAGCGGAGAAGTCAGGGGCGGGAGCAGCCACGGGGGCGGCAGGAACGGCCTGGGCGGGGGCATCCTGAGCCTGGGCAAGCTGAGCCTGCGCATCGGCAAGCTGCTGCTCGGTAGCAGTCAGACGACCCTTAAGGTCGACAATCTTAGCGAGCATAGCGTCAACTTCGGAGGACAGCGTCTCCAAGAAGACGTCGACCTCGGCAGGATCGTAGCCACGCTTGGCCTCAGAGAAAGTCTGAGCCTGGATGTCTGCAGGGGTAATAGCCATAACAAGTCTCCTTTTCATCGCCTCGGCGCTACACGCCCGACGTAAGTTACTAAGTCAGTTCTACACGAGTATACCTATAAGAAGCTGCAGAACCAGCCTCTGCACCAACTGCAACGCAATAATCGCAACGACCGGCGAAAAATCGATACCGCCCATCGGCGGGATGAAACGACGGAACAGGTTGAGCCACGGACCGCACACGCTATCAAGCACCGCGGCAATATCCTGAAGCAAACCACCCTGCTTCATGGGAATCCACGTCATAAAGCAGTAGACGACAATGAGCGTGGAATAGAAGTTGAACAGCGTGTTGACCAGCTGGACGATAGTGTAGATGTTGATGGGAATCTCCTCGTCTTGTCTTTACTTAAGGTAGCCGTCGGCACGAAGCTTCTTGAGATCGGAATCTTTGACCTCGCAACCGGCGGGCAGCACCATGAACACGCGGTCGCCCACCTCCTTGACCGTGGCACCCAGACCGCAGGCAAAGCCGTAAGAGAAGTCCAAGACGCGCTTGGCAACTTCGGTGCGTACGCCCACAAAAATCAGTGCGACAGGCTGCTTGGTGCGAACGCGGCGCACCACGGTCTCCACGTCGTCATAGCTCTCGGGGCGCAGGACATAGGCCGGCAGCTGCGGCGTGGCGTTGATGATATTGCTCGCATAGGCCGAGGCATCGCTCGGTGCAGGCGCGGGCGCAGCGGCGGCACGGGCGCGGGTATTCTCGGCGTAGCTCGACGGCGTGTCATAGGCACCAGGACGATAACCGCTCGCAACACTGTCCTGCGAGCGCGAAGGCGGGTTATACGTCGTGGCATGGCGGGAGTCATCGCCGACCAGCTGA
>MNQC01000011.1:0-2454 GCA_001915225.1 Collinsella sp. 60_9
GCCACCGGCATCGTGCTTGCCATCGGTCGCGCCATCGGCGAGACCGCGGTGGTGCTCTACACCATGGGCCAGGCCATCAACCTGCCGATCTCGCCGCTCGATTCCGGCCGCCCCATGACGGTTCACCTGTACCTGCTCGCCAACGACGGCATCAACATGAACGCAGCTTACGGCACCGCGCTCCTGCTGATGGTGATCATTTTGGCCTTCAACCTGTTTGCGCGCTTCCTGTCGCGCAAGCGCCGCTAGTTAAGGAGTCCCATGTCCGTTTATCAGTCCGCTCCCACGCTGGAGCAAGCGGCCATCACGGCCAAGGATTTCAACTTTTGGTACGGTGACTTTCATGCGTTGACGGGGCTCGACCTCAATATCGCCAAAAATGCCATCACCTCGTTCATCGGCCCCTCGGGCTGTGGCAAGTCGACGTTTTTGCGCTGCATCAACCGCATGAACGACCTGATCGAGGGCACGCGCGTCGAGGGTACCATGACGCTCGACGGCAATGATATCTATGCCGAGGGTGTCGACCCGGTCGACCTTCGCCGTCGCGTGGGCATGATCTTTCAACAGCCCAACCCGTTCCCTAAATCCATCTACGAGAATGTTGCTTTTGGCCCTCGTCTGCAGGGCGTGACTAGCAAAAGCGACCTCGATGACATCGTGGAAGAATCGCTCAAGCGCGCCAACCTCTGGAAAGAGGTATCCAATCAGCTCAACAAGGATGGTTTGGCGCTCTCGGGCGGTCAGCAGCAGCGTCTGTGCATCGCGCGCGTGCTTGCGGTGCAACCCGATGTCCTTCTGATGGACGAGCCCTGCTCCGCCATCGACCCCACGTCCGTCTCTAAGGTCGAGGATCTGATGGCCGAGCTGGCGCCCGAGATGACGATCATCATCGTCACGCATTCAATGCAGCAGGCAGCTCGTATTAGCGACTACACCGCATTCTTCTTGCAGGAAGTTGCCGGCGAGCCCGCCACGCTCATCGAGTATGGTCAAACCGACGCGATCTTCACCAGCCCGGTGGACTCGCGGACGGAAGACTATATCACCGGCCGCTTTGGCTGATCGGTGCGACTAGTCCCAAGCCGATCGGACCTGGTCCGGTGCGTATTCACTGTGCGGGCGGCATGACCGCACCCAACTGATTGGAGTGAACCATGCGCAAACTGTTTTCCCGTCAGCTCGTCGAGGCCCGTCACGAGATGCTGAGCATCTACGAGGCCGTCGATCTGGCCCTCCACGATGCCGTGAAGGCCTATGTGACCGACGACCGCAAGCTCGCCACCAAGACCAAGAAGCGCACGCTTTCGATTGACGCACGCTGCGCCAACCTGGAGGCCGTCTGCTACAACCTGATTGCCACGCAGTCACCGGTCGCCTCCGACTTCCGCTTGCTGCAGACGATCATCTACGTCGACTTTAACCTGCAGCGCATGACCGATAAGGTTCGCCAGATTTGCCGCGCCACGCGTCATATGATCAAGGCCGACATCTCGCTGCCCAAGGAGCTTGTCGGCACGGTCGAGGCCGAGGCTGAGGCCGTCTACCAGGTGCTGGGCTCTTCGCTTTCTGCGCTCGTCACCAACGACATGTCCATCATCTGCAACTTGGCCGTCGAGGACGAGCCAGTGCACGCCGCCTACGAGAAGTTCTTCCGCACCTTTAACCGCATGGACACGGGCGATTTTATGGACGACGACAGCAACTATGACGACCTGCGCCGCGCCATCATGGTATCGCGCTATCTCGATCGCATCGCCTCGATTTCCATCGATGCCGCCTGCCGTCTGACCTTCCTGTTGACCGGACAGCGTATGACTGCCGGTGATATCGCCTGCACTGATGAGGATGAGCTCGAGAGCATGCGCGTGCCTTCGGGCGAGGGTGTTATCATGAGGCCCGCCGTCGACGCTCGCTACGTTGCCAAGGTGCCCACTAACGAGGTCAGCGAGGGTCTTCGCTACCTGCTCGATCATCTTGAGGACGAGGACGATGGCGAGGACGACGAGGAGTAAGTAATTCCGTTCGTCGAAAGATTGTAAATACCTAAGTGAGCGCGGCCTTGCACATGCGGGGCCGCGCTCTTGCGATAGCATGGGACTACTTGTTTGGCTGTCAGCGGAGGCGATTGGCAATGGATAACTATTTGGACTTGATGCGCGCTCGCCGCGAGCAGATTCTGGAACGTTTTTATGCGGCGCTCGATCGCGCAGGCCGTCCCCACGACGCCGCGCGCCTCATTGCCGTGTCCAAGACCGTTGGTGTCGATGAGACCGTTGCCGCCATCCAGGCGGGATATCGCCATTTTGCCGAGAATCGCCCGCAGGAGCTGGTTCGCAAGCTCACGGGTCTGGCGGAGCATCCGGAGCTGCCCGAGGTGCGCTTCGATATGATCGGCAACCTGCAGACCAATAAGATCAATGCGGTGCTGGGCTCAGCCGAGCTGATTCACTC
>MNQC01000012.1:0-3360 GCA_001915225.1 Collinsella sp. 60_9
GGCCGGCCGATCCGGCCCTCAGGGTATCGGGTTCCCACATTCATCCGCACATGTGCGGATGAATGTGGGAGGTGTTCGGATAAAGTCGATAATCAAGGAGTGCATTTAAAGTGAGAAAAGCCGTCAGAACCCTTGCGCGGATGTGCGATGTCCCGTATCATAGACAGCCGTTGACGCCTCAGTTGTGTCATCACATGGCCGCCAGCGTAGCTCAGTTGGTAGAGCACCGCTCTCGTAAAGCGGGGGTCACCGGTTCGAGCCCGGTCGCTGGCTCCATTGCACAAGATAGCCGCCTTCGGGCGGCTTTTTTGTTGCTGATTTCGGGCGCGCTTCCGCCAATCCAAGCACAACGCCGCCGGAAACGCCGCCGGCAACTCCCCTACTCAACAACAAGCCCCGCCAGCCGCAATCCCCAAAGGAACCGCGATCAGCGGGGCCTAAGCGCGCTCCCCAAGGGGAACCACGCTAGCTCACGAGCAGCGCGTTATTCCTCCCAGTAAGCGTCTGCAAGCAGCTTAAAGCAGATCTTCTTGACCGGCTGTGCGCCATCGCCCGGGAACTCGAGCGTGGGCATGTGGGGCTCGCCGGCAACAAACAGCGCAAACTTATCGTCAGCAAGATCGCCGGCAATCGAGGCGTCGGAATCGACCAGATCGTAGTCGTCCTTCTCGTCAAACTCCTGAACCAGCGTCAGGCTGCCCGTGGCAACCTTAAAGGCCTCGCGACCCTCAATGTCGATTTGCAGGTCGTGATAGCGCTGATGCGTCTCATAGTGAGCCTCGGCCTCGGGACGCGTCGTGGGAGCCATGACGTTCGCAAAGACCTTGTCGCCCAGAATCGGATGGCTGCCGACCTCGAGCTGCGCCGGATCGTTCTCCTCGAGCCAATCGATCAGCACGTCGAGGCCCTTGAGCATTCCGCGGTACTCCTCGATATCGCCCAATGCACCGTAAATCATCTAAATCCCCTCTCGGATCGTTTCTTTGGCGGCTACGCGATAAAAGCGTTACCGCCGCTGTTGCCGCCCACATACGTCTCGACCAGGGTAAGGTCGGGATTGAACACGACAGCATCGGCGTCGCGCCTCGGCATAATGCTACCGCACTTGTCGTCGGCTCTAACCACAAGCAAACAATCGATGCCGGGGCCGACGCCCAAGCCCTTACAGCTCGGTCACGACAACGCCGTTGTAGACCTCGTCCCAACGGTCCATGACCAGATGGCCAGTCATGGGATCCATGGCATTGAGCTTGCCGCAGGTGTTGGCGGTACGCAGCACCGTCTCGTCGTCTGCGCCAGCAGCGATGGCATGCGCGAAGCCTGCGATAGTGGAGTCACCAGAGCCTGTTGCGTTAACGGCAGGGATATCGGGCGTCTTTGCGCGGAACGCACGACCATTGTGGAAGCCAACGGAGCCGGCAGCGCCCATGGACACGACGACCCAGGGGATATCGGAGAAGCGGGCATCAGAGGCGAGCGCGGCGCGGAGCTCGTCCACATCGTCGGTGGTAAAGCTCGTGCCCAGAAGGCCGTTGATCTCGGTCAGGTTAGGCTTGACCAGCTCGGGCTTAATTTCGGACTTAAGGGCGGCCTCGAGCGAAGCACCCGAGGTATCGAGCAGCACCTTGGCGCCGGCGTTCTCGGCAATGCCCGTGATCTTGGCATAGTAGTCTGCCTCGACACCGCGGGGCAGAGAACCCGAAATGGTGACAACGTCGGCCTTACCTGCAAGCTCAGTAAACTTGGCGGTAAAGGCATCGAGTTCCTCGGGGGCAATTGTCGGGCCACTCTCGAGCAGCTCGGTCTGGTTGCCGGCGTGGAGGATGTTGAGGCAAATGCGAGTCTCGCCCTTGATGGGCACAAAGTCGTTGTTAATACCGTTGGCGTCCATGAGCTCAGCCATGTAGGCGCCCATGTGGCCGCCGAGCAGACCGGTTGCCACAACGTCGTCGCCCAGCTGACCCAGCACACGGGCCACGTTGAGGCCCTTGCCGCCAGCGGTCTTTTCGGGCGTCACACGGTTAACGTCGTCGATAATGAGCTCATCGAGCTGATAGCGCGTATCGACAGACGGGTTCATCGTAACGGTGAGGATCATTTTTAGCTCCTTATCTCGCAGGCTCCTTGTGCCTCGCGATACGAGTCGACAAAACGGAATTACAGAATCTCATTCGTGAACGAGCGAACGACGGTCTCCTTGGGCTTGGCGACAAGGCAGCCGCGCTTATGCTCAAGCACGTCGTCCTCATCGGAGCAGGTCGAAAGACCGCCCCAAGGCTCAACCGCCACAAAATCGCCCTCGGGTTTGCTCCACACAATGAGATATGGGAAGCCCTCAAAGCTCAGGCGGACGCCCTTGTCCTCGCCCTTTTTGGAAAGCGTGACCTGACGGCTCTCGAGCACGTCAAAGATGGTCTCCGCAAAATCGAAGAGCTCGTGCGACAGGGGCAGCGTCTTTCCCACCATGGGGTTCTTGGAGCGGTTTGCCACGTCAATCAATCCAGTCGAGGGAACGGCGGTGCAGAGCTCCGCAGCCTCGTCTTTCTCAAAGCGCAACTCGTAGTCCGTATAGGCCTCGCCCTCATCGAGCGGGCACCTAAAGCCGGGATGACCGCCAATAAAGAACGGCATGTCCTCGGTGCCCTCGTTGGTGACCTCGTAGGAAACGCGCACGGCGGCGTCCTCGAGCGTATAGCGGGCGACAAGCTTAAACGGATACGGATAATCGCTCAGCAGCGCGGCGTTATCCTCCGAAGCCAGGCACATCGCCAGCTCGTTCTCGCTCTGGCTCAATCGGTGCCTGGCCGGACCACACGGCGGGATCGCCCTGCCACAGATACTCGCGACCTCCGGCCTCGATCGAGGTAAACGAACCACCAGCCGTGGACACCTTAATAGAAATCGAATCGTTGGAGAGAGCGTATTCCATTGCCCATCCTTTCGAACAACTGCTTTTTGCTCGCAAGTACCCGTCTCGGCCCTAACCAAAGGGCAAACCCGCGCGTTCATCGATGCGTCCGGTATCCCCATATGCAAAAAGGCATAGCTCATAATTAAGCTATGCCTTTAGCAGTCAGATATACTGCTGTTTTAAATTATTCATAAAGTGGAAATTTAGCGCAGATTTCGTTTACACCTGCACGAATATCATCTGATCGGTGTCGCCACGGGCATCTATTACTCCGAGATCGACAAGGACATGGCACGCGTGCTCACGAACGTGCTGCAGCCGCAGGACAAGGTGTTTGGCCTTATGACCTACGGTGGCAAAAACAAGTGGTACGGCAAGGATATCGATGGTATCTGCCGCATGAGGCGGGCCATCTTTATGGGTGCCTACGGCTGCCCCGGCTTTGATAC
>MNQC01000013.1:0-681 GCA_001915225.1 Collinsella sp. 60_9
CATTATCGAGCTACTCGGCAACTCCGATGTGATCAAGCGCACCCTGGAGCGCGACACCGCCCTCACTCGCGAGGACGCCCTCATCGAGATCTACCGTCGTCTGCGCCCGGGCGAGCCTCCCACCGTGGACGCTTCCCGCAGCCTGCTCGAGGGTCTGCTCTTTAACCCGCAGCGCTACGACCTGGCCCGCGTCGGTCGTTACAAGGTCAACAAGAAGCTCAACCTCACCACCGAGGAAGAGGTCACGGTGCTCACCGACGAGGATATCGTCGCGACGCTGCGCTACCTCCTGTCCCTCGCTGCCGGCGAGCAGGGCTTCAAGGTCGACGACATCGACCACTTTGGCAACCGCCGCATCCGTACCGTCGGCGAGCTCGTCGCCAACCAGTTCCGTATCGGCATGAGCCGTATGGAGCGCGTCGTCCGTGAGCGCATGAGCTCCCAGGACATCGACGAGATCACCCCGCAGTCGCTCATCAACATCCGCCCGATCGTGGCCTCCATCAAGGAGTTCTTCGGTTCCTCGCAGCTCTCGCAGTTCATGGACCAGGCGAACCCCCTGACCGGTCTGACCCACAAGCGCCGTCTGTCCGCACTCGGCCCTGGTGGTCTTGCCGGCCACAAGTCGGGCTCCAGCCGCCGCACCAACGTGCCGACGGCCGTCCGCGACGTTCACAATTC
>MNQC01000013.1:805-4567 GCA_001915225.1 Collinsella sp. 60_9
GCGCCGGCCAACACGCCGCTCGATCCCAAGACCAACGAGTTCATCACGACCGATGCCGAGGGCAAGATCGTCCGTCCGCACACCGTGATCGCCCGTACCCGCGACTTCGACGGCTCCTTCGGCGCTCCCGCCGACGTGCCTGTCGAGGACGTCGACTACATGGACGTCTCGCCGCGTCAGATGCTCTCCGTCGCAGCCACGCTGATCCCGTTCCTCGAGCACGACGACGCCAAGCGTACGCTGATGGGCGCTAACATGCAGCGTCAGGCCGTGCCGCTGGTTCACCCCGCCGCTCCCTATGTCGGTACCGGCATGGAGCGTCGCGCCGCTCTGGACTCTGGCGAGGTCACCCTGGCCAAGAACGCCGGCGAGGTCATCTTTGCCGACGCCGCCAAGATCATCGTCAAGCATGCCGGCGGCATGGACGAGTATCACCTGGCCAAGTACCAGCGCTCCAACCAGTCCACCTGCATCAACCACCGTCCGCTCGTGCGCGTCGGTGACACTGTTGAGCAGGGCGAGCCCCTGGCTGACGGTCCTTCGACCGACCATGGCGAGCTTGCACTGGGTCAGAACCTCACCGTGGCATACATGCCGTGGGAAGGCTTCAACTACGAGGACGGTATCGTCGTGTCCGAGCGCCTGGTGGCCGAGGACCTGCTGACGACCATCAACATCACCCGTCACGAGATCGATGCCCGCGACACCAAGCTCGGCCCCGAGGAGATCACCCGCGAGATCCCGAACCTCTCCGAGGACATGCTTGCCAACCTCGACGAGGACGGCATCATCCGCATCGGCGCCGAGGTCGGCCCTGGCGACATCCTGGTCGGCAAGGTCACGCCTAAGGGCGAGAGTGCTCTGACCGCCGAGGAGCGCCTGCTGCGCGCCATCTTCGGTGCAAAGGCCCACGACGTCCGCGACACCTCCCTTAAGATGCCTCACGGCGCTTACGGCCGCGTCATCGACGTTGTCCGCTTTAGCCGCGAGAACGGCGACGATCTGGCCCCCGGCGTCAACGAGCAGGTGCGCGTCTACGTCGCCCAGCGTCGTAAGATCCAGCAGGGCGATAAGATCGCCGGCCGCCACGGCAACAAGGGTGTTATCTGTAACGTTCTGCCGGTCGAGGACATGCCCTACATGGCTGACGGTACCCCGATCGACGTTATCCTCAACCCGCTGGGCGTTCCTTCGCGTATGAACGTCGGCCAGCTGCTCGAGTGCCACCTTGGCTGGGCTGCTGCCTGCGGTTGGGATACCGAGCAGGCCGACTCCGACAAGTACGTCCCCGGTCCGTTCTTCACCGCGACGCCCGTCTTCGACGGCGCCAAGGAGGACGAGATCGCCGAGGTCATCCGTCGTGCCAACAAGAACATGCTCAACAAGGCCACCGCTGCCTTTGGCGATCACATGCGCCCCGAGTTTGTCACCCAGCTTGACGAGCGCGGCAAGACCCGCCTGTTCGACGGCCGCACCGGCGAGGAGTTCCGCGAGCCCATTACCGTGGGTACGTCCTACATCCTCAAGCTCGGCCACATGGTCGACGACAAGATCCACGCCCGTTCGACCGGCCCTTACAGCTTGGTTACCCAGCAGCCTCTGGGCGGCAAGGCCCAGTTCGGCGGCCAGCGTTTCGGCGAGATGGAAGTTTGGGCACTGTACGCATACGGTGCTTCCAACGTCCTGCAGGAGATCCTGACCGTCAAGTCCGACGATACCGTGGGCCGCGTCAAGACCTACGAGTCCATCGTCAAGGGCGAGAACGTCCCGGTTCCGGGTATCCCCGAGTCCTTCAAGGTTCTCGTCAAGGAGATTCGCTCCCTCGCACTGGACATCGAGCCCATGCACGATGCCGACGAGGACGCCTCCGCCCCTGTGACCGCCGAGGAGACCTCTGCTCTCGACGACCTGGCTGCGCTCGCCGGCGTTGACGCCGACGTCGAGGCCGAGGATGCCGAGACCGCCGAGGCGCCCGAGGCTGTCGCCGCCACGACCACTGATAAGGAGTAGTTGACTGTGGCAGATTTCGAAGCTACTGATTTTGACTCGGTAAAGATCTCCCTTGCCTCCGCCGACCAGATCCGTTCCTGGTCGCACGGTGAGGTCAAGAAGCCGGAGACCATCAATTACCGTACCCTCAAGCCCGAGAAGGACGGCCTGTTCTGCGAGAAGATCTTCGGTCCCGCCAAGGACTGGGAGTGCTCCTGCGGCAAGTACAAGGGCATCCGCTTTAAGGGCATCGTCTGCGAGCGCTGCGGCGTCGAGGTCACCTCGGCCAAGGTGCGTCGCGACCGCATGGGCCACATCGAGCTCGCCGCTCCCGTGTCCCACATCTGGTACTTCAAGAGCCCCACGAGCTTCCCGATGAGCCGTATGCTCGACATCAAGTCCAAGGACCTCGAGAAGGTTCTGTACTTTGCCAGCTACATCATCACGCTGACGACCTGCGCGAGGAGCTCGCCGCCGATCTGGAAGAGATCGATGCCGAGTGCGCCCGCCAGATCGAGTCCCTCAAGGAGCAGGGCAACCCCGAGAACTTTGACGAGTTCTCCGACGAGGAGCCGCTGACCCCCGAGGAGATCGCCTCTGGCATCGTCGACATCGAGGAAGAGTGCAAGGACGAGAAGC
Source organism: Collinsella sp. 60_9 (assembly GCA_001915225.1). Taxonomy (GTDB): domain Bacteria; phylum Actinomycetota; class Coriobacteriia; order Coriobacteriales; family Coriobacteriaceae; genus Collinsella. The sequence continues at coordinate 3,434 of MNQC01000013.1, forward strand.
AGCTCCGCACGGACGCCTTCAACGCCTTCATGAAGCTCAGCGAGCGCGACCTCATTTCCGATGAGCCGCTGTTCCGCGAGATGACCCGCTACTACTCCATGTACTTCAAGGGTGGCATGGGTGCTGAGGCCGTCCGCGACCTGCTCGCTGCCATCGACCTTCCTTCCGAGGCCGAGAAGCTCAAGGCCATCATCGCCGACGAGGACTCCCAGAAGCAGAAGCGCGAGAAGGCCGTCAAGCGCCTCGAGGTCGTTGACGCCTTTCTGAAGGGCGGCAACAGCCCCGCGAACATGATCCTGGATGTCATCCCGGTCATTCCGCCTGATCTGCGCCCGATGGTCCAGCTCGACGGCGGCCGCTTCGCCGCATCCGACCTCAACGACCTGTACCGTCGCGTGATCAACCGTAACAACCGACTCAAGCGCCTGCTCGACCTGGACGCCCCTGCGATCATCGTGAACAACGAGAAGCGCATGCTCCAGGAGTCCGTGGACGCCCTGTTCGACAACGGCCGTCGTGGTCGCCCGGTCTCTGGCCGTGGCGGTCGCCCGCTCAAGTCGCTCGCCGAGGCCCTCAAGGGCAAGCAGGGTCGTTTCCGTCAGAACCTGCTGGGTAAGCGTGTCGACTACTCCGGCCGTTCGGTTATCGTTACCGACCCCAAGCTGCTGCTGCACCAGTGCGGTCTGCCCAAGACCATGGCGCTGGAGCTCTTCAAGCCCTTCGTCATGAAGCGCCTGGTCGAGCTTGGCAAGGTCGAGAACATCAAGGGCGCCAAGCGCGCTATCGACCGCGGTGCCACCTTTGTGTGGGATATCCTCGAAGAGGTCATCGACGGCCGCGTCGTGCTGCTCAACCGTGCACCGACCCTGCACCGTCTGTCCATCCAGGCCTTTGAGCCGGTGCTGGTCGAGGGCAAGGCTATCCACCTGCATCCGCTGGTCTGCTCGCCCTTCAACACCGACTTCGACGGCGACCAGATGTCTGTCCACGTGCCGCTGTCCAGCCAGGCTCAGGCCGAGGCCCGCGTGCTCATGCTCTCTGCGAACAACCTGCGCTCGCCGGCATCCGGCAAGCCGGTCAACATCCCTTCGCAGGACATGATCATCGGTGTGTACTACCTCACCCAGGTTCGCG
>MNQC01000014.1:0-1623 GCA_001915225.1 Collinsella sp. 60_9
ATCTTGTTGGACTCGATATCAATGCTCTCAAAGCTGTCGACATAGTTGATTGTGTTGTAGTAGACGCTGATCTCGTCGTGGTATTGATGGTCGCGGGCAAGCACGTAGAACTCGTCGAAGCAGCACAGGACGGGGACAGCGCGAGGATCCTCCGAGGCACGGTTCAAGACCTGCTGATACAGCTCCACGTCAATAGTGCTCTTATAGATATAGCTGCCGCGATAGATCACGCAAGCTCCGTTGTCGGGACAAAAGGCGAGGCGGTTCTTGATGCCCTCGAACATCTCCTCGAGCTTGGGGGCGGGACGTCCGCTGGCGGGGCAGAATACGATGCCGGCGTCGGCGAGCTTGTCCAGGCGCTCATCAAGACCCTGGGGCAGCACACGCTCGTCGGTCAGCAGCGTCTTGTCCATATCGACGGCGAGAATCTTAATGTTGCCGATGTTGGCGTCCGATTCGTAAGTTTGCATAAAAATGCGCCTTTCGTTTCGAGATTGTTTCAGACGTTATAACCATCAACTAGTAGTCGAGCGTATTTTCGCAGGAATGGTGCGTATTTGCACCACGCTTCACAAAGTAATGAAAAAACTTTTCAGAAATTTGAATTTGTCGATTGTGCAGCGAGCACTTTATCGTAATATAGCGAACATCGAAAACGGAGACGGCAAAAGAGCCACTTACCGAGGAAAAGGTACCGTTTGCGATATTTGAATTGCGCCCGGCGATACGTGAAAGGAGAGGCAGATGCAGTTCGTACAGATCATCACCACTGCAGACAATGCCCTCCGACGCCAGCGCGCAATTTCCCGACGACGATAACAATCGTCTCTGTCCGCATGGGGCGAATTGCCTCAACAGAGTCATTTTGAGGTCGTTGGGTTTTAGCACGACATTGCTGCGTGTTTCTAGGGCATGTATGTGCTGATTTTTGCTATTTAACCTGATATTGCACGGTATATGACCTTGAAATGACTTGCAACTGACCGATGTTCTAACTAGCTACCAAGGGCGAAAGGAAACAGCCATGAGCAAGGAAAAAGTCGTTCTCGCATATTCCGGTGGTCTTGATACATCCGTATGTGTCAAGTGGCTCCAGGACGAGAAGAATCTCGATGTCGTTTGCGTCTGCGGCAACGTGGGCCAGGAGGAGACCGGCCTGGATGCCAAGAAGCAGAAGGCGCTCGACCTGGGCGTTCTCGATTGCCAGGTGCTCGACCTGCGCGACGAGTTCTCCGATGAGTTCCTGACAAAGGCCATCGCCGCAAACTCCATGTACGAGAACAAGTACCCGCTGCTCTCCGCCCTGTCTCGCCCGCTGCTTGCCAAGAAGCTTGTTGAGGTCGCCCACGAGTTTGGCGCGACCTACGTCGCCCACGGCTGCACCGGCAAGGGTAACGACCAGGTCCGTTTTGAGGCTGCCGTCAAGGCCCTCGACCCCGAGCTCAAGGTTATCGCCCCGGTTCGCGAGTGGGACCTGAAGTGCCGTCCCGACGAGGTCGCCTATGCCCACGCCCACAACGTGCCGGTTCCCGAGGGTGCCAACGACAACCCCTACTCCATCGACGACAACCTGTGGGGTCGTGCCATTGAGTGCGGTCACCTGGAGGATCCCTGGAACGAGCC
>MNQC01000014.1:1631-4035 GCA_001915225.1 Collinsella sp. 60_9
GCTCGACGACGCTTGGGTTATGACCAAGAACCCCGAGGACACGCCGGACACCCCGACCTACACCGAGATTGAGTTTGAGGCCGGCAAGCCCGTCGCCGTCGACGGCAAGAAGATGAAGCTCTCCGAGATCGTCATCGCCCTCAACAAGATCTCCGGCGACAATGGCTTTGGCCGTCTCGATCTGGTCGAGGATCGCCTGGTGGGCCTTAAGAGCCGCGAGTGCTACGAGGTTCCCGGCGCCCTGACGCTCATCACCGCCCACAAGGCGCTCGAGGACATCTGCGTCGAGGGCGACCTGCTCAAGACCAAGATTAAGCTCGAGCAGGATTGGGCCACCGCCGTGTACAACGGCCAGTGGTACAGCCCGCTCAAAAACGCGCTCGACGCCTTTATGGCTGACACCCAGAAGTTCGTGACCGGCACTGTCCGTCTGAAGTTCTTTAAGGGCAACTGCCATGTCGTCGGCCGCAAGAGCCCCTTCAGCCTCTACGACTACGGTCTGGCTACCTACGACCGCGACACCACGTTTGACGAGAAGGCCAGCGCCGGCTTTATCGAGATCGATACGCTGTCGCTCAAGACGTGGGCAAAGGTCCAGGGCCCCAGCTCTGCTGCCGCCCAGGCCTAGCGCCTCCTTCCCTTGGTATCCGCGCGGCCCATCCGCGTGATACATAACGGGCGCACGGGGTCCCTACCTTTCGTTATGCTTGCTGACACTTCTTAACATCGGTGGCCCCTACGTTCCGCCCGCATATATGATGCCGCGTCTGCGGCTGAGTCCGAGCCCCGCCGGGGTTGTCCGGCGGGGCTCCTTCTATCAATTTGGCGGCTCTGCGCCTATATATATGAGGAGTATCCATTATGTTCAATGCTATCGCGCATGCTTTACTTGCCCTCGCGCCCGAGTTCGACGCTGCAAGGGTCGAGGACGTCCCTATGAGCCTGAAGGCCTGGATCGATGGTTCGCAGGGCAACATCCGGAGGGAGACGTTGGGCGCCAAGTGCATGGCGCGTCACTTCTTTGCAAATTAGCTACATGGCTCCGCACACGGTGGGGAATGTGTAAAACTAGCGGTTGAAAAATCGCTTTAGCGACATGGCGCATTGCTTTGGGCGCTTGTTTTGGTATTTGATGAAAGGGGACGGTTCCATGGCTCTTTGGGGCGGTCGTTTTGAGGCGGGCGTGGCCGAGGTCACGCAGGAGTTTGGTGCGTCGCTGCCGGTCGACAAGCATCTCTATAAGCAGGATATCGCCGGTTCTAAGGCACATGCCAAGATGCTGGCGGCCCAGGGCATCATCAGTGCCGAGGACGAGCAGGCGATTGCCAAGGGCCTGACCGGAATCGAGCAGGATATCGATGCCGGCAACTTCACCTTCGATATCAACGACGAGGACATTCATATGTCCATCGAGAGCGAGCTGACGCGCCGCATCGGCGAGGCCGGTAAGCGCTTGCATACCGGGCGTTCGCGCAACGACCAGGTGGCGACCGATACGCGCCTGGGCGTCAAGGCGCTAGCCAAAGAGCTCATGGAGGCCAATCTTGGGCTGCGTCATGTGCTGGTTGATGCGGCCAAGAAGTACGACAAGGTGATTCTGCCGGGCTACACGCACATGCAGCATGCTCAGCCCGTGCTGCTGTCGCATCATCTGCTGGCGTATTCCTGGATGTTCGCGCGCGACTTTACACGCCTGAAGGTCGCCTTTGATGCCGCCGACAACTGCCCGCTGGGTGCTGCCGCGCTTGCCGGTACGAGCTATCCGCTCGATCGTCAGATGACGGCTGCCGAACTTGGCTTTGCGGGTATGATTCCCAACTCGCTCGATGCGGTTTCCGACCGCGATTTCCTGCTCGATCTGCATTACGCCGGCTCCGTCATGGCCATGCATCTGTCGCGTCTTTCCGAGGAGATTGTGCTGTGGTCGAGCTCCGAATTTGGCTTTATCACGCTTTCCGACTCGTACTCCACCGGCTCGTCCATCATGCCGCAGAAGAAGAATCCCGACTTTGCCGAGCTTATCCGCGGCAAAATCGGCGAGCTCATACATATTTTTTTGAACATTGAAATAGTATTCCTCGGTATCTTTGGCAAACAGCTGCTCGGTTTTCTGACCGCAGGTGGCGTACCAGCTGGCGAATTTGGTTTTGTAGATTTCCAGAGCTTTGTCGGTGTCGCCCTGCGCGTGAAATATCTTTGCGCGCATATTCCAGGCATCCAGGCGAAGCCTTTCTTCGGTACAGCCCTCAAGGATTTTATCACAGATTGCAAAAAATTCATCCTTATGAGATATGAGCACCTCGGGGCTGTTATCAGCCGAACCTCCGCCGATTTCCCACATATAGTAGTTCATTATCCGGTAATCGTTGGGATAGTCGTGATAAGCCTTTGTGATAACCTCCCG
>MNQC01000015.1:0-5434 GCA_001915225.1 Collinsella sp. 60_9
GAGGTCGCGGTCGCCGAACTTGTTCATGAGGTACTCGAGCTGCATGAGCTCGTCCCAGGTGCCGCCGACGCCCATCAGGAACACGGCGTCGTAGCCCTCCGCCTTGACCTCCATTTGCTTGGAGACAGCATCGAGATACGGGTGAACGTCCCATGACTTCAGACGCTCGGCGATTATTGCCGCAATCGTCTGGAAGAACACGAGATTGGGAATTGCGCTGAGCAGCGGAGCCACCTGAGGCACCACAACCTCGTGAGCCCTACCCTTGGGATGGGCCGTGAGCAGCACCGTTTTTGCCGTAACGTTCGATAGCGCATCGGCGATATTCGCAAGACGCTCCGACCCCTGCGAATCGTCGACAATAAACACCAGGTAGCCCGGAACAATCTGCATCTCGGGACCGTGGACGAACTCCTCGCCTTCGTGATGCATGGCAGGAATCTTGATGGTCTCGCTCAGCTTGATGAGCGCCGCCTCCTCGGCAACACCGTAGTTGGGGCCGTTGCCGACGACCATAGCGGGCGTGTGCTCAGAAAGCTCGAGCATGTGGTCTTGGACATATGCCTCGGCGGTCTTGCACATCACGGCATTAGCCTGGATAGCCTCGCGCAGGCCATCAAGACGCTGAGCAACGCCCTTGGCGTCAATCGTTCCGCGCGCCTGACCGCCGTAAATACCAAAGAGCACCAGGTACTCAACGAGAACCTCGACGCCCAGAGTCACAAAGTCCACCGACTCGACACCCACACCGTAGTCAAGAACGATGTCGGCGTGTTCCTTGATGGGTGCCTCGACGTTTGCCGTGAGCGCAACTGCAGCCATATCGTGTGCGCGCATGTAATCAAGAGCCGCGATCGTATTGGTCGAATAGCCACTCTGCGAAACGGCAATGTTGAGCGCATGCTGTGGATAGGTGTGTTCAAAATCGACGAAGGCCTCGGGCGTCACAACGGACACCTGCATCTGCAGCGTATCTTGCAGGAAATCGCGGGTGCAATCCGCAGCATGGCGCGACGAACCCGAAGCAACGATGCGCAGTGCGTCAAAAGAACCGGACTGGAAAATATCAACGAGCTGCGCTACCAGCTCAGACGAACGCTCGAGGTTCTCCCCCATACGCACATGGGCAAGCTGAACGTAATCGAGCATCTTCATCGTCTCACCTCGTTAGAAATCATTAGTATTTGATACCAATCACAGTTACAGGTTACGGCTTTTTGATACCTCTTTGTCGATTAATTTATCCCCTTCGGCGAACGGTCGATTTTGAGCCATGTAAGGTTGTATATACAGTCTGCTCAACGAATCAAAATTCCGTCAACTTTTCAGCCCGTTATGCAAAAAACCAGCTAGTACGTATAGGTATATCCACCCGCATCACCGCGGTTAAACGACTTGACGTACTCGATCGCCTGGCCGCTCGCATCGAAGCTCACGCACTCAAGCGTCAAGGCAAGATCGCCCTGCTCCAGTCCAAGCAGGCCGGCATCTCGCGCGCCCAGTGCCTCGATATCGAGCTTCTCCTGTGCCATGACCGGCTTTCGGCCCAACATCTCATAGGTCTCGTACAAACTGAAGACCGACACGTCAATATCTTCGATTGTGGGAAACAGCAGGCACGGGATGAACGCCATCTCAATCGATACGGGATCACCGTTGACGAAGTTCAAACGCCGAATCGAATACAGCAAATCGTCCTCGGCAATGCCAAACAGGTTGGCATAATAAGGGCCCGCATAACGCTTGGAACGCGCGAGGATGCGGACGGACGGCTCGCCGCCCGAAGCACGAACCGACTCGCGAAAGCCTCCTGTTCGCTCGTAGGCAACGGGCACTTTCTGTGCCACAAACGCTCCCTTTCCGCGGACGCGACGAATCTGCCCGCGCCGAACCAACTCATCGACAGCACTCCGGATGGTCAAGCGTGTCGTACCAAATTCCTCGGCGAGGTCTTTTTCGGACGGAATCATGGAACCCGTGGGATATATATCGCGTTCGATACGCTCTTCAATGCGACGTCGTATGCGCATATAAACCGGGGTGGCATCTACTGTTTCAGCCATTGTTCACCTGCCACGCTCCTCATGCCGTTCTTTTCACCGTTATCGGCAAAGCGGAACTTTGTGGGCAAAATCACCGATTTGCAATGCTCCACAAAACGCATGTCCTTATCAAATTCGATCGTGCTCTCATAGAACACCGGCGTTCCCTCTTCTTGCTGGAGCAGCTCGGCCTCTTCGACGTTCAAACGCGAGATGGAGATATGCTCACGTCCATGCTCAACACGCACGCCACCTTCTTTGAGCAAGACATCGTAAAGGCTCTCACACTCAAAATCGTGCTCGGGAAGCGATGGGCACAGGGACAGGTTAACGTGAGCGGTCTCGATTGACGCCGGCTCGCCCTCAATAAGTCGAACGCGCTGCATGCGGAGCAAGGGAGCGCCTACAGCCACCCCAAGCTTGTCGGCAAGCGCCTCATCCGCCTCGATGGTCCCGGTGGAAACCAGACGAGAAGAGGGGTGCAGGCCGGCAGTCCGCACAGCATCGGAAAAGTTATACGTTTCCTGGAAGATATTCAGCGGCTTGGGAGGACACACATACGTGCCCGATCCGCGACGGCTCTCGAGCGTTCCACACGAGATAAGCCGCGTGATACCGGCACGCAACGCCGTACGCGAAACGCCAATCTCTTCGCACAGCACGCGCTCGGCCGGCAGGCGATCGCCGCCGGCAAGCTGACAGCACGATCTTTGGGGGGAATTGCATAAGATTCGCCTGCCATTGCACAGACTCCTCATTCAGACACGTATGCCGCCAAAATTAGGTCAGCCCTCCCATGGCATCAAATTCGGCCTTGATCTTCTCGGCGACATTCCGATACGACTTATATAGACTTGAATCGCGTTTGACCTCGTCGGTCATAACGGGAATCTCTAATTTGGAAACCTCGTCTTTTCCCGTCTGAACCGCCACAACAACGCCCATACCAAGACACATATTACGCTTGGCAGCATTTATTTTTGCTGCCTTGGCAGGATTTGCCAGGATACGCTGGGCAAATTCCTGTTTAGAGACCGCTTCTTCGGCCTCCGGATCGCCCGCCTCGGCCACTTCGCACTGCAACACGTCCGCATAGTCAAAAATCTTCGGCTCGCCGCCGCGCTGATGCACGGCCCACTTGCGGCGCGTGGCATCCTGGTAGATGGCCGGCAAAAATGTAAACCGCGGCGGGTCCAAAATCGTATCCGTGATGGTAAACACATCGGGATCAAAGGCATCCTGCGGGTTTTTCTTCTTGAACAGCCCCATATCAGCCTCCCGTACTAGCATTAAACAACTCAAGCTGAATATAGCACCAATTTCAAGCCGCTGCCTTACCCTATCGGTGCGCGGCGTCTAAGGCTCGCCCAGCGGAAGAGTTAACGGACGAGGGCCGGGGTGCCTGCCGGCAAATAGCGGACACTCCGCATGCAATCTATGCAAACAAACAAGTACGCTTAGCTACATTCGGTAAGTTCGAGCACGCTGCCCTTAACGATAAGCGCCGGCTCCAGGACGACCTCTTCGGCACGCCTGCCGCCCCTACCGGCAAGACGCTTGGACATGCAGCCAAAAGCATGCTCCGCAAGGACACCAGGATCCTGCTCAATGGCGGTCAGCGCCGGCTCAAAGAGAACGTCGGCCGCCGAGTTGTCATAGCTCACCACCGAGATATCGCCCGGGATGCTCTTCCCCATCTCGTGCAAGCGCTTGAGCAGACCGAGGGCGATGTTATCCGAACTTGCGAACACAGCGGTGGCATCAGTTGCGAGCACCGCCTCCGAGGCCTCGTAGGCACTCGGAATGTAGTACTCGCTCTCAAACTCCAAACGTGCGTCGATAGGCAGGCCAACCTCGCGCAGCGCGCGCTCATAGCCGGCAAGTCGTTGGAACGGCGCGCGTTAACCAAGCAGGCAATGCGACGGTGGCCCTGCTCGATCAGATAGCGAGTGGCCATGTAGCCACCCATCTCGTGGTCGAACATCACCTTGTCGCACTCGAGCCCCTCAATGGCACGGTCGACCATCACGGCAGGGATAGGCAGATGGCTGACTTCTTCGCGCCCAGATCGTCGTCGGCACTTCCACCCGAGCTGGTAATGAAGAGCGCATAGCCGTCCTCGCGGCAGCGCTTTTCCAGGCTACCGGCGAGCGAGGCAAAAAAGCGGCTCTCGATGTTAGGGACGATAAGGCCCAGGGTGCGCGACTCGCGCATGACCAGGCTGCGCGCGATCTGGTTGGGAACATAGTGGTTGCGCGCCGCGACCTCTTTGATGAGCTTGCGGTTTTCTTCCGAGATGCGACAGGGCCGATTATTGAGCACAAGCGAGACCGACGAGGGGGAAAGCCCCACCTCCTGGGCGATCTGCTTGAGGGTGACTTTGTTGGCCATCTCGCTCCTTCCGGGTTTACGCGCAATCTCTTGAAAGTATAGCGACTACCCCTCTACCTCGGTGATAAACACTTTACCAATCCGGTAGACGGCTGTTTTATCGCCGCCAGCGCACCAAATCCGTCCGGGTGGGGTATATTGCAATCGATTGATGACAACGACCACCAAAAGGCGGATATTCGTATGCACGAGAACGACTTTTTTAACGAGGACCTGCTGTGCGCGCTTGCTGGCGTTGCCGGCGAGGACAACGTGCTGATGAGCGAGCCCATGCGCGAGCACACCACGTTTAAGATCGGCGGCCCGGCCGACGTCTTTGTCACGCCCGATACCGAGCAGGGCCTCGTCGCCACGCTCGATACCTGCTATCGCTGCAATCTGCCCCTCACCATCGTGGGCAACGGCTCCGACCTACTCGTCGGCGACAAGGGCATCCGCGGCGTCGTCGTGGCGCTGGGCGAAGGTCTCTCCAACATCACCGTCGACGGCACGCACGTCAAGGCGGCAGCCGGCGCGCTGCTTTCCGATGTCGCAGCCGCGGCAGCCGAGGCCTGTCTCACCGGCATGGAGCCCATCTCGGGCATCCCCGGATCGGTCGGCGGCGCCTGCTACATGAACGCCGGTGCCTACGGCGCCTGCATGGCCGATGTGCTGGAGTCCGTGCGCGTCTACAAACCCGCTCGCCAGCTCGACGACGGCACCCGCGGCAGCGGCAATATCATTGAGTTCGATGTCGATGAGCTCAACCTGGGCTATCGCAAGAGCCGCATTGCCGACGACGGCTTCATCGTGCTTTCGGCCACCTTCAATCTCGCTCCGGGCAACGCCGCGATGATCAAGGCCGACATGAACGACTACCGCCAGGCAACAGGCCTTGAGGCACTGGTAGGGTATCTGTTCATTACGGGACAGGAGGAAAGGTTAAGCGAAGTTTTAGAATTTGCTTTTGCCGCAATTAGCCGGGCATAATAGCTCGGAGGAATGGAATTTGAAATTAAAAA
>MNQC01000016.1:0-4331 GCA_001915225.1 Collinsella sp. 60_9
ATTCCGCGACTCGGTCGCGCGGAGAGATTTTGCCAGTTTACAAAACTATAGGAACACCCCCCCCCGCGACTAGTCGTTTGAGAACGTCCCCAACGACTAGTCAAAAAATGGGCCATGTGTCCCAGTTGTGGAGACTCCTTGAGCCGTCTGGGTATCGCGAAGGATCGCGCACTCCCCCATCATCAAAAGTGACACACGCTACCAGTTGATGGGAGGCAGCCATGGGCTTCTTTGACAAGATGTTCGAGAAGAAAGAGTGCGCGATTTGCGGTACCGAGCTGGGACTTCTAGGTAAGACAAAATCAATGAAGGCTACCTGTGCAAAGAGTGCGCCGGCAAGCTCTCCCCCTACTTTCACGGCTATCGCTCCAGCACCGCGGACGATATCCGTGAGCAACTCGCCTACCGCGAAGCCAACGCCGAGCGCCTGTCTTCGTTCAACCCCACGCGCACGCTTTCTGCCGGGCGCACCAATATTATGCTCGATGAGGACGCGGGCCTGCTGATCATCACCTCGCAGAGCCGCTGGCGCGACGCCAATCCCGACATCATCGAGTTCTCGCAGGTACTCGGCTGCGATATGGATATCGACGAGCAACGCACCGAGATCTATCGCGAGACCGAGGACGGCGAGCGCGAGAGCTACAACCCGCCGCGCTACGACCTGGATTACGACTTTAATCTGACCATCCACGTCAACACGCCGTACTTTACCGAGATCAACCTGCGCGTGAACGACTCCACCATCGATCAGCGCGGCTCCATCGAATATCGCGAGGCCAAGCGCCAGGCAACCGAAGTCCGCGATGCGCTGGTGCAGCTGCGCCAGGAGACGCGCGACAGCGTCGTGGCCGCCAAGGCCCCCAAGACCGCGGTGACCTGCCCCTTCTGCGGAGCCACCACCATTCCCGATGCCAGTGGGCGCTGCGAATACTGCGGCGGCGCCATCGGCGCATAGCCTCCGGCAGCGAAAGGACCGATCATGGCCTTCGAGAGCGTCAACTATCAATGCCCCGCGTGTGGCGGCCCCCTTCACTTTGCCAGTGCCGAGCAAAAGCTCGTCTGCGACTACTGCGATTCTCGTTTTGAAGTCGAAGAAGTCGAGGCCCTCTATCGCGAGCGCCAGGACAAGGCAGATGCCAAAGCCGATGCGGCAGCCGCAACGCCCAAGCCTGCTGTCGACGATGCCGTGCAGGAGCTGGCCCAAAACGCCGGCTACATCTGCTCGTCGTGCGGCGCCGAGCTCGTGTCCGACGGCACCGTCGCCGTCACCACCTGCCCGTACTGCGGCAACTCCGCCGTGGCGCCCGGCCAGCTCTCTGGCGACTTCTCGCCCGACCTGGTGATTCCGTTTAAGCTCGGGCGCGATGACGTCACGGCCGCACTCAAGGAACACTACAAGGGCAAGATCTTGCTGCCCAAGAGCTTTGTCACCGGCAACCATATCGACGAGGTCCAAGGTGTCTACGTGCCGTTCTGGCTCTACGGCGCCCGCGTTGACGGCGAAGTGTACTTTGACGCGACCAACGAGACCGTGACCGAGGAATCCGACCGCACCGTCACGACCACCGACCACTACGATGCCTATCGCAAGGGCAATATCTCGTTTAAGCGCGTGCCCGTCGACGGATCATCCAAGATGCCCGACGGCCACATGGACGCCATCGAGCCGTTTGACTACGACGCACTGCGTCCGTTCTCGGTCGCATATATGCCCGGCTACATCGCCAACCGTTACGACGAGGACTGCGAGACCTGCAAGGCGCGCGCCGAGCGCCGCATGGAAGAAAGCACGATCTCGGCCCTGCGCGAGACCGTCGTCGACGAATACGACGATGCCACGGTCGAAAGCAAGCAGCTCGACTACACCTGGGAAGACAGCGACTACGCCCTGTTCCCCGTCTGGATGCTCTCCACCTCGTGGAACGGCAAGAGCTACCTGTTTGCCATGAACGGCCAGACCGGCCGCTTGGTCGGCGAGCTCCCCTGCTCCAAGCCCAAGCTCGCCATCGCCTCAGATTCTCTTTATGGGTGAGAACGCCTTCGATCCGGATTACCTCACCTTTGATATCGAGGGCATCCTCATCAACATCATCGCGCCGCTGATCATCGTGATTATCGGAGACGTGCTACTGGTAGGCCAGCTCAAGACGGCCAACGAAGCAACCCATGCCGATGAGTATTGTGGCGAGCTCGACCTGACCGAGAAGCACGACACCTTCAGCCACACCGAGACCACCGTTGTCATGAAAGACGACAAGGACGACTAAGCAATCCAACCAATACCACCCGGCCTTTGACGAGAAAGGAAGATTACCATGGGACTCTTGAAAGCTGGATTGGGAGCTGCCGGCGGCGTCATGGCCGACCAGTGGAAGGAATTTATCTATTGCGAATCGATGCCTGCTGACGTCTTGGCCTGCAAGGGCAGCAAACGCACCGGTGGCCGCAGCTCCAACACGCGCGGCGAGGACAACGTCATCTCCAACGGCTCGGTCATCGCCGTCAACGACGGCCAGGGCATGCTCGTGGTGCAAAACGGCAAGATCATCGAAGTCGCGCTGGAGCCCGGTGAGTTCGTCTTCGATACCGGCAGCGAGCCGAGCGTCTTTAGCGGCAACCTGGGCGACTCCATCAAGGAGACCTTCGCCAATATCGGCAGCCGCTTTACCTTTGGCGGCGACGCGGGCAAGGACCAGCGCGTCTACTTCATCAACACCAAGGAGATCATCGGCAACAAGTACGGCACCGCCTCGCCCGTGCCCTTCCGCGTGGTCGATAACAACATTGGCCTGGACGTCGACATCTCCGTGCGCTGCAACGGCGAGTATTCGTATCGCATCACCAACCCGCTGCTGTTCTACACCAACGTGTGCGGCAACGTGACCGATAGCTATACGCGCGACAAGATCGACAGCCAGCTTAAGTCCGAGCTGCTCACCGCCCTGCAGCCCGCCTTTGCCAAGATTTCGGAGATGGGCATCCGCTACAGCGCCATCCCCGGCCACACCACCGAGCTCGCCCGTGCGCTCAACGAGGTCCTCTCTGCCGACTGGCGTGACCTGCGTGGCGTCGAGATCGTGAGCTTTGGCGTCAACTCCATCGCCGCCTCGCAAGAGGACGAGCAGATGATCAAGGACCTGCAGAAAGCCGCGGTCATGCGCGATCCCACTATGGCGGCAGCCAACATTGCCAGCGCCCAGAGCGACGCAATGCGCGCGGCAGCCGCCAACCCCAACGGCGCGATGGCGGGCTTTATGGGCATGGGCATGGCAGGCGGCATGGGCGGTATGAACGCCAGCCAGCTGTTCGCCGCCGGCCAGGCGCAGCAGCAGGCCGCCCCGCAGCCGGCTCCGGCACCCGCTCCCGCACCGGCTCCCGCCGCACCTGCGGCCGGCACATGGACCTGCAGCTGCGGCGCCACCAACACCGGCAAGTTCTGCTCCGAGTGCGGCAGCCCCGCGCCCGCGCCCGCACCGGCCAAGTGGTTCTGCCCCAACTGCGGCAGCGAAAACGGCGGCAAGTTCTGCAGCAACTGCGGAACGCCCCGGCCCTAGCCCCTCTATCTGGTAATTGGCGGGGGATCCGCCACCCCCGCATTTGCTTCTATGGGTTTCGTTCGATGAAGGAGGACACCATGAAGACAACGTTCAAAAAGTCCGTACTCGCATTTCTGACATGCGTCCTGGCGCTCGCCTTTGCCCTGACGGGCTGCAGCGGCGGCGGCAAGGACCCCAAGGCCAACTTCGTCGGCAGCTGGCAGTACTCGGGTGGAACCTTGGATGGCGAAGAGCTCACCGATGAGTACATGAAGATGCTCGAGGATTGGGGTGTCCACTGCGTCCTGATTCTCGATGAGGACGGCACAGGTGCCCTCGACCTGTTCCTTGAAGTCATGGACCTTAAATGGGAGGCAAAGGACGCCACCACCGTAACCATCACCGCCGAAGACGAGTCGCATGACATGAAGCTCAAGGACGGAAAACTCATCCTCGAAGAAGATGACGGCAATCTTGTCTTTACCAAGTCCGACAAGGACCTGTCCGGTACGGTGAAGAAGGATCGCGAGGCGGCCGAGAAGGAAGAGGAGATCGATGAGGCCGTCGAAGACGACGATGTCCAGAGCGTCGAAATCTCCCCCGCCGTCACCGTCGCCGATGACGATCTGTGCACCATCACCATCACCGAGAAGTTCAAGGACGACTGGGGCGACATCGGCTTTGTCGTCAACATCACCAACAAGAGCGACAAGGACCTGACCTTCTACGCTCCTTCCGGCAAGACCAACGTCAACGGCACCATGAAGGAACCCTGGTTCTCGGCTCACCTGA
>MNQC01000017.1:0-1473 GCA_001915225.1 Collinsella sp. 60_9
AGCGGCGCTGCCCTTCTGCATGCGCTCCGCGAGCGTTACCTCCTCCTCGGGCGTGAGCAGGTCGACCTTGCCGATCTCCTTGAGGTACATACGGACCGGATCGCCGGTCAGCATCACCGTGGAGGCATCGATGCCACGCACGCGGGAGCGTGAACGGGACGTGCGCACGGTGCGCTTCTTCTTGCTCTTGGAAGAACCCATCTCGGCGTCGGCCTGACGGGCCATCTTGAGCTCATGATCGTCGAGCGAGCCGGAATCGTGCTCATCGTCATCGAAATCGTCGGTATCGGTATCGTTATCGTCATCGTCAACGTCCATGGGGGCGTCGTCGTTACCGCTCGCGGAGATAATCTGGATGCCGCTGTTGCGCAGCGCGGAATACACCGCGGTGAGCTGCTCGTCAGAAACATCGATATCCTTCAGGGCGACCTGAATCTCGTCCTCGGTTACCGAAGTCCTGTTTGAGCCGTTGCCCATAAGCTTTGCAACGTAGGATTCCAGCTCAGTACCCGTGCTCTCAGTCTTTTTTGGCACAGATTCTCCCTTCATAGTCCACAGGACTCAATACTTTAGCACACACGTAGACGTCTATACCCAAAAAGAGGACTGGATATAGGCGAGAATACGCTGGTTGACCACAACATCTAGGCCTGTTCGGTGCCTGCGGCCTCCAGACCGATCAAACGGAACGGGTCCGCCACGCCGCCGATCGACTTTTGCAGCTCGCGTTGACGCTGCGAATCCTGCGCGGCCTGCACGGTCAGCGCGCGACGGGCCTCATCATCGAGCGAACGGTCCTGGCGCAGCTTGGCCTGTGCGGCACGCATGCGGCGCTTGATGGTGTAGAGCTCGAGCGTATCGAGCATAAACACGATGTTCGTCTCGGTGGGGTGCTTGCTCGTCGCCGAGATGCGCCCGGCACTCACAAGCGTTGCCGCATCGGGACACACCGACCGCGCCGCATCCATGCAGGCTGCAGGATCGGTTCCCGGCGGCGTTGCCAGAACGGCCCACGCGATGGACTCGTGACGTGGGTCAACCCACTCGATGGAGCAGATGCGGTCGGCATACGTGCGGAACAGGTCGGGGTAGCTCGTGAGCATGGTCAGCAGCTCGCGCTCCCCTTTGCGCTCTAGATCGGTAAGAACCATCGGCGCCGCCGCAGCCGGTGCGCCCGAACCATCAGCCACAGGCACAGCGCCCATACCATCAGGCATATCGATCGGCGGCAGGTCGTCGACGACCTCCACGGGCGCGGCACCGTAGGCATCGAGCGGGACGTAGTCGTACGGCTCTTCTTCGACCGGTGCGGACACCGGCGGCGTCGCGCCCGATGCCCAAGCACCGCGACCGGCATCACGAGAACCCGATGCCCGACCGCCCGGTGTGGTAATGTCGCTCGACTCCTGCAGCGAACGGTACACAAAGTCCATGAGGGGCTCGGCGGCATCGATGCGCGCCTGAAGTGCCTCG
>MNQC01000017.1:1579-3925 GCA_001915225.1 Collinsella sp. 60_9
CGACCGCCCGGTGTGGTAATGTCGCTCGACTCCTGCAGCGAACGGTACACAAAGTCCATGAGGGGCTCGGCGGCATCGATGCGCGCCTGAAGTGCCTCGCCGCCATGTGCCGTGATGAACTCCATGGGGTCGTTGCCGTCGGGCAGCACCACGCAGCGCAGGTCCATCGAATCCTGTTCAATAAACTGAATCGCGCGGCGAGCGGCCTTTTGACCGGCGGCGTCGCCATCGAACATATACACAATGCGCTTGGCAAAGCGGGTTAGCGTCTTTACGTGATGCTCCGTGAGCGCCGTGCCCAGCGTGGCGACGACGTTTTTGATCCCCGCCTCCCAGCAGGCGATGCAGTCGGTATAGCCCTCCACCACGATGGCGGTATCCTGCGCGACGATAAACTCCTTGGCCCAGTTAAAGCCGTAGAGGTTTCGCTTTTTATGAAACACGCTCGTCTCGGCGGTGTTGAGGTACTTAGGCTGACCATCGCCCATGATGCGCCCGCCAAAAGCGATGTTATGACCCTGCTCGTCAAAAATGGGAAACATCACACGGTCGTAAAAACGGTCGGCGAGCTGTCCGCGCCCACGGCTCACGGCCACGTTGGCGTCAATCATCTCCTGCGGGGTAAAGCCCGCTTGAGACAGATGAGAAACCAGCGCGTTGCGACCCGGCGCAAAACCCAGGCAGTAGCGTCGACAGACATCGCCACCCATACCGCGGCTGGCAAAGTACTCGCGCGGACGGCTGTCCTTACCGCGCATAAGCATGGTGTGGTAGAACTGGGCCGTCTCGGCGCACAGGTCATAGATGCGGGCACGCTTGGTGCCGCGATCGCGCTGCGCACCGGTATCGTGCAGTTCAATGCCCGCACGATCAGCCAAATAGCGGATCGACTCGGGAAAACTCAGGTTCTCGCGCTTCATGATATAGGTGAAGACGTCGCCGCCCTCGCCGCAGCCAAAGCAGTGCCACACCTGCGTAGCAGGGATAATGTGAAACGATGGGGTCTTTTCGCCATGAAACGGACAGCAGCCCCAAAACTCATGGCCGCGGGGCTTGAGCTCAACCGTTTCCTGCACGATGGCAACCAAGTCTGACGCCGCGCGTACCTGATCTTTTTCCTCATCGCTAATCACGGATACTCACCCCCTGCTCACCCAAGTTATGACGGATATCGTCGATATTACCCTCGACGGTCGCGATCAACTCGTCCAGGGAATCGAACACGCGAGACGGACGCAGCCAGCGCGTAAACGCCAGCGACACCGAGGCGCCATACAGGTCGCCCGCATAGCCGATCAAGTTGGCCTCGAGATGCGCCGAGGCGGCATCATCGGCATAGGTCGGCGGCAGGCCGACGTTAACGGCAGCAGGCCATACGGTATCGTCGACCAGCACCAGACCCTCATAGACGCCATCGGCAGGCACTTGGATGCCGTCGGGCACCTGGATGTTTGCCGTGGGAAAGCCCATGTCGGAGCCCTCGTGACGGCCAGCCGCCACAACGCCGCGCAGCATATAGGGACGGCCGAGAAGCTCTGCGGCCAGCTCCACATGACCCTGACCCAGCTCATGGCGGATACGCGTGGCGCAGATGGTCTGCCCGTTAACGCAGAGCAGGTCGTGACCGTAAACGTCAACCCCACGCTCAGTGCCCCAGGCGCGCATCTCGGCAACGCCCGAAGCGCCGCCGCGGCCGAGCCTAAAGTCGCTGCCTACACGAATGGAGCGAATGTCGACAACGCGCGACAACAACGCCAGAAACCCGACATGGTCGAGTGCCGCCACGGCAGGCGTAAAGGGAACGGCCACCACCGCATCGACCCTGGTTTGAGCCAGAGCGTGCAGGCGGTCGGCCGTCGTCATCAATTTTTGGGCGGGCAACGGACTCACCACGACGTCCGGATCAGGATCGAAGGTGACCACGACCGCTTTGCTGCCGTGATCATGTGCATCGCGAATAACCGCTTCGATCAGCTCTTGGTGCCCACGATGCACGCCATCAAACACGCCAATAGCGATCGACGCGGAACCCAAGAACTCGCACCCATCAAAAGCATCGGCAGAAACGATACGGGCCTCATCCAACTCACCCGCGAAAAAGATACGCGCGAGCTCGTGGGGCGCCAGCATCATCGAACACCGCCGATTGCCTGCGGAAACACGTGCTCCATGACAAAGCGGCCACTCTCAATGCGGGCGAGCGCCTTGAGTCCCCCATCGAGCACCAGCGCAAACGGCACCTTCGAGGCATCGAAATCGACAAGCGCACGCTCAACGGGAATGCGGCGGCCGCAGAGCAGGTCGTCGGCAAGATTGCCCGGCAAGTCAACACGTGTGGCGCCCAGG
>MNQC01000017.1:3953-5706 GCA_001915225.1 Collinsella sp. 60_9
CCAGGGCCGCAATGGGATCCAGGGCAAAGCCAGCCGCGGACTCGGGAGAAAGCTCCTCGACCGCATGACAAGCGCCAATGGAAACAACACCGGAGGCCGTGCGGCGCAGCGCGGAAATATGCGCGGCGCTATCGCAAGCACGGCCCAGGTCGCGAGCGAGCGCACGGATATAGGTGCCCTTGCTCACTGAGAACGCCACGGTCCACACACACGTATCACCCTCGCCGCCCACGGCGATCAGGTCGGCGGCATAGACCTCGACGGGGCGCGGAGGTAGGTCCACCACATTGCCCTCGCGAGCAGACTTGTAGGCGCGAACACCATTGACCGAGATAGCCGAAAACGCCGGCGGCACCTGCATCTGCGGACCCAGCATGGCAGCCAAGCGCTCACGCGCATAGGCAGGATCGCGGAGCTCGTTGGCAACAGCCACCCTGCGGACCGCTTCGCATCGGTATTGGTCTCGGCACCAAACGAGATGTCGGCGACGTAGCTTTTGGTATCGAGAGTTAGCATGCCTAGTAGACGAGTGGCCTGGCCCACACCCACCACCATGACGCCGGATGCCATGGGGTCGAGCGTGCCGGCATGGCCGACGCGCCGCTCATGGAGGGCGCGCCGGCATTGCGAGACCACATCGTGGGACGTGCAGCCCACCGGCTTATCGAAGGCGAGCAGCATATTCAGTTGAGAAGGCGTACGACGAGCCATGTACCATCCAAAAAGTTAAAGCTCGACGGTCACCGAAGCGGGATCCTCCCCCACCAGCTCGGCCAGCATGGGAAGTGCCACGGTGAGCGTCTCGAGAATCGTTCCGTTGTTGGAGAAACCGGCGGCAGCGGGATGTCCGCCTCCGCCAAAGGCAGCAGCGATCTCGGAAACGTTGAGGTCGCCCTTGGAGCGCAGGTTACCGCGCACCTTGGTATCGCCCTCAATGCCCTTCAGGAACAGGCAGACCTCCACGCCCATCACCGAGCGCACCACGTCAACCAGGCCGTCGCACTCATCCGAGGTGACACCGCAAGCCTCAAGGTCACTCTGGTACGCGTAGCTATACGCGACGCGCCCGTGGGCCACCGTCTTGATGCGGCCCATAACGATAGACTTGAGGTGCAAAAACTCAACGCGCATGCTCTGATAAACCTCGAGCGCAACGCGCGCCGGGTCGGCACCGTGGGCAACCAGACGCGAGGCCGCATGGAATGCGGCGGCATCGGCGTTTTGGTACTGGAAACGACCGGTATCGGTAACCAAGCCACACAGCAGACAGGTCGCAACGCCATCACGTGCAACAATGCCACAATTGTCCAAGAAGCGGTCGATGATCATAGCGCAGGCTGCAGCTTCGACGCGCCTCAGACTGAGCTCGGCAAACTCCTCGCGCGCTGGATGGTGATCGAAGCACACCACATGCGCCGATCGACGCAGCACCTCGGCGGAGTTGTTCAAGCGCTCGACGACCGGCACGTCCACCGAGATGAACAGGTCAGGATTGCCGGTATACGCAGATGCCGGCACCAGGCGATCGGAGCCTTCCATAAAGCGGTAGATGCGCGGAACCGGGTCATCGTCTGCCAGCAGCAGCGCAATGTCCTTGTTGGGAAAAAACTTCATGAGCGAAAGGCCCAGACCCAACACGGAGCCCAAGGCATCGCCATCGGGAGAAGTATGTCCCGAAATCGCAATGGAGGACGCACCCTCGATGAGCTCGAGGATGCGTCGCTGAATATCTGCAGACTCGCACGAGGCGAGG
>MNQC01000018.1:0-455 GCA_001915225.1 Collinsella sp. 60_9
AGAACTGTGATGTTCGGCTCCGGCGCGGTGCCCAGGTTATAGAGTGTGTTCAGCACGCGGAAGGAGTTTTTGGTGACCAGCGTGCGGCCATCTTCGCCCATACCGCCGACGCTTTCCGTCGTCCAGGTCGGGTCGCCCGAGAACACGCTTAGGCACACCAGGATAATCATGAAGTTGACGCGACCTCCCGCAATGGAGATCTGCGGTGCCAGGCCTGCCTGCAGCAGCACACACACAATGGCGGCGATTACAAACGTGCGGGAGCTCATCCCCTGCTCGTGTAGATCCATGGACATGCCCCCTATTCGCTCGAGCCAGAATCGGTCGTCTCGGACGTGTCGGAACTGTCATCCGAGCTCTCGTCCTTCGTCTTGGTCGCAGCATCGCGCGACGTTCCCTGCGGCGTGCTGTTGGCCGTGCTCACGTCCTCATCCGAGGCCGACTGTTCGTCGGTC
>MNQC01000018.1:467-2670 GCA_001915225.1 Collinsella sp. 60_9
CCGTGGTCTGAGCGCGCACCACAATGGTGTAGTACACGTCGTTTGCCGATTTCTCAACCGACGAGACGGTGCCAAGCGGAAGGCCCTTGGGGAACACGCCACCGATGCCAGAGGTCACGATGATATCGCCAACCTTAACATCGGAGTCGACGCTCACGTACTCAAGACGCAGCGTGCCGTCAGCCTGACCCTGCAGCATACCCTGGGCGCGCGTGTCCTGCACCATGGCGGACACGCCCGAGTTCTCGTCGCCAATCAGGCGCACGGTAGAGGTCTTGGCCGATACCTCGATAATCTGGCCGATAACACCGGCAGAACTCGTCACGGGCATGTTGATGGTAAGGCCGTCGGCAGAGCCCTTGTCGATGGTAACGGTCGAGGTCCAGGCATCGCCGGAGGCACCAACGATACGAGCTGCGGTCGATTTGAGGTTGTAGGTCGATTGCAGCCCGACCAGGCCCTCCAGGCGCTCGGCAGTCTTTTGAGCCTCAGAAAGCTCGGCGACCTTAGAGGTCAGCTCCTCATTTTGCTTCTTGAGCTCGTCGAGCGTGTCCTGCGACGCCGTTAGGTTAGAGAACACGTTGCCAATCGCATTGAAGGGAGCCGCCACAGCCGAGCCCACAAAGCGCACCGGAGAGGTAATCGTCGTTACGCCCGAACGCACGGCATGAATCGGCCCTGCCTCGCCCTCGCGGATGTAAAACGTGAGCAGCAACACCGAAATCAGGCTGAAAACAATCAACGGGCGCATACCCGTTGATTGTCGCTTGGTATTCAGATTTGTGGAGAAACCCGAAGATCGTGCCAAATGGAATCCACCTTTTGGAAATTAAGCATTGGTCTGGACGAAGCCGCCATCAAACGCATTGGCCTCGAGCACGCGGGCACAGCCGTTAACGACGTTATCGAGCGCCGTGGGGCTGACGTTGACCGAAACACCGGTCTCATCGCGCAGGCGCACGTCGAGACCGCGCAGCAGCGCGCCGCCACCAGTCAGCAAAATGCCGTAGTACATAAGGTCCGAGGCAAGATCGGGAGGCGTAGCGTCGAGTGCGTCCTTGACGGCCTTGGCCATCTCGTCGAGCGGCTTGTTGAGCGCGCGACGAATCTCCTCGCTCTCGATGCGCACGGTCTTGGGCAGACCGGTGATCACGTCGCGGCCGTTGACCTCGACGTCGAGCTCGTCCTTGAGCGGCACGGCGGAACCGACCTTGATCTTGATGTCCTCTGCCGTACGCTCGCCGATGGCAAGGTTGTAGGCATCGCGAACGTGCGTGAGGATGGCCTGATCGAACTCGTCGCCGGCAATACGGATGGACTGCGAGACGACGATGCCGCCCATAGCGATAACGGCAACCTCGGTGGTACCGCCACCGATGTCGATGACCATGGAGCCGGTGGGCTCCTCGACAGGCAGGTCGGCGCCGATAGCAGCAGCCATGGGCTCCTCGATCAGGTAGGCCTGGCGAGCGCCGGCCTGGATCGTAGCCTCAAAGACGGCACGCTTCTCGACCGACGTGACGCCGGAGGGAACGCAAACGACAACGCGCGGACGCGGGGTCCACGGATAGCGCTTCTCGGAAGCCTTGTCGATAAAGTAGCGAAGCATGGCCTCGGTAACATCGAAGTCGGCGATGACGCCGTCCTTCAGGGGACGAACGGCCACGATGTTGCCGGGCGTACGGCCGAGCATGCGCTTTGCCTCGATACCGACCGCCAGGATGCGCTCGTCGTTCTTGTCGATGGCGACAACAGAGGGCTCGCGAATGACAATGCCCTTGCCGCGCACGGAGACAAGCGTATTTGCGGTGCCGAGGTCGATGGCAAGATCGCCCGCATAGCTACCGAAGAACATATCCATCAAAGAAAACAACGCAACTCCTGATGTGTTGGATGATTGCTGGAAAACTACTAGCTCATGATACTAGCGCAAGCCCGGCACCTCACTTGCGGTGAAGCGCCGGGCAAAGCTAAATCCCATAAGGTCACTACTGGTTGTCAGCAGCCGAGAAATCCATATCGAGCGAGGAAACGGCCCAGCCGATATGATTGTCGGAGCGCACGAATTTGACGGTGTACTCCTGCTCGCCGCCCTTGGACAGCGAAGCCTTGACCTTGGCAGTCGTCTCGGTCATGGACTGATCCATGCCCTCGACGGACACGGTGGCGCCCTGCGGAATCGAGGAGATGATCATCGACTTGG
>MNQC01000019.1:0-3861 GCA_001915225.1 Collinsella sp. 60_9
ATCGAGTCGCAGCAGCGCCACGATAAAAAACACCGCCGCACCCAACAAAAAGCCAAAGCCGTAAAACTGCTGCGGCAAGAGCAGAGAAACGGCAGTCGCCAGCCCGGCCACACCGGCAAACAGGCCCGAAGCCAGAACGGCCCCCTTGTAGTCGGTAAAGTACAGCAAGATGAGCATCACCGTATTGCCCACGGCATACAGGCCATAACCCACGCACAGCGTGCGAAAATACCCGTGCATAAGGTTGTTAAAGCCCAGCGGCAGAGCCGAGAGCACCGTGATCTCGAGAGAAATGACCGCAGCGGTCACAAACAGCTGCTTGAGCGCGCAAAAGCGCAGTTCGCTGTTGAGCGTGGAGAGCATCTCCTCCTCGGCCACCACAATGTCGCCTACCACGCCGCCGTCGTTGAACAGGCTGTAGTAGTCGCGGTAGCGCGGATAGAAGTTGACCTCGACCGAGACCACAAAGTTGACGGTCGTGACCAGGATGGTCAAAAACGCGATGAGCGCCGGCACATCGTAGTAGGGCGCACCATAAAAGAAGCCCTTGACCTGCACGCCAATGGGACCGGCCCAAATAATCACCAGGTGCGCAAAGAGCCCCAGATTGGTTAACAGGCCCGTGAGCGCCAGCGGCATAAACTGATCGAGCCACTGCAAAAAGAGCCAGGGGCTGCGGTCGCTCTGAGGAAAATACCGGTATAGCAGAACCACGTCCCAGGCGAGCATGACGCCGTAGCCCAGAGCAATTGATGCCAACAGGCCCTCGACCGGCGGCAGCCCCAGTGCCAGCGCGGCCAGGGCGCATAGGCACGCGACGCCAATGGCAGCCGCAAAGCTGCACAGGATACCGCGGTAATCCTTGATGGCGGTGAGGTAGCTCATGCCGTTCCAGTTGACGATCATAATGTTGAACAGCCACAGGCACAGCAGCCCCTGCAGCAGCGTGGCACCCGAGAACAGCAAAAAGACGCCGTAGAGCACCGTGCCCGCAACGAGCATGATGGCGTTGGAGCCCCAAAACGAAGGCAGGATCTCATCCTCGCGCTCGGCAAACAACATATCAGCCAAAAAGCGCGTGACCGGCATGGAGAAAAAACTCGTGAGCAAAAGCGAGGCCAGCAGTGTGTAGGTCACCATGCACACCAGCAGATCCTGGTTGGCACGGCCCACACCCCACAGACCGCACAGCACCAAGATACCCACCTGGAGCAGCACGCCCAGCAGCATCGGGCCCGTGCACACAATGCCGGCGTAGCCGTAAGCGCGCATCGTGGCAAACAGGCCCTTGCGCCTAAACAGGCGCTTGAGCTCAAAACCAATTCCGGCCACCGGCTCCTCCCCCTCTCTGTGCAGGTTAAACGCACACGCCGTCTCGTCGTACAGTGCGCGATAGTTGGTGAGCATCTGCTCGTGCAAAAAGTACGTGGCAACGCGGCGCTGGCCGCGCTCCCCCATCTCGATACGGCAGGCGCGGCTTGTGCACATGCGTTCCATGGCATCGGCCAAGCCCTTGCGATACATAGGCGGCGTCACAAAACCCGCCACGCCAAAGTCGTCGCCCGGGGCGCCTTCGAGTAGCTCGCGGCAGCAGCCCACCTCGGTCGTCACGCAGGGACGGCGCGCTGCAAGCGACTCCAGCACGCTGAGCGGCTGGCCCTCGGAGATGCTCGTCAAAATGGTAAAGTCGAGCTTTTCCATGTACTCGACCACGCTGACGCGACCGGTAAAGATCAGGTCGCGCACGCCCAGGGTATCGACCAGCGCGTGGCACTCGGCGCCGTACTCTTCGTCGTCCACGCCGCCCATGATGTGCAGGCGCACCTTAGGCAGGCGCTCGTGCAGCTCAAAGAAGGCATAGATCATGGTCTTGACGTCCTTGATGGGCGCCAAGCGCACCACTGCGCCAATATCCACCCAGCCATCATCGGGCTTTAAGGGAATATCCTTAAAGCGATCGAACTGGATGCCGTTGGGGATAACCAGGCATTTGTCCGCATCACAGCCCATATCAATCTGCGTCTTGCGGGCGTTATGGAACAAACTCGTCACGCGGAAGGCGCGGCGGTAGATCTCCTCCGAAAGCAGGTAGAAAAAGCGAATCCAGCGGTCCTTAAATGACGGCACCACCCAATCGGCGCGAATGATCTCTTCCTCGCGCTCGCGGGTATAGATGCCGTGCTCGGTGAGCAGCACCGCGGCGCATGGTGAACGCTTGAGCCCAGACAGGCGAGCAGGCCGCCGTAGCCGGTCGAGATAGCGTGGTACACATCGGCAACCGGCACCTCGCTGCCCAGCAGGTAGAGCACCGGCAACAGCATAGAGCGCATGGTGTGGAATGCGTCGGCAAAGGGCGTGTAGGGGTACTCGGCAAGGCACACGTCGCGGAAGATGTCCATAAACGTTCGGCTCTGCAAAAACGAGAGCGGATGCACGCGACGGCGCTGAAAGATATCGAACAGCACGTCCCAGTCCGGATTGGAGAGCGACACCAGACGGCGTAGCGTCTCGCGCTCGCGGTCGTTAAAACTGGCTTCGTGCTGCTCGCCCGAAAGCCGCAGGGCATCGTCCAGGAACACCTCGTGCACCTCGACCACGTTGCCGGGCAGCTCGTAGACAAACTTGCCACGGTCGGCAGCATGCGCGCCGATCACCCACAGCACAAACTCGTGCTCGGGCATGGCCGTAATGTAGCCATGCATCCAGGTAGATACGCCGCCGTGCACATAGGGGTAGCAACCCTCGAGTACCAGACAGATTCTCATTTATCGCCACCCTCCTTGCGCTCGATCGTCACGGTCTTATCATTTGCCTTGAGCAGATACAGATTGCCCGTAAGGTGCGTCAGTTCGCCACCCGTCACCGCACCCGGCTCGCCATTATTGGCGCGGAACATGAGCCACGCCTCGTCGTGGAAATTGCCCAGGCTGAGCGTCCAGGCATCCGCGCTGGTATCCACGCTCACCGTCACGGACGAAAAGCGCTGGATGGCACCGGAGCACTCCGACGCCGTCTGGTGCCGCAGGTCGGGCGCGGATTTGGTAAGCCACTCCAGGTAGTCGACCAGGCCGCCCTTGTAGACCTCCCAGCCCTCCTTGGCACCACGATCGGGATCGAGCAAGTCGTCCGGGTGCATAAAATGCGTGCTCACGTAGTGCATATTGAGCTCGGACACGGCTGCCAGGCGCATATAGGAATCGTCGACCATGCCGCCCGAGACAATACGTGGCTGCTCCACAATGCCGTCGCTCGCCACGCCAAACTCCTGCACGTAGGGCAGGTCGGTGCCATCCTCAAAATACGTGCTGGCGATGGTCTTAATGCGCGGAACGTCGGTGCCGATGAGCTTGCGCGCTCGGGCCGAAAGGATATTCGACGGCGGTACGTAAACCGAGCCATGAGCGTTGGGCAGAACCTCGTCCTGAAACGCGATAAGTTCGTTGAGCGAAGCGACGAGCGTCTCTTTGTTCTTCCAGGTCTTGTAGACGTACAGCGTGCCGTAGTCGGTGTCCCAGAGCGCGAGCGGCTGATGGTTGTAGCCGTGAAAGCCCAGCTCGCCGCCCATCTGCAGCAGCATGCCGCCAAAATATCGAAACTGCGTGGTATCGGGTTGGCGCGCGGGCTCGGTCTGGTTGACCGCGTCCTCGTAGTTTTCGATCATGACGCCGGTAAAGCGGATGGAGTATTTCTGGGCCAGCTTCATCAGGTCCGGCCACCAGACTTTGGAGTAAAAGTCCGCAATGCTCATGCTGTAATCCCGGCGGATATAGGTGCCATCGCCGCCCGGCACCGGGGAGGGGAAATCGTCCAGGTAGAACACCGCCCCGTTGATGACGGGGTAGGCCGTGGCGTCGCACAGCA
>MNQC01000020.1:0-2468 GCA_001915225.1 Collinsella sp. 60_9
CTTTACGACAGCGCAATACCGCCGAGCCAGCCCCAACGCACGCCAGAGCCAGTGCCATAGAAGCTAATAAACGAATCAAGCGACTTAGACGTAATGGCTCCCTCATTGCTCATAACGATGCCGCCGCCAACGTAGATACCCACATGACCGTAGATAAGGCCCGGAGCACCCGTGCCGCTGTGCGAGGAATCGGCCACGATCATGCCCACCTGCAGCGCCGAGCGGTCGGAGCTATAGCACCAGGCGTTAAACATGTCGCACGCATTGCCTCCAAAGTAGCCAACGCCGGCGTTACGGAAGACATTGGTGACCCACGCCGCGCACCAGTTCTGACCCGGCGAAGGCGTGGAGTAGCACGCGTTGACGACGGCCTGCTGTTTGCCCGAGCCGGCATTCTGTTGCGGGGTTCCGGGCGCATACGATCCGCCACCCGAGCTTGAACCACCCGAGTAGGAATTGTTCTTGTTCGCGGCAGCCGCGGCAGCGGCAGCCTTCCTAGCGGCCTCCTCGGCCTGGGCGGCAGCGAGGATCTCGGAATCGCGCTGAGCCATGAGCTCCTTGACGTCGTCGGAAAGACCGTTCAGAACCGTCTGGACCTCCTGCTGCTTGGCCTGCATGTCCTGCATCTGAGCAGTCTGCTGGTCCTTGAGCTTCTCCAAGTCGGCCTTTTGTGCTTCGAGCTCGGTCTTCTGTGCGTCGAGCTCAGCCTGAATCGTCTGGATATCCTCGATGGCATCGCGGTCGCTCTTGTTGATCTTCTCAACGTAATGCGCGTTGGCGACGAGTTCCTCAAACGAGCCAGAGGCCAGCAGCAGCGACAGGATGTTCGTGCCGCCGGACTTGTAGCTGGCGGCCACGCGATCGGAAAGGTCGTTGCGCTTCTTCTTGAGCTCGGCCTTCTTTTCATCGATCTGGGCCTGCGTGTCGTCAATCTTGCCCTGGACATTCTCGATGTCGTTGAGGGTCTGGGCATTCTTGTTGGCCAGCGCCGCATACTCATTTGCGATGCTGTCGAGCTGGACCTGAACCTCGTCGAGCTGGGCCTGGGCGGCATTCAGTTTATCGGTGGTTTCTTTGGAAGCCTCCGCCGCATGGGCGCGAGCGGGCAGGCCAAAAAGAACTGCCGCAGAAGCGGCGCCGAACAGAGCCTTGAGGGCAGTGCGGCGCGAGAGCTCCTGGGAAAGGATGGAATCGCTGTTTGGTGACATATGTACTCCGTTACATGCTTATTTATATGTCGCTCAACTCATACATATTAGCGTACATATGGCGCGTCCCAACGATTTCCACGAACGGCAGGAAACTACAAGGTCAGCGGCTCGTAAGCAAATGCCAAAGATCAGGTTATGCGTACGCAAGCTCTTTTATGAGTACGTTAACATAGTCCTCTGTTTTTCCTACAGCGCACGATTTGGGCGTCCCTGCCTGCGGTATACTCCCCTGAAGAAGTGTTCCTGATTCGATAGGAGACTACATGTCCAAAGCACTCGACCCCAAAGACACCTGCGTCCTCGTTACCGGTGGCGCCGGCTTTATCGGCTCGCACACCGTCGTTCAGCTGCTCGAGGGTGGCTACCAGGTCGTCATCGTCGATGATCTCTCCAACTCCAGCGCCGTCGCCGTCGACCGCGTCAAGACCATCGTGGGCGACGAGGCCGCCAAGAACCTCACCTTCTACGAGGCCAACGTGCTCGACCGCGATGCGATGAACAAGATCTTCGATACCCATCAGATCGACCGCGTCATCCACTTTGCCGGCTTTAAGGCCGTCGGCGAGTCGGTGAGCAAGCCCGTCGAGTACTACCACAACAACATCGAGAACACCCTGGTGCTCATCGACGTCATGCGCAACCATGGCTGCAAGTCCATCATCTTCTCGAGCTCCTCGACCGTCTACGGCGACCCGGACAACCCGCCCGTCACCGAGGAGGATCCTAAGAAGCCCGCGACCAACCCCTATGGTTGGACCAAGTGGATGATCGAGCAGATCCTTATGGACGTCCACACCGCCGACCCCGAGTGGGACGTCGTGCTGCTCCGTTACTTCAACCCCATCGGCGCTCATCCGTCGGGCCTGATCGGCGAGGACCCCAAAGGCATCCCCAACAACCTGGTGCCCTATGTCGCCCAGGTCGCCGTGGGCAAGCTCGAAGCCGTTCAGGTCTTGCACCGGTGTTCGCGACTACATCCACGTGTGCGACCTGGCATCTGGTCACGTGGCCGCCCTCAACTGGATGAACGGCAAGACCGGCGTCGAGATCTTTAACCTGGGCACCGGCACCGGCACCTCGGTACTCGAGGTCGTCGCCGCCTTCTCCAAGGCCTGCGGCAAGGAGCTGCCCTACGTGATCCGCGAGCGCCGTGCCGGCGACATCGCCGCCAACTGGTGCGATGCCTCCAAGGCCGAACGTATGATGGGTTGGAAGGCCCAGTACGATATCGCGGATATGTGCCGTGACAGCTGGAAT
>MNQC01000021.1:0-6721 GCA_001915225.1 Collinsella sp. 60_9
AACCTGTTGTTGTGGTGATTTCAGATTCTAGGACGAAGGCCGTTCTTCGTTAAACGGGCGCTAGGGCGTCACCCTTACACCAACATTTTCGACGCGATCCTGGGGGAGTACATCAAGACGCTCTAGCCGCTATTAACTTTTCGAGAGTAAAAGCCGCCGTTCTTTAACGGCGGCTTTTCTTGTTGGTGGCTATCTGCGCAGTGGTGCCAATAGTATTTTGCGGAAGATCTACCTCTCGCTTGGCATGGAAGTAGGGTGGCCGGGCTGGTCGTCGTAGGCGTATTTGCTGTACACGTTGACCTCCCACTGCTTTTTTTCGACCTTTGCTACAGAATCTAGGATGAAGCCGGTCGCAAGGCTCAGGCCGCACAGGAACATAAACGAGGCGGCGAGCATAGCGGTGGGGAAGCGCGGGACGAGGCCGGTCTGGAAATATTCGACAACGATGGGCATGCCCAGGGCGAGGCCGAATACCGCGAACAGAAGCGCAACGAGGCTGAAGAACTTCAGCGGGCGGTAGTCCTTGAACAGCGTGCCGATCATCGCAACGACTTTAATGCCGTCGCTCACGGTGTTGAGTTTGGACTCGGAACCCTCGGGACGGTCGCGGTACTCGATGGGCACATCTTTGATGCGCCAGCGGTGGTCGACGGCGTGGATCGAGAGCTCGGTTTCGATCTGAAAGCCCTCGGAAAGCACTGGGAAGGTTTTAACGAACGGGCGGCTCATGGCGCGGTAGCCTGTCATGACGTCATCGAAGCTGTAGCCATAGATCCACTTGATCATGGCGCGGACCAGATTATTGCCAAAGCCGTGGAAGGCACGCTTGTTCTCCTCGGCGTAGGTGCCGTTGGAAAGGCGATCGCCTACGGTCATGTCGGCCGTGCCGTTAAGGATGGGCTCGCAGAGGGCCTTGGCCGCCTCGGCGGGGTAGGGGTCGTCTCCGTCGACCATCAGGTAGCAATCGGCGTCGATATCGCGAAACATCTGGCGGCACACGTTGCCCTTTCCCTGACGGGGCTCAAAGCGGACTGTGGCGCCGTGCTCGGTGGCAATGCGTGAGGTATCGTCCGACGAGTTGTTGTCATAGACATAGACCGTCGCCTGCGGAAGCTCGCGGTGAAAGTCGTCGATGCTCCTTATACATTCAATCCTAGAAAGTATAGCCGTTTGGGCCTGGCATCCTAAGATGTGGGTTAGTTCTCCAGTTTTGTTGCGCGAATCGTTTGCATGGCCGTCGGGTCTATACTGTTCGTTTGTCAACGATTACGAGTAAAGGAGTTGCATCCGTGTCGGATCAGACAAAGCAACAAGAAACTCGCAGTCTGCCTGCGACGTTTGCTAAGAACGAATTTGAGAAGGACGCGTTTATCCTTCGTCAGCTGGTTACCAAGGATTTTAAGATCAAGTATCGCCGTAGCGTTCTGGGCGTCGCATGGTCGGTGCTCAACCCGCTGCTGATGATGATCGTCATGGCCATCGTGTTCTCGACGATTTTTGGCCAGGGCCGCAATGGCTCAATGACGCCCGAGATGTACCCGCTGTACTTGATCGTGGGTAACATCACCTTTGCCGTCATGTCTGAGTCTACTAACCAGGCCCTGACGTCGATCGTGGGCGCTGCCCCTCTGCTCAAGAAGGTTAAGGTGCACCGCTGGGTTTTCCCGGTGCAGAAGGTGCTCTTCTCGCTGGTCAACTTTGCCTTCTCGCTGGTCGCCGTCGCCATCGTCATGCTGTGGTTCCGCGTTATGCCTTCTTGGCACCTGATTCTGTTGCCGGTTTGCCTGCTGCTGCTTATGTGCTTCTGCATGGGCCTGGGCATGATGCTCTCTGCCCTTACGGTCTTCTTCCGCGACGTTATGCATCTGTGGAGCGTCGTCATTACGGCGTGGACTTACATTACGCCCATCTTCTGGACGACTGACTATATTGCGCAAATGCCGCATCTCGTGCGTATCTTGATGTATGCGAACCCCATGTTCAACTACCTGCAGTTTATGCGCGATATCTTCCTGTTCCAGACTACGCCCTCGCTTATGACGTTTGGTATGTGCGTCGCTTGGGCGGTTCTTGCGCTTATTATTGGCTATACCGTGTTCCATAAGTCCGAGCGCAAATTTATCCTCTACACCTAAGGAGTGCTGTGATGACTGAATCTGTTGTTGATTACAGCGAGCAGCCTCTGGCTGTCGAGGTCGACGACGTCACCATGATCTTTAACATGGCGTCCGAGTCGCTGACCAACCTCAAGGAGTACTTCATTAAGCTTGCCAAGCACGAGCTGTTCTTTGAGGAGTTTAGGGCGCTTAAGCACATCTCGTTTGATATTCATCGCGGCGAGGTTGTGGGTCTGGTCGGCACCAATGGCTCCGGCAAGTCTACGATGCTCAAGATTATCGCTGGCGTTCTTGAGCCTAGCGAGGGCAGCGTTAAGGTGCACGGTAACATCGCGCCGCTGATTGAGCTTGGCGCCGGCTTTGACCCCGAGCTGACCGCCCGCGAGAACATCTATCTGAACGGTGCCCTGCTCGGCTATACCAAGGAGTTCATCGACGCCAACTTTGACGGCATTATCGAGTTCGCTGAGCTGCAGAACTTTGTCGATATGCCGCTTAAGAACTTCTCTTCGGGCATGGTGGCGCGTAATGTGTTCTTCCAGCAAAAGTGTGAGGCCCGCATCCAGCACTTTATCCAGAGCGGCGACGTGACGGTTCTGTTCGTTTCGCACTCTATGGAGCAGGTTGAGCGCATCTGCCAGCGTGCCGTTTGGATTGAGAAGGGTGACCTTCGCATGGACGGCCCGGTCGATGAGGTCTGCAAGGCGTACCGCGAGCAGTTCAACTAGGTTATAATTACTTGCGCCTGACAGGCTTGTGCTTGCTTGGGCGTGCGGTTATTTGCTCCATTAGCTCAGTTGGATAGAGCAGGGGACTTCTAATCCCAAGGTCGACGGTTCGAATCCGCCATGGAGCACCATCGTTTATTAAGCCCAGACCGCTTGGTGGTCTGGGCTTTTTTCATCTTGTGTGTTGCTGGAGCCGAGCGCGAGCAAGCCGCTGCTGTTTGTTGGGGTTGGCATTTTACTTTTCGAGATGCTCTTTCAGCAGCTCCAACGCGTGGGCGTAGCCCTTCAGGCCCTCGCCGGTGATGGTGGCGAAGCAGGCCAGGCGGGCGGAGCTTACCTGGCGGAAGTCCTGGCGCGTCTCTACGGCGCTGATGTGGACCTCCACAGCCGGGATGGCGACGGCCTTGAGTGCGTCGAGAATCGCGACGCTTGTGTGCGTGTAGGCCGCCGGGTTGATGACGATGCCGTCGACCTTGCCGTAGGCCTCCTGGATCTTGTCGACGATGGTGCCCTCGTGGTTAGACTGGAAGACCTCGACTTCTTCGAAGCCCTGTGCGGCGCCCGCTTCCTGGCAGATCTGCACTAAGCGGTCGTAGTTGTCGTTGCCGTAGATGCCCGGCTCGCGAATGCCGAGCATGTTGAGGTTGGGGCCGTTGATGACGAGTGCTTTCATGGTTGCTTCCTTTGCAGTCGAGAAACCACCACAAAGGTGCCTGTCCCCTTTGTGGTGGTTTTGGTTAGAGAGCGGGTTGGAGGGTCTCGAGGAGGGCTTGGGCGGTGTTGGCGGCGCAGTCGCGTGAGTCGATGATGTAGTCGGCCCAGGCGCGGTAGCGCGGCATACGCTGCTCGGCCAGCTTGTCGATGCCGTCGCGGGCGGTGATGGGGCGTCCCTTGTGGGCGAGCTCGTCGAGCTTACGGTTGAGCATCACGATCTGGCTGTTCTGGTGCAGCAGCGGATAGTTTTCGTCGCGTGTGACCACGCCGCCGCCGGTGGAGAGCGCCAGGCCGCTGCGCTTGGAGATGTCGGCTAGCGCCGCCGTCTCCTGCTCGCGGAAGGCCGCCTCGCCGCGCTCGACGATAAAGTCGGCACAGGGCATGCCGAGGCGTTCCTCGAGGGCGCGGTCCAGGTCGATGTGCTCGCGACCCGTGAGCAGGGCAATCTGCTCACCCACGCGGGTCTTGCCCGAGCCCGGCATGCCGATCAGCGCGATGTTCTGCTCGCGGCGTGACAAACGCTCCGCTACATCCAAGATGCGCTCGCGCGGGGTGACCTGGCCGGTATAGCGCTCGACGGCCTGTGCCGCTTGGGCCACGAGCATTAGCAGGCCGCCGATGCAGGGGATGCCGCGGCGCTCGGCCTCGAGCATGAGTCCCGTGCGGGCGGGGTTGTAGACAATGTCGATAACGCCTTCGAGCGCATCGAGCCCTTCGAGCGTGCAAGGCGCGTCGGGGCAATGGGGGAACATGCCGGCGGGCGTGCAGTTGACGAGTAGGCCGAGCACCATGCTTGCCGTGGTGCCGGCACCACCGGTAGCGCCAAGCACGAGGACCTTCTTGCCGGTAACCTCAACCCCCAGCTCCTCGACCAGGCACTGAAAACCGAAGTAGTCGGTGTTGTCGCCGCGCAGGCGGCCGTCGGGCAGGCGTGTGATGGTGTTGACGTTGCCCATGCGCTCGGCCAGCGGGCTCAGCTCGTCCAGGTATTCCATGACGGCACGCTTGTAGGGGATGGTCACGTTGGTGCCCTCCCACTCGTCGCCTGCCATAAAGGCTTGGAGGTCCTCGGGACGTTCTCGAGCCCAGCGAGCTCCTTGTAGATGGTCGGGGTGTAGCTGTGGCCCAGCACGCCGTAGGGACGGGTTGCAGTGATATCGGTCATCTAGAGCACCTCCGTGTAGCTGCCAAAGTAGGTGAAGCTCTCGCACACGTCGTCGATGGAATCGAGCAGGTCGTCGAGGGCCTTGCTGCCAAAGGGGCAGTCCAGATCAAAGTAGAACATAAACTCAAAGTCGCGGCCGGGGATGGGACGGCTCTCGAGCTTGATCAGGTTGATGTTGAGTGCGTAGAAGCGCTCGAGCACGCGATAGAGGGCGCCCGGCTCGTTGGCCGTGGTGATCATGAGCGAGGTGCGATTAGCGCCGGGGTAGACGCGCGGCTCGCGGCTGATGACGACAAAGCGCGTGTAGTTGTTGTCCGAGTCTTGGATATTGGGCTCCAGCACCTCCAGGCCGTAGAGTGCCGCACAGCTGCGCGAGGCGATGGCGGCGACGTCAGCGCGTTCGGAGCTGGCGACCATCTCGGCCGACATGGCGGTATTGGGGTACTTGGTGGCGTGCAGGCCGTGGGCCTCGATAAAGCCGGCGCACTGGGCAATTGCTTGGCCATGGCTGTACACCTCTCGCACGTCTGCGAGCTTGGTGCCGGGCTTGACGAGCAGGTTGTGATCGATTTTGAGGCGCAGCGAGCGCACGATGTGAAAGTCGAACTGGGCGAGCAGGTCGTAGACGGCGTTGACCGAGCCGGCGGTGGAGTTTTCGATGGGCAGAACGCCAAACTCGCAGAAGCCGTCGCGCACGGCGCGCATGACGCCCTCGAAGGTGTCGAAGAACGCGATATCGGGCACGTCGAAGAGCTTGCACGCGGCGATCTGGCTGTAGGCGCCTTCCACACCCTGGCAGGCAACGGAGGCCGTTTGAGGGAAGGGCGTATCGAAGGCTGCGGCCGTGGCATGGGCCTTTTGCGAGATCGTAGTGCCCTTGAGCTCGTTGATGTAGCTCTGCTGCTCGGCCTTGCTCATGCTCATGAGGAGACGAAACAGGGTGATGGTCTGGGCCTCGTAGCGCTCGGGCGCGCGGCCGGCGAGGTTGTTGAGTTTGGAGCGCTCGCGTGCGGGGTCGAAGACGGCCTTGCCCATCTCGATTTTTGACTTGGCGACCTCGGTGGCAATGTCCATGCGCTCGATAAAGCTGCTGAGGAGCGTGGTGTCGATGCCATCGATGGCCTGGCGGATGTCAGCAAGGTCCATGGAGGCCCCTTTCACGTAACGGCTGAGTTGACAGGCAACCCAGGTGAGTCGGGTTAGAGCTGGGCGGCGTCCTCGAGGAGGGCGTCCCAGATGGCGAGCGCCGCGGCTGCTTCAGCTACGGGGACGGCTCGGGGGACGATGCAGGGATCGTGACGGCCTTGGACCGAGAGCTCGGCATTTTCCATGGCGTTCATGTCTACGGTCTGCTGCTCGCGGCCAATTGAGGGCGTCGGCTTTACGGCCATGCGCCACATGACGGGCGCGCCGGTCGAAATACCGCCCAGGATGCCGCCGGCGTTGTTGGATTCGACCTCGATCTCGCCGGTCTCGGCGTCGGTGGCGGTGAGGGTGGCGGAGGGCTGATCCAGGCCGTAGGCCTCCAGAGTATCTCCGTCGGTGATGGTCTGCTGAGGCTTGAGAGACTGGAGGGTCTGGATGATATAGGTGATGGTGGAGTCATCCAGGGGGAACTCCGGGTCATCCGCCCAGATCCAGTTGCCGTCCTCGTCCTGGGTGAAGGAGAGGGTGGCAGTGGAGTTGGTGTAGGTGAGGGAGGTATAGCCGTGGTCCTCCGTGATGGCGCTGGCGGATTTCTGGGCGGCCTCTTCCTCCGCCTTGCCGGTCTCCAGGTCCGCCTTCTTGGTCTCGATCTCCTCCTGCAGTGCCTGCAGTTCATCGATCACCCGCTGGTCCGCGTCCATGATCTCATTGATGATGTCCAGCCGTCCCAACAGATCCGTAAAGCTGGTGGCCTTGAAAAGAACAGACCAGTAGCTGACGGTCCCCCGCTCCTCCATGTCCCGCACCCGGGCACAGAACAGCTCGTACTGAGCCTCTTCCTCTTCCTGGGC
>MNQC01000021.1:6764-7141 GCA_001915225.1 Collinsella sp. 60_9
TTTGGATCTGGGCAGCGGTGTTGGCGATCTGCTGATCCAGCAGCTGCTTCCGGGCCATGGCCTCGCTCTTGTCGTTGGACAGGGCATCCAGCTTGCCCTGCAGCTCTTTCTTCTTTGCATCCAGGCTGCTGGCCTGGTTTTTCAGATCATTGACATCGGACCAGGTAGCAGCCAGGGCGGGACTCGCCTCCGCCGCCACCAGGAGCACCACCATGGCCATTGCAGCCAGGCACCGCCCCAGATGGACAAGATGACGCTTGGTTTTCTTCTCTCCCATGCATTTCACCTCACACCTGCAGGAATCTGCGGATGGCGGAAAGGCTTCCGCCCACACCGATCAAAATACCGGCCCCCGCAAACACGCCTGCCACGGGAAC
>MNQC01000022.1:0-3205 GCA_001915225.1 Collinsella sp. 60_9
CGGACACCGGCGGCAATACCGACTTTGGGCACCTTAAAGGTGTCCAGGACGGTCGCGGTACCCGTGGCGACCTCGACCTCGGTGGGCTTGAGCATGCCGATACGGGCGGCGTCGAGCTCCTCGAGGCACTTGTAGATGACATCGTAGCAACGGATCTCGACGCCCTCGCGCTCGGCGGCGGAGCGGGCCTTACCGTCAGGACGGACGCCAAAGCCGATGATGATGGCGTTGGAGGCGTCGGCCAGGACGACGTCGGTCTCGTTGATGGCGCCAACGGCGGAGTGGATCGTGTTGATGCGAACCTCGGACTGATCCATCTTGTCGAGTGAGTCCTGAAGGGCCTCGATGGAACCCTGGACGTCGGCCTTGATGATCAGGTTGAGCTCCTTGACCTCGGCGTCGGCAATGGTCTCGAAGAGGTTCTCGAGCGTGACGTGCTTCACGCGGCTCTGCTCCTCGATACGGGCCTTCAGCGAACGCTCGTCGGCCAGGGCGCGTGCCTCGCGCTCGTCCTCGAACACGCGGAACTCGTCGCCGGCGTTGGGCACGGACTGCAGGCCCAAAATCTCGACGGCGTCGGAGGGACCGGCCTCGGTGACGGCGCGGCCCTTGGGGTCGAGCATGGCGCGGACGCGGCCGTAGGTAAGGCCGGCGACCAGCGTATCGCCCACGTGCAGGGTACCGCGGGTCACGAGCACGGTAGCGACCGAGCCGCGGCCCTTGTCGAGCTTGGCCTCGAGGACGTTGCCGGAGGCAAAGGTGTCCGGGTTGGCCTTGAGCTCGAGCACGTCGGCCTGGAGCAGCACGGTCTCCAGAAGTTCGTCGATACCGATCTTCTGCTTAGCCGAGATGTTGACGAACATGTTCTGTCCGCCCCACTCCTCGGGGATGACTCCGTACTCGGTGAGCTCCTGACGCACACGGTCGGGGTTGGCGCCCGGCTTATCGATCTTGTTGACGGCGACGACGATGGGTACGCCGGCGGCCTTGGCGTGGTTGATCGACTCGACGGTCTGGGGCATGACGCCGTCGTCGGCAGCCACGATCAGAATGACGATGTCGGTCACCTTGGCGCCACGGGCACGCATAGCCGTAAAGGTGGCGTGGCCCGGGGTATCGATGAAGGTGATCTTGCGGTCGTTGATCATGACCTGCGAAGCGCCGATGGCCTGCGTAACCCATGACGGTGACGACCGGGGCGCGCGGCTTAAGGTCGGCGGGATCGTCATAGAACGAGAAGGTGTTCTCCTCCTCGGGGGTGATGATCTTGATCTGACGGCCCAGGTCGTCGGCAACGAGCTCGACGAGGTCGTCGGACATGGACTGCGTCATGGTGAGCGGCGTACCCAGCAGGAACAGGCGCTTGATGATGTCGTTGGCCGGAACGTCGAGCGCCTCGGCAAGCTCCTGGACGGTAACGCCCTGGGAGACCTTGATGGCATCGAGGTCCTCGGGGTTCACGCCCTGGGCCAGCGCCTCCTCTATCTTGCGCTCCTCCTGAGCCTTGGCAGCCTCGCGCTCACGCTTCTCCTTGCGCTTCTTACGGCGACCGGTGGACTCGCGAGAGGCCTCCTCGACGGCAGCACGAGCCTCCTCGAGCACCTTCTCGCGGCTGTACTCCTCGGCCTCGCGAGCCATGCGGCTGTAGTGGTCCTCTTCGTTGTTGTGACCGCCCTTGCGCTTCTTGCCCTTGCCCTGCTTGTCGGGGTTGGGGAAGTCCATGCCGGCAGCGACGTTGTTGCTGGCGTTAGTGCGATGGCTGTGCGGACGGCTCTCGGAGGCGTTGCGCTCGGAGTTGTTGTCGGAGACGTTGCGATCGTTACGACGGCCACCGCGGCGGTCGTTGTTGCCGCCACGACGGTTACCGCGCTCGGCGG
This sequence comes from Collinsella sp. 60_9, assembly GCA_001915225.1. Classification (GTDB taxonomy): domain Bacteria; phylum Actinomycetota; class Coriobacteriia; order Coriobacteriales; family Coriobacteriaceae; genus Collinsella. The sequence continues at coordinate 1,878 of MNQC01000022.1, forward strand.
CGCGCTCGGCCTTGGCCTTGTCCTCGGCGTCCTTCTTCTCCTTGAGCACGGTCTCCTGTGCGGCGATCTGGTCGAGCAGCGAACGGAAGCGCGAACCGGAGTCGGAAGCGGGAACGGCGCGGCGCTGGGCCTCGCGGGCAGCCTCCTCCTTCTCGCGGGCAAGGCGCTCCTGCTCGGCCTTCTTCTTGGCCTCGGCCTCGGCGGTGGCCGAGGACTGCTGCGTCTCCTGCGCGCGGTATTCCTCCAGCTTTTCGACCAGGATCTTCATCTTGGCCTTGAGCACGGAATTTTCCTTGTAGAGCGTAATATAATCTTCCGTCAGCGGCTCGAGAAAATCATCGACCTGCTGCTCATACTTGAAATTGCACACCTTCTGTCCGCCGTCGAACTCCACGACCAGATAGGACAATCTTCATATCGGCGAGATGACCCATCAGTTCCTTGGAGGTCATGCCGAACTCTTTGGCCAGGGTGGACACACGGACTTTTGCCATATGACTTCACCTACCCTTTCTGGCACCTTGGGTGCCTAGAGACTGAACGAGCGTGGGAGATGCGCCGGGACCCACCCGGCGCGACCGCGCGCTAGATCAGGTCCTCCGCATCATCGAAGGCGTCGGTGTCATGGACACCGCAGAAACGGGAGCCGGGACGAGCCTGGTTGCGGCACTGGATGCCGTCCTCGGACACGTACTCGCAGCGGCGGACGTCATCGTCCTCCTCGTCACCGATCAGGTCGGCGGCGGGCTCCTCGTGAACGGGAACGTTCTTGAGGATGTCGGCAGCAAGGGTCTCGGACTTGATGTCGATGTGCCAGCCGGTCAGGCGCGCGGCGAGGCGGGCGTTCTGGCCCTCCTTGCCGATGGCGAGGGACAGCTGGTCGTCGGGCACGATGACGCCGGCGTAAGCCTTCTCCTCGTCGATGAGGACGCGGGTGACCTTGGCGGGCGAAAGGGCGTTGGCGACGTAGACGGCAGGAGATCCAGACGGTCGTCGAGCGAGTGGACGGCAACCTTGGAGCGCTGGCCGGGCTCGCGGGCGATCGACTTGATCTGGACGGTGCCCTCATAGATCTCGGGCACCTCCTGCTCAAACAGACGACGCATGAGCTCAGGGTGGGTACGGGAGATGACAATCGGCGGACGGCTGTGCTCGCCACGAACCGGCTGCAGGTTGGAGTTGGGGTCGCGAACGTCGATGATCACGGCCTTGATGTGCTGGTTGTGCAGGTAGCGCTCGCCCATCGGACGCTCGTTGCGCTCGTTCTCGTAACGGCGCTGATCGAAGTGCGGCAGCTCGGCCTCGACGCCCTCGCGGATCTTGACGAT
>MNQC01000022.1:3236-3562 GCA_001915225.1 Collinsella sp. 60_9
GTAGATCTGCTCGCGGGCGGAGTTGCGCACGATAGCGTTGATCTCGGCCTTGGCGTGCTGGGCAGCGATGCGGCTCGTGTTCTTGGGAGTGACGTCGATCTCCTCGAACTCGGTGAAGTTGCCCTCCTCGTCCATGGAATCGTCGATCGGCTCCAGGCGGTAGACGTAGATCTTGCCGGTGGTGCGGTCGATGGTCACCTTGGCGCCCCACTCAAGATGCAGGATCTCGGCATAGCTCTTGGCGAGCGACTGCTCCAGGCGGTCGATCAGGTAGAGCTGGTCGATGTGCTTCTCCTGGCAAAGCTCCATCAGGGCGGACATCATGT
>MNQC01000022.1:3704-9674 GCA_001915225.1 Collinsella sp. 60_9
GGGCGGCGCAGCGGGCGCGCCATACCCGGGCTCGACACCTCAAGCGTGTAGCTCGAAGAAATGGGATCGAGCTCCTCAATCACATCGCCGACCCATTTGGTGTTGGCCGTGACGTCGTTGAGCGACAGACTCTGACCCTCGGCACCCTCGATACGCACGCGCACGCAGGGGGCCTTGGTGGCACCCACGAGCTCGACGTCGACGATGTCGACATCGTGCTGGGGAGCGACGGCCTCGAGCGCGTCGATGATCGCCTGCTCGGTCTTGGTCTTGACCATTGCGGCACCTCCATCCATACAAAAAAGAAGCGGGGCCGAAACCCCACTTCAAGCAAACTATACCAATAGCTGCGGAAACGTGCAAGCACAGTACGAACCTGCAGGTCAGCGTGCGCACAGCTTCTCCACAAGAACAGGACAATTGGACTAAAGACTCCATGAGGCAAGCGCCCGAGGGTCCCAAAACGGGCCATGCGTCCCAATCCACAGGCCCGTTCTGACCCCAAGGGCATTCCTCCCCGAGCCCCTATCGATCAGACTTACGCTAAGGGACATTCTGCAACAAGCCAGCCAGAAAGTCGCGTAACGACGAACCTTTCCAAATCCTCTACGACAAGGAGGCACCCATGAAACGTCTCGGCACCCTCTGCACAACCGCGTTCGCTATTGCAGCCTGTTCGTTCGCCCTTGCGGGCTGCAGCAACATCGATGGCAAAACCGGGCCATGCGAGCCCGACCCCGGCGGCGCCGAAGCCGCCGAGAAAACGACACCATCGGAGAGCTTCGACAAAATAAACGAAGACGAAATCGATCCCCAGGGTTTAGGCCCCAACCCCCAAGAACAGTTCCCCATCGACCTAGAGGCGGACGAAAACGTCCACGTCACCTGCGTTGGTAAGGACACCGACGGCTACGGCGACGCCGTGCTCGTCTTTACGGTGTCGCGATGTGGACTCCTATGCCTACGTCAACGGTAAGGTCCGCGACGTACGCATGCGCCAGCCGGTCGCCGCAGGAGAGGAAACGCGCGCCATGCTCACCTTTGTGGGCACCTTCGACGATCCGAACTTTGATGTGAACAACGACCTCAACGACATCTACCTCAACATTTGGATGTTCGAAGAGGCAACGGGCAACGTTTACTTTAGGGACCTGGTACACATCCCATAGAAAACGTTGCGACGCAATGACTAAGCAGGGCATACAACACAAAACGAGGGACGACCCAACCGGATCGCCCCTCGTCTTTTATGCGTCAGTTAAGCGCGCAATGCTTACTTGACCACCAGGTTGACCAGCTTGCCGGGCACGCAGATGGCCTTGACGACCGTCTTGCCCTCGAGCCACTTGGCGACGGCGGCCTCGGCGGCAGCCTGCATATCCTCATTGGAGGCATCGCGGGCAACGTCGACACGACCGCGGACCTTACCGAGCACCTGGACCACGATCTGCACCGTGTCCTCAACGGACTCGGCCAGGTCGAACTCGGGCCAGGCGGCGGTGTAGGCGTTACCCTCGCAGCCGAGTGCCTCGTGCCACAGCTCGTCGGCCCAGAACGGGCAGATGGGGGCAAGGACGCTCACGATATCCTTAGCCACGACGTAGCACAGCGCCTTGTCGCGGGCGGTACCCTCGGTGGCGTTGAGGTAGGCGCTCGCTGCGTTGACGAGCTCCATGACGGCCGAGATCGCGGTGTTAAACTGGCCGCGATCGAAGTCCTCGGTGCACTTGGCGATGGTGCGGTGACGCTCGCGATAGAGTTTCATCGCGACATCGTCGAGCGCGGACTTGTCAAAGGCCACGTTGGCGTCGCCGGACTGGACGAGCTGCCAAACGATACGCCAGGCGCGCTTGATGAAGCGGTTGGCGCCCTCAACGGCCTTGGGATCCCAGTCGAAGTCCTTCTCGGGCGGAGCGATAAACAGGATCGCCAAACGCATGGTGTCGGCGCCGTAGGGCTCGATGACCGAGCTCGGGGGCACGACATTGCCCTTGGACTTGGACATGGTGTCGCCGTTCTCGTCCTTGACCATGCCTTGACACAGCAGGTTGGTGAAGGGCTCGTCCACACTCAGCAGGCCCAGGTCGCGCAGAGCCTTGGTAAAGAAGCGGCTGTAGAGCAGGTGCAGAATGGCGTGCTCGATGCCACCGATGTAGTTATCGACGGGGGAGCAGGTGAAGGTGTCCATGGTATCGGTCTCGCGCTTGGCCGGGCGACCGCAGACCGGGCAGGTGGTCTCGTAGAACTCCTTGCACTCGGCGAGGGTCTCGCCTGCGCCCAGGTCCAGGTTCTCGGGCAGCGTCACCGGCAGCTGATCCTCGGGCACGGGCACGATGCCGCAGTGCTCGCAGTGGATGGCCGGGATGGGGTTGCCCCAATAGCGCTGACGGGAAATGAGCCAGTCGCGCAGACGGAACTCGACCTTGCGACGACCACAGCCCATGGCCTCGAGGTCGGCCACGATCGCAGCCTCGCCCTCGGAGTGCTTACCGCCGCGCATGCCGGTGTACTTGCCGGACTGGACGAGCGTGCCCTCGGCAGCGTGAGCGCAATCCCAGTCGACGGTCTCGGCATGGAAGGTATCGATGGTCTCGCCGCTGGCCTCGACGGCAGCGCGATCGTCATCGTCGAGGATGATCGGCACGATCGGCAGGTCGTACTTGCGGGCAAACTCAAAGTCGCGCTGGTCGCCGCAAGGAACGGCCATGACGGCGCCGGTGCCGTAGTCGGCAACGACATAATCGGCAACCCACACGGGGACCTTCTCGCCGTTGACGGGGTTTACCACATAGCGGCCCGTGAAGGCACCGTGCTTCTCGAGGGTGCCCTGGGCACGCTCGACGGCAGAGATATGCTTGGAGTCCTCGACGATCTTGGTGACGGCCTCCTCGTACTCCGTGCCCTCGACGAGCTCGTGCAGGCCGGCGTACTCGGGAGCCAGAACAAAGAAGGAAACGCCAAAAAGGGTATCGGCACGCGTGGTAAAGACGGTGATCTTGCCCTCGTCGCCCTCGATGGGCTCGCCATCCTGGTCGCACAGGGTAAAGTCGACCTCGGCGCCCTCGGAGCGACCGATCCAGTTGGCCTGCATCTGCTTGACGCGCTCGGGCCAGCCGGGGAGCTTCTCCAGGTCGTCGAGCAGCTCCTGAGAGTACTCGGTAATCTTGTAGTACCACTGCTCAAGGTCGCGCTTCTCAGGCTCGGTGCCGCAGCGCCAGCACTTACCCTCGGTCACCTGCTCGTTGGCCAGAACGGTCTTGCAGGTGGGGCACCAGTTGACCGGGTTCTTCTTGCGGTAGACCAGGCCCTTTTCCCACATCTTCTCAAAGATCCACTGACCCCAGCGGTAGTAGTCGGGACTGCAGGTCTTGACCATGCGATCCAGATCGTAGGAGAAGCCCATGCGCTTCATCGTGGCGAGCGCCTGATCCATGTTCTTATACGTCCAGGCAGCAGCCTGCGTGTTGTGCTTGATGGCGGCGTTCTCGGCAGGCAGGCCAAAGGCGTCAAAGCCAATGGGGTGCAGCACGTCAAAGCCGCGCATGCGGGCCTGACGGGCCATGGCATCGCCGATGGTATAGTTGCGCGCGTGGCCCATGTGCAGGTCACCCGACGGATACGGGAACATCTCGAGCACGTACTTCTTGGGCTTGCTGTCGTCGGTGTCGACGGCAAAGAGGTTGGAGTCCTCCCAGGCCTTCATCCACCGGGACTCAATGGCCTGCGCGTCGTAGGCAGGGATCTCGTCCTTATGATCTGTGCAATCGCACATATCAGCTCCTTTAATCTTAGCTGGGGTCGGTCGGCTTAGCTTTATTCGCTACTGCGGACAGTCCTGCGCAAGACGAAGAGCACATTAAGTGCTCTTCTTTGCGTGCGGAACTTATAGCAAACAAAGCCAAGCCGACCGACCCTAAGGTTAACTTGACTGATGATAGCAAATACAACAAGCGAGGGAGTCCTTGACGACTACGTCGTGGGCGCCGCCTTCGACGATGGAGGTGGAGCTGACCAGCGTTAGGCGTGCCTTTTCCTGGAGCTCGGGGATCGAGAGGGCGCCGCAGTTGCACATCGTGGACTTGACCTTGTAGAGCGTGCCGCCCACGCCGTCCTTAAGGGATCCGGCGTACGGGACGTAGGAGTCGACGCCCTCGACGAAGCTGAGCTTCGCGGCGCCGCCCAGGTCGTAGCGCTGCCAATTGCGAGCACGCGCAGAACCCTCGCCCCAGTACTCCTTCATGTACTGGCCGTTGACGTTGACGCGCTCGGTCGGGCTCTCGTCAAAGCGCGCGAAGTAGCGGCCCAGCATCATAAAGTCGGCACCCATGGCAAGGGCGAGCGTCATGTGGTAGTCGTAGACGATACCGCCGTCAGAGCACACGGGTACGTAGACGCCGGTCTCCTCGTAGTACTCGTCGCGAGCGCGGCAGACGTCGATCAGCGCGGTAGCCTGGCCACGGCCGATGCCCTTGGTCTCGCGGGTGATGCAGATGGAACCGCCGCCGATACCGACCTTAATGAAGTCGGCACCGCAGTCGGCCAGGAAGCGGAAGCCCTCGGCGTCGACAACGTTACCGGCGCCGACCTTGACGTCCTCGCCGTAGTTGGCGCGGATCCACTCGATGGTGCGCTTCTGCCACTCGCTGAAGCCCTCGGAAGAGTCGATGCACAGAACGTCAGCACCGGCCTCGATGAGCAGCGGCACGCGCTCGGCATAGTCGCGGGTGTTGATACCGGCGCCGACCATGTAGCGCTTGTCGTTATCGAGCAGCTCGTTGGGGTTGGTCTTGTGGCTGTCGTAGTCCTTGCGGAAAACGATGCCCATCAGGTGATCGTAGTCGTCGACGATGGGCAGGGCGTTGAGCTTATTGTCCCAGATGACGTCGTTAGCGACCTTGAGGCTGATGTTCTTGTCGCCCACGATGAGCTGCTCACGCGGGGTCATGAACTCGGAGACCTTCGTCTGGTGGTCATCGCGGCTGGGGCGATAGTCGCGGCTGGTGACGATGCCCAAGAGCTTACCCTTGGGAGTGCCGTCGTCGGTGACCGGCATGGTGGAGTGACCGGTCTTCTCCTTGAGCTCAATGACCTGTTCCATGGTCATGTCGGGGGTCAGCGTGGAATCGGACTGAACGAAACCGGCCTTGTGATCCTTGACGGCCTTGACCATGGCGGCCTCGGACTCGGCGCTCTGGGAACCGTAAATGAAGGACAGGCCGCCCTCGGTAGCGAGCGCGACACCCATGTCGACGCCCGAGACGGACTGCATGATGGCGGAAACCATGGGGATGTTCAGGGTGATTGCCGGCTTCTCACCGCGCTTATAGCGGGTTAGCGGCGTCTTAAGAGAGACGTTGTTGGGGATGCACTGCGAGGACGAGTAACCAGGGACCAGCAGATACTCCGAAAACGTGTGGGACTCACCGGGAAAGAACGTAGCCATGTTTCTCCTTTTTCCATGCGACCGGTCGGCTGCAGGCCTCGTAGGACCCAGCCCAACCTTGGGCGCCCAATACTGGGGAAGTATCTTAACGCACTTTGACTGCTACAATGCATGATTTAAGAAGAGCACACGAGGGTTTGACGCAGGGTTTGCGTTTGCCCAGCAAACACTTTAGCGGGGAGACGTGAAGCGCATGGAGTACAGGACAACGGCAAAGCTGGTCATTCAAGCGTGCGACAAAGATCTGCCGGGCGTCTTCGGCCACGGCTGCGTCTTGCTGCTGCAGGGCATCGCCCGCGAGCATTCGCTCAACCGCGCCGCCAAGAGCATGGGCATGGCCTATTCCAAAGCGTGGCGTATTGTGAACGAGGCGGAAGGCCAGCTGGGCTGCAAGCTCATCGAGCGCGACGGCGCCCGCGGATCCACCCTCACCCCCGCCGGCGAGCGAGCCATTGCGGTCTACGAGGAGCTGCAGGCCGACATCAACAACGTCATCGCCACCAAAGCCAACGCCCTGATCGCTAGCA
>MNQC01000022.1:9707-14328 GCA_001915225.1 Collinsella sp. 60_9
AGCCCCGTCCTAAATTAGCTAGTTGCGAAGGACGTTGTCTAGGGTGGACGCTACAACCAGGGGATTGTCGGTACCGGCGAAGAGGCGGATGGTGCTCCCCTGCTTGCCGCGTGGGGCCGAAAGGCGCGTCGTTGCGCCGCCGGCGGGCGATGTACGAAACTCCCCCGGCAAAGCGTCGAACAGATCATCCGCACTACGCTCGATAAGGTCAAATTCAACTGCCGGGCCAAAGCCGTGCTCGAGGATTCCCGCTGCAACCACATGGTCGGGATGCGAGCTCAGTCCGGGATAGCGCACGTTGCGCATCATCTCGTTGGCGGCCAGATACTCGGCCAGCGCACGGGCGCGGTCGAAGTGTGTCCAGCCCGCGCTCCAGCGCACCGGCCTCCTCGGTAGAAAGGTCGAGCGCCAAAGCACCGCAGCCCGCAAACAACGCATGCGCGCACTCGGCAGCAGCATCCACGCGATGGCGCTTGCGCTGCGAGCGCGCCACCGAAGCGGCAACGAGCTTGCGTGGAGCTTTGCCGGCGCACACGCGATCGAGCGCCTCGAGCGACAGCGCAGCACCCAGCCGCAGCGGATCGCAGCCAAAAGCCGACGCCACGGTGTTGTCCACAACAAACAGCGCGCGGACCTCACGAGCCGCGCGGCCCAGAGCGCGAAGGTTGGGCACACGCAGACCAAACCCGCCGATGGAGTTGACAAACCACCACAGGTGCGGCCCCTCAGCATCAAGCGAAGCATCAAAGTTCTCGGACGCGGCGGCAAACGCCTCGACGGACGGCGAACCCACCAGCGCGACATCGCAGCAATCAAAGCCGTGCACAAACGCATCGGCAAAGTCATCGGCAAACGCAACCAGGCGGTCACCGGGACGCACAATCCCCAGCTGCGACAGTGCCGCCGGAACATGCGGGGCCGCGAGCAACCGCGCCTCACGCGCGCCGGCCCTCAAAGCCCAGGCCTCTTCTAGCTGCTGTACGCCCATAAGGCACCGTCCCTTCAAAGCAAAAACCCACGATGCGGGTGTTCCCCGCATCGTGGGCAACGGCTGCAGTATAGCGCCGATATGCGACGAATCGCCTAGATGTTGAGCGTGTGATAGTTCACGCTCGCACCCGGAGCGTCAACGGTCACGCCATAGGCCTCGGGATAGATGCGCGTCGAAAACACGAGCGCGCCATCATTCACAAACACCTCGACCGACGAGACATCGCCGACAATGCGCACGTTACGAACCTCGTCGACGGGCTCCCAGCGCACGGTACGACCGCAACCGGCAGAAGCGCGACCTTCATCGGTAAATCGCATCTCAAAGCGCGCGGGCAGATCGCCCTCGGCGGGCACAAACGCCAGCCATAGCTCACCATCAACGGTCGCGGTAAACGCGTCGTTGACACCGTCGACAACAACGTCAAAGCAGGTATCGCCGGAAACCTCCAGCGAGCCCTCCCCCACACGCACCGAGGCATAATGGCGCTCGATCTCGCTCGCCGGCTGCTGCAGCACCACGCCGCCGTCACCGGCTGTAAGCTCACGCGGCACCGTCATGCAGTGCTGCCAGCCGCACACCACGGTGGGTGCGTTGCCATAGGTCGGCTCATCGGGCATGCCCATCCAGCCGATCAGAATGTGGCGACCGTCCTCGGCCGTGAACTCCTGCGGAGCATAGAAGTCAAAACCGGCGTCCCACAGGCGGAACTCGCCCAGCTCATAGGCACCGTCACCACCGGTAATGTCGCCCGTTACAGGCATGTAGCCAGCAGCGTATACGTTGCCGCGGTCCCAACGACCGCCCTCGAGCCCCTGAGGAGAGAAGGAAAGGAACTTCACCGGCACACCGTCATCGGCCCTAAGCTCAAGATACCCCGGGCACTCCCACATAAAGCCGAAACGCTTGGGCGTAGACACACGGCTCTCGAGCTCCCAGCTCAGCATATCGGCCGAACCATACACCAGGATCTCACCCACATCGCGCCCGGCACCCTCGCCGTGCATAGCGCAAAATCGACTATCGACATGCGGGCCATCCACGCGACGACGCGCGCCCAGCACCATGTGATAACGCCCGTCCGCGTCACGCCACGCCTTGGGATCGCGCACATGGCAGGTCAAGTCCTCGGGATAATCATCGGACGCCAGCACGTGCCGTCTGCATCGGAAAGCTTAACGTTGCCTGTGTACAGTACGCGAATGCGGCCGTCCTCGGCAAGCGCGGAGCCCGAATACACGCCATGGCAATCGAACGGCTCGTCGGGCAACAGCGGGGCGCCAACATATTCCCAGTTCATAAGGTCGCGGCTTGTGGCATGACCCCAGGCCTTAACGCCGCCCTCGACATCAAACGGCGCATATTGAAAATAAGCGTGGAACACGCCGCCCGCTTGGCAAAGACCGTTGGGGTCGTTGAGCCAACCCGCCGGCGGCATAATATGGAAGCGCTGGCCATACGCGCCATGACCGCACTCAGTGGCGGCGGCGTCAACAGCGGCAACCAGCTTTGCAAGATCGCGACCAAGTGCATTAGACATATCAAAGTCCTAACAGATCGAAAGTTACAAGGCACCAGAGATCGGCGCCCGATGCTGGAAACACCCGCGAGCATACAGCCCGCGGGCATTCCCTTAATCAAAAGCTCTTAGGCCTGCTCGGAAGCCTTGGGCTCGTCCTTGTACAGGACAAACGAGACGGCAAAGGAAACCAGCGCGGCGACCGCAAACATGATCGCGTACTGCACGGGCTGGGCCAGGCACAGCAGGATACCGAAGATACCGGTAACGCCCGTGCCGGAGGCAGCCAGCGAAGTGAGCGCGCAGACCAAGGCACCGCAACCGCCGCCGATGCAGCCGGCGATGAAGGGCTTAAAGAAGCGAAGGTTCACGCCGAAGATGGCAGGCTCGGTAATGCCCATGAAAGCGGACAGAGCCGAAGGAAGCGCCAGGCCCTTAATCTTGGCATCGCGGGTCTTAAAGGCAACGGCAAGCGCGGCGCCACCTTGGGCGATGTTGGCAGCGCTGGCGATGGGCAGCCAGTAGGTCACGCCGTACTGGGCGAGCTGGCCCAGGTCGATGGCGGTGTACATCTGGTGGATACCGGTAACGACCGTGGGAGCATAGAACAGGCCGACGATAAAGGAACCGATGCCGAAGGGCAGGGTCAGCAGGGCCTGGATCAGACCGCACGAGCACGGTCACGAACACCGAGACGAGCGGGGTCACAAAGAGGTCGAACATCTCGGGAACGATCTTGTGCAGGCGCTTCTCGAGGAAGGCCAGAATGGCACAGGCGATAACGATGGGGATCACATGGCCCTGATAGCCGACCCACTCAAAGCTGTACACACCGGGAATGACGGTAACCATGGTCTGTACGCCCTCGGAGGCAACCGTGTAGGCGCTCTGCAGCGAGGAGTTAATGAACGCACCGCCGACGACGGCACCCAGATACGGGTTGGCGCCAAAGGCCTTGGCGGCGGAGTAGCCGATCAGGATCTGCAGAATGCCAAAGGATGTGCCCGAGACCAGGTCGGCAATCTTGTAAATAAAGTTATTGGTGTCGAGCGCGATAAAGCCGTTGGAGGCCATAAAGTTGAGGGCGCTCATAATGCCCAGCAGCAGACCCGAAGCCACGATGGCGGGGATGATGGGGACAAAGACGTCGCCGAGCACCTTAATGGCGCGCATAAAGATGTTCTGCTGCTGTGCGGCGGCCTCCTTGACCTCGGCCTTGGTGGCAGCCTCGACTCCGCTGAGCGCAATGAACTCTTCGTAGACCTTGTTGACGGTGCCGGTGCCAAAAATAATCTGGAGCTGGCCCTGAGCCTCAAAGACGCCCTTGGCGCCGTCGATATTCTCGAGGGCCTCCTTGTTAACCTTCGCGTTATCGGCAATCACCAGGCGCAAACGCGTGGCGCAATGCGCGGCAGAGACGACGTTGTCGGCGCCACCGATATTGTCGAGCACCTCTTGGGCTATCTTTGACACTTACACTGTAATCGATTTCAGTTTCATATGTGTGTAATCGTTTTCATAGTAGGGTGAACGGTAGGAAATAGCCGGCGAATGGTAGTTTTGAGACAAAAACTGGGGACTCAAAGGCAGGCAGACGCGTCCAAGGCCTAGACATTCATGAGCTGATGCCCAAGTTTGAGCGTCTTGAGACCGCTCTCCCCTTCCTCGCCATCGAGCGTATTGAGCAACATATTGGTCGCCTCGACGCCACTGGTCAGGTAGCCATAATGCACGGTGGGAATGCCGCCCGTCAGCGCGCGCAAAAACGCGTTGTCGCCAAAACCACTCACGCGGTGTATACCCTCGCCCATGCCGCGAACCTCATCGATGGCACGCAGCGCGCCCGCCGCCATGGTATCGGTCGCGCAGGCGATAAACGAAACATCGGGAGCGACGGAAAGCAGCTCACGCGCCGCACCATAGCCTGAGTCGAGCGTAAACGAGCCCAGGCGAATCAGGGCGGCATCGAGCGGGTTCCCCGCGGCGCGCAAGCCGGCCTCAAAACCGCGACGGCGGTCATAACCGGCCGCGCGGTCCTCTTCGGTAACTCCAATGTAGGCGATCTTGCCGTCCACGCGGCCCGCAAGCGCATGGCCCAGCTCAAAGGCGGC
>MNQC01000023.1:0-2896 GCA_001915225.1 Collinsella sp. 60_9
AAGAGCGCCGGACAGGTTGTCGCGACGCCTGCCGATCACATCGCCGGTCTGTAAGGAGGTCCTATCATGAGCGAAACCAATAACTCGAACGAGGCCGTCGTCAGCATTAAGAACCTCCAGAAGGCCTTTGGCGATAACGTGGTCCTGCGCGATATCGATCTGGATGTGCATAAGGGCGAGGTCGTCGTAGTTCTGGGTCCTTCGGGCTCGGGCAAGTCGACGATGCTTCGCTGCATCAATCGTCTGGAGCATCCTACGAGTGGTTCGATTGTCGTCGAGGGCGTGGATGTGTGCGCCAAGGGCGTTGACCTCAATAAGGTGCGTACGCACTTGGGCATGGTGTTTCAGCAGTTCAACCTGTTCCCGCACCTGTCGGTCAAAAAGAACGTCATGCTTGCGCAGCAAAAGGTGCTCAAGCGCAGCAAGGAAGAGGCCGAGAAGATCGCCGTCGAGGAGCTGACCAAGGTCGGTCTTGCCGAGCGTATCGACTTTATGCCGAGCCAGCTCTCGGGCGGCCAGCAGCAGCGCGTTGCCATCGCCCGCGCCCTGTCGATGAACCCTCACGTTATGCTCTTTGACGAGGCCACGTCGGCGCTCGATCCCGAGCTGGTTCGCGACGTTCTGGGTGTCATGCGCGACCTGGCACGCGATGGCATGACCATGATCGTCGTGACGCACGAGATGGGCTTTGCCCGCGACGTCGCCGACCGCGTCGTCTTTATGGATGGCGGCGTTATCGTGGAGGAGGGCACGCCAAGCGAGGTCTTCGACCATCCCAAGAGCGAACGCACCAAGGCGTTTTTGGGCAATATCTCGTAGCCGGTTGATGTAACTGCCGTTACAAAAGAGCGGGGGCTGGACTTGAATCCAGCCCCCGCTCTTTTGTAGGGATGGGGATGCGCTTTGATGCGGGCTCTTTTGGAGGCCCTGGGTTCGTTACGCGAGCTCGGCGTCGGCCTTCCAGTTTTCCATCCACTCGCCCTCGGCCCACGAGTAGGAGCCAAAGAGGACGACCTTCTTATCGCCGAGGGTCTCCTTGACCTCGTCCCACATAGGCTGGAACTCGTCATACTCAAGCTCCTCGGAACCCATGGCGGGGCAGCCGAAGGCAATGGCGTCATAGCCGGCGGCCTTGTCTGCGGAGAAGTCGGCGCAGGAGATGACCTCTGCCTCGGCGCCGGCACCGGTTGCGCCCTCGGCAACGAAGTTTGCCATGGCTTCGGTGTTGCCCGTGCCGCTCCAGTAGACGACTGCGATCTTGCTCATATGTCTTCCTTTCGGTTGTGCGGCGTGCGGCCGCGTTTTGTATGCTCTATCGGGTTGCCTGGACAAGTTGTCCCAGGGTGCATCCCTGTTGATAGATATAGGTAAGGTATTGCGTGCATGCGCGATAGGAATCGAAGGTCGTGAGCGCCTGTTCGACGTTCGTGTATACCTTCCAGGCGCCAAAGACCTTATAGTTTTCGCCGTGCTGGACGATAAACTGATGGACATCTTCGTAGGGATAGCCCAAAAAATAGCCAATTTCGTGGGGGAACTCGCACATGCACCCCGTATCGCAGTGCCTATTTCGCGCGAGTGCGCAGACACTGCCGTCATAGGCGCTTTCTGCGGCATTGCTGCTTGCCAGCGTGATGCGCGCGGCGAGATGCACCAGGGATGCGGGCAGGTTGTGGACATCGTAGCCTTCGGCGACAAGCGCCGTCGCAGCGCGGGGGTCGGAGAGGTATCGCATGAGGTCCGCAGGGCGGTACACATAGATGAGCGCTCCGCAGGGGCGCCAGACCAAAACACTCATATGGATCCCGAGCGGTTGGAGCTCGCGGTTGCATTCGGCTATGACGGCGAGCAGGCGAGAGCGTCGCTCTTCGATATGGGCGGCGCCGGGTTTTCCGTTTTGGTTGGCGTAAACGCCGGGATAGGTAAAGAGCGAAGCCGGCTTGATACCTGCGAGCGTAGGGGAGCAGTTGCGCACGACGGCCGTTTGGTATGTTGGGATGTCAATGGTTCGAGTCACGTTGCCCCTTTCGAGCCCTCACTTGTTAGCCTAGGAAAACTTATACACGAAAGTAAACCTTGGTCAACTAAAAAGTTTGAAGAGGGAAACTAATTGACCGAACTGACATGATTTTGGGTTAAGATGGGGACACCCCATGGGGGTATCTAGATAGGGCTACTTGAAAGGGGAACGCATGAGTGACTTGCTCAACCCTGCGAATATCATCGTGCTGGCCGTCATTGCCGTCGGCATGTTTTTTGGACTGCGTCGCATTGCCGCTTCGACACACGGGAAGAGTTGTTGCAGCGATGGTACGAGCGGCAAGAAGGCCAAAAAGGTTGTTGTGGTGGATACCGATGCGTCGCACTATCCCTATAGCGATGAGCTGCTTATCGGCGGCATGAGCTGTGACGGCTGCGCTCAGAACGTAGCCAATGCCCTCAATGCGCTGGATGGCGTGTGGGCAACGGTGACGTATGCGGACCACACGGCACGCGTGCGCTCTAAGCAGCCGGTTGATCGTGGTGTCCTCGAGACGGCCGTGAAAGACGCGGGCTACTACGTCATGACGCTGTAAGCGCCGCCCTGGATGCGCGTCCTTGTCTAGGCTCGTCCGCGTAACTCAATGTCCTGGATGTCGTCGAAGTCGATGGCGATATCTTTGAGCTTGAGGAGCTTGAAAGCGGGGAGCACCTCGTCGAGGATGCCCGTGCGAGCGCGATAGCCGTACGTATCGTAATAGGTGACACGAACCAAGTCGCCACGCTTGAGGCCCTCGAGCTTTTTCGAAAGTTCGAGGGCTTTTTCTTCTGTGAGTTCGCATTTTGGCTCGGCGGTGATCTCTTGTTTACGCACGAGCTCGTAGTATCCCGTGAGGGCGGCAAAGGGCATAAACTG
>MNQC01000024.1:0-4040 GCA_001915225.1 Collinsella sp. 60_9
GCATCGATATTGCCGACGCCGCCGCCGTGGGCGATACCTACAACGACATCCCCATGCTCGAGCGCGTCGGCCACAGCTTTATCGTGGACAATGCCGAGGAGCATATGAGCGCGCATGCCAAGTGGCGTATTCCGAGCAACAACGACGGGGGCGTACTGACGCTCATCGACGCCATCTTGGCGGCTCGGTAGCCGTCCCATCGGGCCTGGCCGGGGGGCACGGGCCTAGGTTTACTTTCCTTCCGCCCAGATGGCGTCTTGAGTATCTAGATACTTAGCTGAATATATTTGGATGAAGGGGGCTCCTTGTTGGCAAGGAGCCCCCTTCTGGTTTTGGTTACTTTGGGGTTGTTGGTGCGTCTTTATTTGGCGTCGGCCCAGGTTATGCCGGTGCTGGCTTCGGCGATCAACGGCACGCGGAGGTCTACTACGTGCTCCATGACGTCGCGGACCATGGCGGTGAGGCGCTCGACTTCGTCGATGGGGCACTCAAAGTCCAGTTCGTCGTGCACCTGCAGGATCATGTGGGCGGCAAAGCCCTCTTCTTCCAGGCGACGGCTTACGCGGGCCATCGCGATCTTGATGATGTCGGCGGCGGTACCTTGCATGGGGTGGTTCATGGCCGTGCGCTCGCCAAAGCCGCGGAGTTGCGGGTTTTTGGCCTTGAGTTCCGGAATATGACGACGGCGACCGTACATGGTCTCGGCGTAGCCCGTCTCCTTGGCGCGCGCTACCACGTTGTCGAGGAACGTACGCACGCCCGGGTAGGCCTCGTAGTAGCGGTCGATCATGCCACGCGCCTCGGCCATCGAGATGGCCGTAGACGACGCCAAAGTTCACGGCCTTGGCGCGGCTGCGCAGGTCGGGCGTTACCTCGGACACCGGCACGCCAAACACGCGCGCGGCCGTCTCGGCGTGGAAGTCCTCGCCCTCGTTAAAGGCGCGCACCAGGTGCTCGTCACCCGAAAGATGCGCCAGCAGACGCAGCTCGATCTGCGAGTAGTCCACCGCCAAAAAGACGCTGCCCTCGCCTGCCGAAAACGCCGTCTTGACGGTACGGCCTAGCTCCGAGCGCGTCGGGATGTTCTGCAGGTTCGGGTCGCTCGAGGACAGACGCCCCGTTGCCGTGATGGTCTGGTTGTACGTGGTGTGCACACGACCGTCACCACGGCGCAGCGGGCCCAGCGTGTCCAGATAGGTGGACTTGATCTTGGACTTCTCGCGCCAGTCCAAGATCAAACGAACAATCTCGTGGTCGCGGGCAAGTTCACTCAGTACCTTGGCATTGGTCGAATAGTAGCCGCGCTTGGTCTTTTTGAGACCCTTGGTCGGAAGGCCCATCACATCAAAGAGCACATGCGAGAGCTGCATGGGGCTGCCGATGTTAAAGGTCTCGTCGCCTGCCAGGTCGCGAATGCTACGCTCGACCTCGGTAATCTGGGTCGCTAGGCCCTCGGACAGACTATGCAGACGGTCGGGGTCTACGAGCATGCCCGCGCGCTCCATCTTGGCAAGCACCGGCACAAGCGGCATCTCGATGCCGTCGAACACGTTGGCGGCGTTCTCGCGGGTCATGCGATCGCGCAGCGGTGCGACCAGCGCCAGCGTCAAGGCCGCCGTGCGAGCGGCAGGCGCGGGGGCGTCCTCGCCGGTACCCTCTGCACCGCGCGCCGCAGGCAGCGCCATCTGCAGATAGGTATCGGCCAGATACGCCTCGTCGAACTCGGAGCGGTCGGAATCCAGCAGGTAAGCGGCAACCACGGTATCGAAGATGCGCGTGGAATCAGCGGACAGCGGGTCCATGAGCTCAGGCTCAGAAGAATCGATGGGCGAGAGCTCGTGCAGCAGCGCCTTCATGTCCGGGCTCGCCACGCGGCCCTCCATAAACAGACGCGCGAGCACGCCAGCGATCACACCGTGGGCAAAATTGAAGCCCTCGGCAGCGGCAGGCGCGCCGCCATCGGCCTCCTCGAGCGCAAAGAGCCCCTTGGACGTCGCCAGCCACAGCGTACGCGTCAGGCCAAAGAGCGCACCCTCCTCCTTGTCATCGTCCACCACGGCGGCGACCCACTCGCCTGTCTCGATCGCGCGAGCGATCTCGGCAGCAGCGGCAGCAAGTGCCCCGGCATCGCCAGCGGCGGCACGCAAAACAGAGGGAATCTCAAACGTGCTGACAGCGGCCGCAGCCCCACCCTCGCCGCCAATCAGCGCCAGGAAGCGGTTCTGCATGGCCGTAATGCCAAGCGTGCCGAGCGACGCGGACACTTCGTCGGCAGAAAACGCCGGGAATGACGTCGCGTCAAAGTCGAGCTCGACTGGCGCATCGGTGCGAATGGTTGCGACCTTGCGGCTCAGCAGTGCGTCGTCGATGTGTGCACGCAGGTTCTCGCCCATCTTGCCCTTGACCTCGTCGGCATGCTCGATGACCTCGTCCAGGCTGCCGTACTGTGCGATGAGCGCGCTCGCCTTTTTAGGGCCGATGCCCGGTACGCCGGGAATGTTGTCCGACGTATCGCCCTTCAGACCGTAAAAATCGGGCACGAGCGCCGGCGTAATGCCATGATACAGGTCGTCCACGCTCTCGGGCGTCATGATCGCCACGTCGGACAGACCCTTGCGAGTCGAGACCACGTTGACGTGCTCGGTCACGAGCTGATACATATCGCGGTCGCCGGTCACCAGCAGCATGTCGCCCAGAATATCGTCGCCTTCCCAGCCCTCGGACTGCAGAATTGGCACGTTGAGCGCGGTGAGCAGCTCCTTGATCATCGGAAACTGTGCGTGCAGATCGGGGTCCATGGGCGGACGCTGCGCCTTATACTGCGGCAGCATCTCCATGCGCACGCGCGGCTTGCCCTTATCAAACGCCACGACCACGCCGTCGGGGTTAAAGGCATCGATCATCTTGAGAAACATGTTCAGAAAGCCGAAAATCGCGTTGGTGGGGCGACCGTCCGGCGCGTTCATGGTCGGCGGCACGGCGTGGAAGGCACGGTGCATGAGCGAGTTGCCGTCGATAACGGCAAAGATGCGGCGCTTGTCAGACATATTGAATACCTCGCTTTGGGCTGGGCACGGTTTGCTCACTCCAGTTTACACGCTCCCCGCCCCGCGGCCACCGCACATCAAGCTCCCCCGCCACCGCGCGCCCGTGCGTGATACGATGGCTCACGGTACATTAACCAGCACGATCGATCCGAAAGGAGCCTGCGTCATGGAGCGTCCCTGCGCATGGAAAAAGTACACGCCACAGCAAATCGAGGAGCTCGAGGAGCTTTGCCGCGGCTATAAGCAGTTTTTGAGCGAGAACAAGACCGAGCGCTTGTGCGTCAAGACCGGCATCAAGATGGCCGAGGAGGCGGGCTACGTCGACCTGGAGACCGTGATCGCCGAAGGCCGCGCGCTCAAGGCCGGCGACAAGGTATACGCCGCCAACCACGGCAAGGACCTTATGCTCGTCAACCTGGGCACCGCCCCGCTCGAGCAGGGCTTTAACATCCTGGGCGCCCACGTGGACTCACCGCGCCTGGACCTCAAGCAAAACCCCGCCTTCGAGGCCGGCGACATGGCCTACCTCGACACACACTACTACGGCGGCGTCAAGAGCTACCACTGGGTGGCCTCCCCGCTTGCACTCGTTGGCGTCATCTGCAAAAAGGACGGCACCACCGTCGATATCAACATCGGTGACAAGGCCGACGACCCGGTCTTTACCATCTCCGACCTGCTGATCCACCTCTCGAGCGAGCAGATGTCCAAGCCCGCCAAAGATGCCGTCGACGCCGAGATCCTCGACGTGATCGTGGGTGGTCGCCCCGTCAAGTTCGATGAGGACGACAAGGACGCCCCCAAGGAGCCCGTCAAGCAGATGTTCCTGGACATCCTCAAGGAGCAGTATGACGTCGAGGAGGAGGACTTCCTCTCCGCCGAGATCGAAGTCGTGCCCGCCGGTCCCGCCCGCGACATGGGCCTCGACCGCTCCATGATTTTGGGCTATGGCCACGACGACCGCGTCTGCGCTTACCCCTCCATGCTTGCCCA
>MNQC01000025.1:0-2411 GCA_001915225.1 Collinsella sp. 60_9
TCTGGCACTTCAACAACATTGTCGCAGCCCCGACCCGCGGTCACGAGCGGGGGCTCCTGTCGTTTCCGTGCCCCTGGATTGGGTCATAGTGTCTGACGTTTGAGTGACCTGTGAGATCGCCCCTGTTGTTGCGAAGCTTTCTGGTTCAGTAAGCTGCTCCGATAACACGTTTGCTTGCTGAGCTTGTGGGCTTCGTTTTGGCGGGACCCGGTATTCTGCAGCTTTTCAATTGACGGCTCGCGTTTCTGTGAGGGGGCGCGGGCCGGTTTTCTATCAGCCCTATTGACTTGGCGGGCTGTCGTAAGAAAGGGAAGGCTCCTATGGAGTTTGTTCTTGATAACGGTTCTATCCGCGTAGCACTGAGCACGGCGGGCGGCTCGTTCACCTCAATTGTGGCCGACGGTCGCGAGTATCTGTGGCAGGGCGATCCGGCGGTGTGGTCGGGCCAGGCACCTATTTGCTTCCCGATCTGCGGCGGTCTTCGTGACGGTCGCGCAATGACCATGGGCGGCCGCGAGGTAAAGCTCGCCCGCCACGGCTTTGCGCGCAAACAGGAGTGGAAGCTCGAGGAACAGAGCGACAACATGGTTGCGCTGAGCCTAAGCTCTACCGACCATGCCGAGTTGCTCGAGCAGTACCCGTATCCGTTTAAGATCGTTGCTCGTTACACGATTGATTCGGAAAAGGTGGCCGTGTCGTACGAGGTGACCAATGAGGGCACCGAGGACAAGGGCGTGCGCCTGACGTTCCCCGATATGTCGTTCCTGATTGTGTGGAGCAAGCCAGAGGGCGACTTTGTGGCTGTTGAACCGTGGGGTGGTCTGTCCACCTGCTCCGACGAGGACGATATCCTGGAGCACAAGCGTGGCTGCCTGGTGGCCAAGCCGGGGGAGACTGTTACCCGCGGCTTTGAGATCGAGATCCTTTAACGAGTTATCGTATGTTGGGGGCGGGTCATGCCGCCCCGGAACAGGAGTTCAACATGATTCTGACCGTTACCATGAACCCGTCGATTGATACGCGCTATCAGCTCAACAAGCTGATCATCGACGATGTTAACCGTGTGACGCCCGAAAAGACCGCTGGTGGCAAGGGCCTCAACGTGAGCCGTGTGCTGCTGCAGCTGGGCGACGACGTGCTCGCGACCGGTCTGCTCGGCGGCCACATGGGTGCCTATATGGCCGAGCTTATGGATGCCGACGGCGTCAAGAACGACTTTGTGCCCATCGCCGGTGAGACGCGTATTTGCCTGAATATTCTGCACGAGGGTAATCAGACCGAGCTGCTGGAGAGCGGCCCGCAGATCGCCCCGGCCGAGCTCGAGGCCTTTACGGCCAAGTTCGCCGAGCTTGCAGCGAAGGCGGACGTCGTGACGCTTTCGGGCTCGCTGCCGCGTGGCGTCGATGCCGGCTACTATGCCGAGCTCGTCAAGATCGCCGAGGAGGCGGGCGCCAAGGTGCTGCTCGATACCTCGGGTGCATCGCTGGAGGCCGCGCTGGAGTCCGACGCTAAGCCCGAGCTCGTAAAGCCCAATCTGACCGAGATTAACGGCCTGCTGGGTACGTCCTTTACGACCGATGATGTCGATGCCCTGCGCGAGGCGCTTGCCGCCGATGACCGCTTTGCCGGTATCCCCTGGGTTGTCGTTTCGATGGGCGCTGCCGGTTCGGTGGGCTTCCATGAGGGCCGTGCGTTCCGTGCCAAGACGCCCGCGATTGCGGCTGTGAACGCGACGGGTTCCGGCGACTCGACCATCGCCGGCTTTGCACATGCCATTGCTGCTGGTGCCGACGACGTCACGGTGCTCAAGACCGCCAATACCTGCGGCAAACTCAACGCCATGGATCCCAAGACCGGCCACCTGGTCATGGACCGCTGGGACGAGATCTACAACAACGTTGAAGTAACGGAGCTGTAGGGTTACGCGGTTTTACCAAACCGCGTAACGGCTCGACGCTGCGCGGGCCGCATTTGGACAATCTGACGTTCAACTTCAAGGGCGCGACCAGAAGGTCAGCGCCCTTTCGTTTCACGTCACCTTGTCTCACTGTCGTTTCCAAGACATCGGCGTTGCCTTGCTTCGGGAATGTGGCAGATAGGGACGTTCCTTTTCTGCCGGCAGTTTGGGACACTCCTTACGGGACACCCCCTCCACAGCGCCTATGCCAGCTTGTCGATTTGCCCAATCTCCCAGAGCGGAATGTTGACGAGCGTGCCCTCGTCTCTATATGCCGCTAACGATGTTCTCACGCAGCGCTCGAGCTTGAACTTCTCGCAGGCAATCCTCAGGCTCTTTGCTTTGAGGTTCTCTGCCGCCTTGACCTCGAGCGGAAGCACGGTCCCCGCATGGTCGATGGCAAAGTCGGTTTCGGCATTGCCGGAGGTAGAGGACCAATACGCGGGAGTTTTGT
>MNQC01000025.1:2494-2955 GCA_001915225.1 Collinsella sp. 60_9
CGAGAGGTCTTCGTAGCTCGAGAGCGGCGCCTTTAGAGCGGAAACACGTGGCACCTTATGAACGATTCCGTAGTCCGTGAGCCACTGGAGGCTTTCCTCAAAATCGCGTGCGCGCGCCCCGGGACGAAGCGCGCCGTAGACGAACTTCTTGTTTTCCTTTGCGAGCTGGCCGGGAAGGGATTTCCAAACCAGCCTCATGCGCTCGACGATGCGGGCTGGCGCATGCTTGCCAAAATCGGATTCATAAGCTTCGATGATTTGCTGCTGAAGCCTGTGGGCCTCGATGAAATCGTGGGAGGCGGCGAAAGCGGAGACAACTTCTGGCATGCCACCGACAACGAGGTATTCCTTGAGTAGGCGCTCGAGCTTTTCGGAAACGTTTGCCAGCAGGTCCATGTCTGCGGTAAGGATGGCATCTGCGAGCGGATCGCCATCGACGGCACGAACGAACTCGACAAACC
>MNQC01000026.1:0-336 GCA_001915225.1 Collinsella sp. 60_9
CCGTCGGCACGCTCGTCTATCAGGAGGATTAAGCATGGCAGAGAACATCACCGCCCACATGGACAAGTCGCTCGAGTCCCTCAAGCATAACTTCTCCAAGGTTCGTACCGGCCGCGCCAATGCCAACATTCTGTCCGACATCACCGTCGATTATTACGGTGTTCCCACGCCGGTCACGCAGGTTGCCGCCGTCAAGACCCCCGAGGCCCACATGCTGCTCATCGAGCCGTGGGACAAGGCACTCATCAATGCTATCGTCAAGGCCATCGGCGCTTCCGATCTGGGTATTACCCCCAACTCCGATGGCACCGTCGTTCGTCTTCCGTTCCCGGCTCC
>MNQC01000026.1:427-2787 GCA_001915225.1 Collinsella sp. 60_9
CAAGCTCGAGCGCGATGAGGAACTCACCGAGGACGATGTCCGTCGCGAGCAGGCCAAGGTCCAGAAGCACACCGATGAGTATGTCGCCAAGGTCGAGGAGCTTCTGAAGGAAAAAGAAGCCGAGGTCATGGAGATCTAAGGTGCAATACGACGAGCATAAACTGGTCGAGTACTTTGCCGACGCCCCTGCGGGCGTCGGTTTTTCCGACCTTGACCTCAATAACATTCCGCACCATATCTCGTGCATCATGGACGGCAACGGCCGTTGGGCCACGTCGCGCGGTCTTGCACGCACCGAGGGCCACAAGGCGGGTATCGTCTCGCTGCGCGAGATCATTACCGCTTGCGTGCGTCTGGGCGTCGACGTGCTTTCTGCCTATGCGTTTTCTACAGCATGAGGTCAACGTCTTGATGCATCTGTTTGCCAAGACGTTTATCGACGAGCTGCCGCTTCTGAAGCGCGAAAACGTGCGCGTTGTCTTTCTGGGTGACATTTCCGCGCTGCCCAAGAAGACCCGCGACGTTTTTGAACGCGGTCTTGCCGAGTGCGCCGATCACACCGGCATGACGCTGGCGCTTGCCGTCAACTACGGCGCGCGTGCCGAGATTACCCGCGCTGTCCGTCAGATCGCACTCGACGCTGCCGCCGGTAAGATCGATCCTGGCGCAATTGATGACGACATGGTGGCTTCCCACCTCTATACCGCCGGCCTTCCCGATCCTGAGCTTGTGATTCGCACTTCTGGTGAGCTGCGTCTTTCGAACTATCTGCTGTGGCAGGTGGCTTATTCCGAATTCTACGTCACCGATACCTATTGGCCCGACTTTGATCGTTGGGGCCTTGTCGACGCCATTTTGGCCTATCAGGGCCGTGACCGTAGGTTTGGTGGTCTGAGCAAGACCGAGGAGGCTTAATCGTGTCCGATCGTCCCAAGGCAACTGCTCCTAAGACATCTGAGCGCAAGGCTGTCGCTGCGGGAGCGCCCGCAGCGAAGAATGGCACCGGTTCGTGGCTTGCGGGCTTTATTACCCGTGCCGCCGCCGGGATCGTTTATGCCGTTGTCTTTATCCTGTGCCTGGTTTTGGGTATCGTGCCCACGGCCATCTTTGTTTCTGTCATGAGCGGTCTGTGCTGCTATGAGTTTTTCCGTATGACAAGGCTCGATGGCAAGATGGCTAACGAGCGCATGGGTATCGCTGCCGCCGTACTCTTTCCGCTGTCGGCGTTGGGCGATTCGATGTTGCTGAATGCCCTGCTTTTTGCCCTGATGCTCGCTGTGGGCATTTGGTATGTCTGGTCGCCGCGTACCCGCATCTCTGATGTGGCCGTGACGCTCATGGGTCCCATCTACACTGGCTTTATGCTGTCGGCTATCGTGCTGCTGCGCGATGCCGTGCCCGGTTTTGCCGGCGCCCTGCTTTCGGTGGGCGTTTGCGCGTCCCTTTGGGTCTCCGATTCGTTTGCCTACATCGTGGGTAGCCGTATCGGCAAACACAAGATGGTTCCCAAGATCTCTCCCAAAAAGAGCTGGGAGGGGTTTGTTGGCGGCATCCTGGGCTCGGTTTTGATTTGGCTCATCCTGTGGGCGACGCACTTCTACAAACTCAGCCTGCCCTATGCGCTGCTGTGCGGCGTAGTGGTGTCCATTTTGGGCGTTATCGGCGACCTTATCGAGTCGCGCATCAAGCGCGGTGTGGGCGTTAAGGATTCCGGTAACCTTATCCCGGGCCACGGCGGCATGCTCGATCGTAGCGATTCGCTTATCTTCGGCTGCATCACCGCGCAGCTGATGCTGATGATCGGAGGCGTGCTGTAATGTCATTCCAGACGACGTATGGCCCCGATGGACGCCTCCGTGTTGCCATCCTGGGTTGTACGGGCTCCATCGGCACCCAGGCGCTCGATGTGTGCCGCCAGCATGCCGATCGCCTGCAGGTGACGGCGCTGTCCGTTAACTCCAGTACCTCCGAGCTCGTTGCCGCTGCCCGCGAGTTTTCGGTTTCGGCGGTTGCCGTGGCCGATGTCGCTCATGGCGATGACGCCGTGCTGCAGGAGTTGCCCGAGGGCACGAAGCTCGGCGTTGGCGCGCAGGCGGTTTGCGAGCTCGCGCGTCGCCACGATGTCGACTGCGTGCTCGTCGCTATTGTGGGTGCCGCCGGTCTCGAGGCGAGCCATGCGGCCTTGACCTCAAATAAGCGCCTTGCCCTTGCCAACAAGGAGTCCCTCGTCGTCGGTGGCGACTTGCTTATGCCGTTGGCGCAACCGGGCCAGCTTATTCCAGTCGACTCTGAGCACTCCGCCATCTACCAGTGCTATCTGGGGGAGAACCCACGCGATGCTCATTGTATTTGGCTCACCT
>MNQC01000027.1:0-1914 GCA_001915225.1 Collinsella sp. 60_9
GCGCTTGAACGGCTCGGAGACGCGCTGCACGCGCTCCACGACATCCATGGACTCGAGCAGGAACGGGGCGCTCTTGGTCCTATCGCCCCCCAGGCCGATAATCGTCTCATTCTCGCCGCGCGAGACATCGGTCTTCAGGCCCTTTTTCTCAATCCAGCTGACGATATTGCCGACGGCCTCGTCGCTGGCGCTCTGCTTTAAAATTGCAATCATGGTGTGCCTCTCACCTCGATGGATAACTTTTGCAAAAACGGCCCGCATCGCGAGCCGTGTATATATGGTGCATGAGAGTTTATACTATCTGACTCGCTTTTGCCTTCTAAAGTGGGCCGTTGCGCCGCGTCTTCCTCGGAATTGCAAAGCTTTTTCTTTTATTTTGATAGCCCGTGGTGCACTTGGGTATAATGCCAAACGTTGGCCCTATTAGCTCAGGGGATTAGAGCGTCTGCCTCCGGAGCAGAAGGCCGTTGGTTCGAATCCAACATGGGGCACCATCGAACGTAAGACCGTCCGAACCTCGCATGGTCCGGGCGGTTTTTCTTATACCGACGCGACGTGATGGGACGTGGTATGGCAGCAACGGATATCGAGCGCGGACCTCAAGACCAAGTCGGTCAAAGAGCTCATCATCGAGAACCTCTGCACGTTGTTCAATTTGATCAACGTGATCTTGGCGTTCCTGGTCATTTTGACCGGTTCGTTTAAGAATCTGACGTTCCTGTTCGTGGTGTTCCTCAATACCGCTATTGGCGTCATTCAGTCCATGCGTTCCAAGAAGATGGTCGATAAGCTCACGCTGCTGACCTCCAAGAAGGCCATCGCGGTGCGCGACGGCGCCGAGGTGGAGCTCGACCTGGACCAGATCGTGCTCGACGACATCATCCGCTTGGGGCGCGGCGACCAGATTCCCGCCGACGCCGTGGTGGTGTCGGGCGAGGCGCTCGTGAACGAGAGCCTGCTGACGGGCGAGAGCGACCTTATTAAGAAACAGCCAGGCTCTGAGCTCATGAGCGGCAGCTTTATCGACTCGGGCCTGCTGCGCGCCCGCGTGATCCATGTCGGCGCCGACAACTACGTGGCCAAAATTAATAACGAGGCCAAGTACGTCAAAAAGGTTAATTCCGAGATCATGAACGCGCTGAACGCCATCGTGCGCTTTGCGAGCATCATCATGATCCCGCTCGGTTTGGCGTTGTTTGCCTCGAGTGTGAGCGAGCTGTGGGATGCCGCGGGAACCCCGGGCGATAGCGCGCTTTCGTGGTGCTTCTCCGAGCTGTTGGCCGGTCATGTGCCTTCGTCGGCGCTGCTGTCCACGGTGGGCGCCCTGCTGGGTATGATCCCGCAAGGCCTGGTGCTGCTGACTTTGTCGGTGCTCGCCATCGCCACGGTGCGCCTGGCCCGCCGCAAGGTGCTGGCACAGCAGCTCTACTGCATCGAGACACTCGCTCGCGTCGACGTGCTGTGCCTGGACAAGACGGGCACCATCACGTCGGGCCGTATGGAGGTCGAGGGCACGTATCCGCTGCCTGTTGAGGGTGTTGGCTTTGGCGTGGACTCGGACGAGGCGGCTGTTCCCGTCGATACCACAGTGCTCGATTTTGCGCTGGCTAACGTGGCACGTGCGACTTCGGCCGATGCCAACGAGACCTGCCAGGCGCTGCTCAACTATTACGCCGATCGCCCGGTCGAGGTGTCCGAGCCGCTGTCGGTCATTCCATTCTCGTCGTCTAAAAAATGGAGCGGCGCTTCTTTTGCGCAGGGCTCCTACGTAATGGGCGCCGCGCAATTTGTGCTCTCTGATCGTGCGTTTGCCCAGGTCGAGAACCGTGTCGCCGAGCTTGCCGATACCTGCCGCGTGCTCGTGGTGGCGCGCGTGGACGGCTTTACGCCCGATGGGGATATGGTGGGCGAGGC
>MNQC01000027.1:1982-2329 GCA_001915225.1 Collinsella sp. 60_9
ATCAGCGGCGACGACCCGCGTACGGTGTCGTCGATCGCGCGCGTGGTGGGCGTGCCGGGGGCGGACGCTTATGTGGACGCCACGACGCTCGATACGCCGGCCAAGCTCGATGCCGCAGTGGACCGCTACCATGTCTTTGGTCGTGTGACCCCGCAGCAGAAGCGCGAGCTCGTGCAGGCGCTCAAGCGCCGCGAGCACACCGTGGCCATGACGGGCGACGGCGTCAACGACGTGCTGGCGCTCAAGGAGGCCGACTGCTCCGTCGCCATGGCGGCCGGCTCCGATGCCGCGCGTAATGTGGCCGAAATCGTACTCGTCGACAACGATTTTGCCTCGATGCCCGCCGT
>MNQC01000027.1:2442-6358 GCA_001915225.1 Collinsella sp. 60_9
GGAGACAATAATAACTTACTCTGCATCGGCGCGCCGGGCTTTGTGTTGGGCCTGGAGCCCAACAATGCTCGTGTGAAGGGTGCGTTTTTGAGCAACGTACTCAAGTGTGCACTGCCGGCGTCGATTGCGGTCATTTTGGCTGCGGCGCTCGACATCTTTGTGGCGCGCGTGTTTGGCTTTAGCCAGCTCACGCTGTCTACGATGTGCCTGCTTACGTCGTGCGCGGCGAGCGTCAGCCTAATCTGGCGCATCTCGCAGCCTCTCACGCCCTTACGTGTGGTGCTCTTTGTGTTTGTAGTCGCCGGCATCCTGGTGGGCGTTATCGGATTCCCGGAGCTGCTGTCTATTGCCAACCTGTCGATGGGCCAGATGGTTATCTTGGCTGTTATCGTGGTCTTTACCTGCTCGGTGTTCTTTAAGCTCGCCACGATGATGGATTCGCTCAAGCCGCGTCGTCGTCATGCCGCAACTGGTTTTGGCCGCGGTGTGCGCGTCCGCCTGGGTCGCGGTGGCGGCAAGGTGAGATCGACGGGCTCGACGGCCGAACGTTTTGCCAAGCGCGTCGCCGCCGACATGGCGCAGCGCCGCGAAGATCGCACCGCTCGCGAGGCCGAGGCCCGCGCACTCGAGGGCGTGGCCCAGGCCCAGCCCAAGAAAAAGAAGAGTACCGGAGCTAAGCGCTCTCGTGTGACCAAGTCCGCCCAAGGCATCAAAGTCTCGATGCCAAGCAAAAAGAAGAAGTAGCTACGCGCCCTGGCGATGTTGAATTGGTGCCTTGTTCCTGTGGGGCCGTGGCGATGTTATGCTCTAACCTCGATTGTTTGAATTGCTTCGAAAAGAGGATGCCGTGATCTGCCCGCATTGCCTTAAGACTATCGAGGACGGCGCCTCGTTCTGCCCCTACTGCAACGCCTATGTGGGTCCGGGCGATGGTCCCGAGCACACCGAGTTCGTGTTCTGTGAGGGCTGCGGTGCCCGTCTTTCTCCGCATGATCGCACGTGCCCAAAATGCGGACGCCCTGCTCCGGGTATCCTCTCCGAGGACGCGGCCGCATCCGACCTGGCAGCGGGCCGCACGGCGGGCTTTCCGCGCCTAACGCAAGAGCAGATCGATACCGAGGTGCCTCATGCGCCCGCCTCGGCTGCCGCGGTTCTTTCGGACGCCGCCGATCCTAACGAGACCTGCGTGCTGCCGGCTTTCGATAAGGCGCAAGGTGCATCCCGACGAGGACGCCTATCACAAGCACAAGCGTCATATCCCCAAGCCGCTCATCGTCATCGCGGTCCTTGCCGTCGTTTGCGGCGGTGCCTATTGGTTCGTGACGGCCGATCCCATGGGTGTCATGCCTGCCTTCTACGACCAGTTTGGCCAGGCTGCGCAGACGACCTTCCCCACGCGCCAAAAGGGCGAGGCGACTGAGGACGATACCAAGCAGGACGATTCTGCCGAGGTGGTCCAGGAAGAAACCGTGCTCACCGATGATCAGCTCTATACCAGACTCGACGGTCTGTATCAGACCATCGTGTCCTACGGTGATGAGGACCAGATCGGCGAGGTCATCGATTCCTTTAACAACGGCTATCTCCGAACGCCGCTGTCCAAGCTGTCGCAGAGTGCCTACGCCCTGCGCGACCAGATTAAAAAGACGCAAGATGAGCTTAACAACCTTAAGTATCAGGACGATACGGTCTATGCGGACGACATCGCCCACTTAAAGCAGCTTGCCGAGTGGATGTACGAGCGTGTCGACGTGATCTGTCAGAGCTGGGACATCTCGCTGGCCATTCCCGATGGTGAGTCGATGAGTTCCCACCAAAGCGATATCCTGGCGCCCATCGCGCAGGGCGGCAACAGCGCACTGAACCAGTACGACGCCAATGTGGGTTCCTGGAAGCCGCAGCAGCGTTCCTAAAATTAGTTCGCCATAGTCGGCATAACCTACGTGCGCAATTGATGTAAGCGCATGCTTATTGCTACAATTCGTACAAATATGCTTTAAACGCACGAGGAAGGAACCACATGTTTGGTTTTAAGTATCAGCTTGCCGGCGACGAATGCGCCGTTATCGAGACGTCGAAGGGTACCATCAAGGTCAAGTTTGACGGCGAGGGCGCTCCCATTCATGTCGCGAACTTCTGCGAGCTTTCTACGATGGGCTTCTATGATGGCCTTAAGTTCCATCGCTATGTGCCCGGTTTTGTCATCCAGGGCGGCGACCCCAATACCCGCGATATGTCCGGCGCCGACGTCGCCGCTGGTCTTGAGGGCCCCGACGGCATGCCCGGTACCGGTGGCCCCGGCTACTGCATCAAGGGCGAGTTTGCCACCAATCCGCGCAACAGCCATGTCGATGGTGCCCTTGCCATGGCACGCTCCATGGACCCCGATTCCGCGGGTTCGCAGTTCTACTTCTGCCTGGGCGCCCAGCATAACCTCGATTCCGGTTACACCGTCTTTGGTACCACGGTCGAGGGTCTCGATGTGATTTCGCAGCTGCGTGCCGGCGACGAGATCGTCCATGTCGAGATCGTTCACGAGTAAAGGGGACTTCCTTGAATAGCCAGCTGATCCAACAGGGCCGCGCCGCTTACCGCGCGGGTGATTTTTCCGCTGCAGCCCAGATGCTTGGGGCGGCAAAGACTCCCGATGAGATTATGGGCGAGGCCGATCACCTTCGTGGCAACGCCTTGATGCACCTGGGCATGTATGCCGAGGCCGCCGAGGCTTATGCTGCCGCCCTCAACGACGGCACCTACGGCAAGCGCGGCGCGCTGCTCACCAACCGCGGCAAGGCGCTCGCCGCCGTGGGCGACTACACGACGGCCGCCCAGGCGTTCTCTGCTGCTACGCAGGATGCTTCCTATGCCACGCCGTTCAAGGCCTATCTGGGCCTGGGCAATGCGCTGTTCCAGTCGGGCGATTATGCCAACGCAGGTACTGCCTTCCGTCAGGCTGCCATCGACGGCGCCAATCCGGCTCCTGCCGCCGCACTCGGCGAGCTCGGTCGTTGCTTCATTAAGCTCGGCCGTCCGGCGGATGCCGTGGAGACCTACCGTACGGCTATCGACTTTGCCGGAAGCGGCGAGGGTCCCGAGCTTGTGCTGGCGGATGGAGATTATACCTTCAACCAGGAGATTTACGAGTGGTACTACGCCGGTGTGTTTGCTAACTGCAAGTCGCTGCAGTCCGTAAGACTGCCTGCCCGTCTCAAGACTGTCGGTAGCGGAGCCTTCTACGGTTGCGCTTCGCTCACCTCGGTCACGCTGGACGAGAGCCTGACCTGCATCGGGGAGGGTGCCTTCGGGCAGTGCACCGCGCTGACGGAATTCACTATCCCCGCAGGGGTCACGACCATCAAGGACAACGCCTTCGGAGGTTGCACTTCCATCACGAAGATTTTCATTCCCGGTACGGTCCAGACCATGGGCTGGGGTGTGTTTGCTTCGTGGACGAATGCGCAGACGATTTATGTGACCTTTGCCGATGCGGAGTCCCGCCCTGACGGCTGGAGCAACCGCTGGACGGAAAACGCAACGGTCGTCTACGGTGCGACTTCGGCAGTCTGACATACGGGTATCCCCAAAACTTCCCTGCCACCCTGCGGCGGTCGCAAGACCGCCGCAGGACGCGGGGAATGTGTGCGTTTTGTCCGAACGGTTCGGAAAAGGAGAGATTTCCCATGAACAAGAATCCTATGTCTAAAAAATTCAGGAGCCGGATGGTGCGGTCAGGCGTTTTGGCGTCGGCTGGCTACGGGCTTCTGTTCGGCGCCTGCGCCGAATTTGTCGCCGCCCTGACCTGCTGGCTGCTGGACGTCCGGGCGGTATGGCTGCCGCTTTCAGTGGGACTCGGTGTCGCACTGGTGGCAGGCTTTGTTACCTTTTTTGTCAGGTTTCGCCCGAATGACCGCCGGGT
>MNQC01000028.1:0-333 GCA_001915225.1 Collinsella sp. 60_9
CAAGCTCAAGAAGGCGCTCACTGGTGGCTCCTCCGATGCGATCTCCAGCGCCATCGAGGGTGCTGTCGAGCTGAATGGCTACAAGCTTGTTGTTGCTGAGCTTCAGGGTCTCGAGGCCGCTGACCTGCGCAACGTTTGGGATACCGTGCACCAGAAGGTCGCCGGCCCTGTCGCTTGTGTCGTCGCCAGCGTGACTGAGAAGGGCACTCCGGCCCTGCTCGCTGCCGGCTCCGATGACGCCGTCAAGGCCGGTTTCCACGCCGGTAACGTGATCAAGCAGATCGCGGGTCTGGTCGACGGTCGCGGTGGCGGTCGTCCCAACATGGCCCAGGC
>MNQC01000028.1:424-3439 GCA_001915225.1 Collinsella sp. 60_9
CTAAGAAGTCGCTGTGGTTGCGCTCGCGCTGGACATAGGGGAGACCAGGATTGGCATCGCCGTCTCGAGCCGTGATGGCAAGATGGCGATGCCTGTCAAGGTGCTTCCGGCTGCCGAGGTCACCGGTATGGCCAAGACGTTCCGCTACCTGGTTGAGGACTATGAGCCCGACATCCTGGTAAGCGGACGTCCCCTGACCATGGCCGGTGAGCCCGGCCCTCAGGCCGTGCGCGTTGCCGCTGTGGCGCAAAAGATTGCCGACGAGCTCGATCTTCCGTTGGAGTTTGAGGACGAGCGTCTGTCCTCGCAAGAGGCCAAGCGTATCCTGCGCGAGCAGGGACTCAACGAAAAGCAGATGAGGGGCAAGATCGACATGATTGCCGCCAGCCTGTTTTTGCAGACGTGGCTCGATCGTAAAAACGAGGAGGTTTCGCATGCCTAGTGCTTCCGATCCGCGCCAGCCGAATCGTACACAGCAACCGGCGTCGCGCCCTGCCCAGCCTGGCCAGCGTCCGGCACAGCCGACGCAGCGCGCAGCTCAGCCTGCCGCGCGCCCGGCGCAGTCCTTCTCTCGTTCGGCCCAACCTGTTCAACGGACGGGTCAGCAGCCTTCTGCTCGTTCGGTTCAGCATTCGGCTTCTCACGCGGTTCAGCAGCCCACTGCTCGTACGGCCCAGCCTGCAGGCGGCACCCGCTTTAAGCAGCAGGCACCTACCCAGCGAACGCAGGCCCCCCAATTGCATTCGCTCCGGCGACCCGCTCGAGCTACAACACGCATGCTCGTCGCGGTGCTCAAAAGAAAAGCTCCCCGGTGCCTATGATTATCGGTGGCGTTGTTGCCGTGCTTGCGCTTGTCGCGATCGTTTTCTTTGTCGTGCCAGCCGTCAAGGGCTTCTTTGGCGGTGAGGGTGCGAAAGTCGTTGCAGGCCAGCAGGTTACTATCACGATTCCCGATGGTGCCTCGGGTGACAGCATCGCTTCGATTCTCTCCGAGAACCATATCGTAGAAAATCCCAAGGATTACTATGCGGCGGTGAAAAAGCTCAACGCCGATATGTCGCTCAAGCCTGGTGATTATTCGTTCACCACACTCATGGATGCGACCAAGGTTGTTCAGCAAAGGCCCCAACGCGGGCTCCAATACGCTGACTATCCCTGAGGGCCTGACGGTCGATCAAGTCGCCGACCGTGTGGCCCAGGCCTACGACAGCATCTCTAAGGAAGACTTCCTCAACCAGGCCAAGGCCTCCAACTACGTGGACGACTATAGCTTCCTTAAGGGCGCCGCCAACGATTCGCTCGAGGGTTTCTTGTTCCCCAAGACCTATTCGCTGGGCGATTCGCCGACGGCCGATGACGTGATTCGCGCTATGCTCGATCAGTTTAAGACCGAGTACAAGTCGCTTGACTTTGCGAGCTGCGAAGCCAA
Source organism: Collinsella sp. 60_9 (assembly GCA_001915225.1). Taxonomy (GTDB): domain Bacteria; phylum Actinomycetota; class Coriobacteriia; order Coriobacteriales; family Coriobacteriaceae; genus Collinsella. The sequence continues at coordinate 1,854 of MNQC01000028.1, forward strand.
GATCAAGGAACGCTACGGTGTGGAGATGTCCGACTACGACATCGTCAACTTGGCCTCTATCGTTGAGCGCGAGGGCCTCAACGCCGATCAACGTGCGCATGTGGCCTCGGTTTTCTACAACCGCCTTGCCGGCAAGCTCGACGGTCTGCGCTATCTCAATAGCGATGCGACTATGATGTATGTCACCGGTGGCGAGGTTACCGCCGACGACCTGCAGAGCGATAGTCCGTATAACACCTATAAGCATGAGGGTCTGCCACCCACGCCCATCTGCTCTCCGTCGCTCGAGGCACTCAAGGCCACGCTTGAGCCGACCGACTCCGATGACCTGTATTTCTACATTACGCAGGACGAGGAGTACTTCTCGCAAACCTACGAAGAGCATCAACAGTCTTGGAATTAGCATGAGGATTTTTAGCCCCAAACGTTACGTTGCCTCGGTCGATCGCATCGACCTTAATACCCTGTGGGCCGACGGCAAACGCGCCATTCTGCTCGATCGCGATAACACCCTGGTGCCGCGCGACACCGAGCAGGTTCCCGCCGCGGTTTCCGCTTGGCTCGATACCGCCCGCGCCAAAGGCTTTAAGCTGTGCATGGTGTCCAACAACTGGCATCGCGACCAGGTCATGGCATCAGCACGCGAGCTGGGACTCGAGGCCATCAGCCACGCCATGAAGCCGGCGCCGTTTGCCCTCAAGGCGGGCCTTAAGCGCCTCGGCGCCACAGCCGGCGAGGCGGTGCTGATCGGTGATCAGCTCTACACGGACGTGTGGAGCGGCAACTTCGCCGGCGTCGATACCATCCTGGTAAAGCCGCAGGCGACGCAGGACCTGTGGTATACGCAGATCTTCCGTATCTTTGAGCGCCGGGCCCTGCGCGACCTTCCCTGCGAGGAATAGGTCTCGTCATGTCCCAGCACATCAAACACGGCTGCGACCATATCTTCTTTATCGGCTTTTTGGGCGCGGGCAAGTCGACGCTTGCGCGCAACGTGGGCACCATGTTCAAGCGGCGTTTTATCGATACCGACCGTCTGGTCGTGCGCCGTTGCGGCAAGTCGGTAACCGAGACTTTTGAGACCGAGGGCGAGGATCGTTTTCGCGAGCTCGAGACCTCGGCGCTCCGTTCGCTCCAAAGCGAGCGCAGCCTGTTGGTTTCGTGCGGGGGCGGTATCGTCGAAACGCCGGTGAATATTGAACTGATGCACGAAATGGGTACGTGCGTGTACCTCGAGGGCGACTTCGAGGATTCGATTCGACAGATTCGTCGGTCCGACACGCGCCCCGATTTCCGTTCGCCCGAGCATGCTGCGCGCCTGTTTGAGCATCGCCGTCCGCTGTATCGCCAGGCCGCCGACCTTACCCTTGATATTCGCAACAAGTCCTTCGAGGACGTTTCCTACCTTTGTGCCGAGATGCTTTTGGAGCGTGGGCTGCTATGATTCGTCGTCAACTGATCAATTTCCAACACCGCAGCGTCGATGTCCGTGTCGGATTGGGCGCGTTCGATGAGTTGTCGCGCATGTTTGCCTCGACTGTGGGCAAGCCTAAGCGCGCGATGGTCGTTTGGAACGACGCCACATC
>MNQC01000029.1:0-2293 GCA_001915225.1 Collinsella sp. 60_9
ACCAAAAGAATTAAACAAATGGATAGAGGAGAAACGCCCTTATTGCGTTTTTTCCTTTTTGTTTGGCACCCGCACCGGTTTTGCCATCCTTTTCGCCGGCGGCATCCTGTTATTTGCGATTCTTGCCTTTGTAATGGAGAAGCGTACCCATAAGATGTACGTCGACCGCGGACCCAAGTCCGAGGATGAAGAAGACAGCTTCTGGGACTAACCTGCCAAAAAGGGACAGGTTTATTTTGGTCGGTTTTATCTGGGCAAACGCAAGCGCCCCGCAACTGGAATTGAGCCAGTTGCGGGGCGCTTTTCACTAAAAGGACAAAACCGCAGGAAAAACCTGCCAAAATAAACCTGTCCCTAAATGGCAGGTTTTACTGGAGAGTTGCGTCGATTGCCTTGACCAGGGCGCTGCGCATGCCGGCGTCCTCGAGCGCAACGACGCCCTTGATGGTGGCACCACCGGGCGAGCATACGGCATCCTTCATCGCCGCAGGATGCTGGCCAGTTGCAAGCTGCAGCTTTGCCGTACCCAGCACCATCTGGCTCACAATGCGATAGGCATCGGCACGCGGGATACCGTGCTTGACCGCCGCATCGCTCAGGGCCTCGATTGCCATAGCGACAAATGCCGGAGCGCAACCACCCACCGTGCCGCCCACAAACAGCAGGCTCGTATCGAGCTCGACCACCGCACCGAGCTTGCCAAGCAGATCAAGCACCACTGTGCTCTGCTCATCACTAAGCGTGGAAGCCTTCTCACAAGCGATGACGCCCTCGCCCACCGAAACCGGCGTGTTGGGCACCGTCGAGATATGCGCGACGCCCGGCAGGACCTGCTCCCACTTGGCACTGTCCCAGGTCCAGGCAACCGACAGAACGACCTTTTTGGCAAGAGCATCCTTGAGCGGGGCGAATATCTTCTCGATCATGTACGGTTTGACCGCAGCGACCACGATATCGGATGCGGCGACAACCTCGGCGGCATCGTGGCAGGCGACCATGCCGCGCGCCTCGCAGCGCTCAACCAGTGCGTCGTAGCGACCCGCGCAGGCGCACATGTCGCCCGCAGCTACACCGGCAGCGATCCAGCCATCGGCCATAGCGCTCGCCATATTGCCAAAACCGACAAATCCAATCTTCATATCACATAGTCCTCTCAGGCACGTTCCTCAAAACGGAAGCTATTGTCCCATGCCATTGTTTCGTATTGCCGACCTATTTGTGATACGGCTCGCCGCGGCTGATCTTGCAGGCGCGGTAAATCTGCTCTAGCAGCACCACGCGCGCCAGGTTGTGCGGTAAGGTGATGCGTCCAAAGCTGAGCATCTCATCGGCGCGGGCGCGCACCTCATCACTCACGCCGTCCGAACCGCCGATTACAAAGGCAATGTCGCTGCTGCCTCGCAGCATAAGATCGTCGAGCCGCGCCGAGAGCTCCTCACTCGAACGCTCCTTGCCCTCGATAGCTAGCAGGATCACATGCGCCCGAGACGGCAATGCAGCAAGAATTGCCGCCCCCTCCTTGTCGCGTGCGGCATCCACGCCGCCCGCCTTAGCCGGGTCGATATCGGCCACCTCGCGGATATCAACCTTGGCATAGGCACCTAGGCGCTTGGTGTACTCAGCGCACGCGTCCTTCCAAAAGCGCTCCTTGAGCTTACCGACGCAAACGACGGTGTATTTCACGCGCGTCTACTCCTTCGAATCGTTTTGAACTTTGCTGGCTGTCAGCATCTGCTCGAACATCGAGGCCGACTGCGAGAAATCGCTCGGCAGCACGACCGTCGAGGTTTTACCCGTACGAGCGAACTCCGTCATCATCTCGGACCACTGCGTAAACATGAACAGCTGGTTGGCCTCGGATGCCCAGCGCAATGGCCTTGCGCTGGTTGGCGATGCCCTCGCCCGCCTTTTCCATAGCCTCGGCCTCGGCGGTCGCCTCGGTGACGCGCTTGATACGGTCTGCCTCGGCGAGCTCCTGTGCCGCAGCGCGCTTTCGCTGGGCGGCATTGATGTCGTTCATGGAGTTCTCGACCTCGGTCGGCAGCGCGATTTTGGTGATGAGTGTCGACACGAGGGTGAAGCCGTAGGCAGCCATCTGCTCGGACACGGTGGCATTAACGTCCTTGGCGATGTCATCCTTCTTGGCAAAGACCTCATCGAGTGTGTAGACGGGAATCGAAGAGCGCAGAGCGTCGGTGATGAAGTCACGCATCTGGTCGACGGGCTCCTGCAGCATATAGTAGCTCTTGTAGATGCCCGAATCTGCCGGGCCGGTGCCCATGTCATAGCTCAC
>MNQC01000030.1:0-2319 GCA_001915225.1 Collinsella sp. 60_9
GCCACGATGCTGCGCGGCGGTGCCTACAAGCCCCGCACCTCCCCCTACGCCTACCAGGGCATGGGCCCCGCCGGCCTCGACCTGCTGTGCGAGGCGTCTGCCGAGCTCGACATGCCGATCGTCACCGAGATCATGGATCCACGCGACGTGCAGGTCTTCTTGGACAAGAAGATTGACGTCATGCAGATCGGCGCCCGCAACGCCCAGAACTTCCCCCTGCTCAAGGAGGTCGGCAAGACCCAAACCCCGATTCTGCTCAAGCGCGGCATGTCCGGCACGATCGACGAGCTGCTTATGGCAGCCGAGTACATCATGAGCGAGGGCAACGACAACGTCATCCTGTGCGAGCGCGGTATCCGCACCTTCGAGACCCGCACCCGCAATACCTTCGACCTCAACGCCGTGCCGGTTCTGCACCACCTGTCGCACCTGCCCGTCGTCGCCGACCCCAGCCACGCCACCGGCTACACCCGCTACGTTGAGCCCATGGCGCTCGCCGCGACCGCCTGCGGCGCCAACGGCCTGGAGATCGAGGTCCACGACGAGCCCAGCCGCGCATGGTCCGACGGCGCTCAGGCCCTCACCCCCGACCAGTTCGACGACACCATGCGCCGCATTCGCGCCATCCGCGAGGTCGTCTGCCAAGAGACCATGGAGTAGCCCATGGGTACGGTGAGAAACGCGCGCGTTAACCAGGGCGGCCCCAAGTGCGCCGGTATCGTCGGCCTTGGCCTCATCGGCGGTAGCTTTGCCCGCGGCTATGCCCAGGCGGGCGTCCGCGTGCTGGCCTGGGACCCCGATGACGATGTCATGACGGCCGCCAGCATGGGCACTGTCGCCGGAGAGCTCAACGACAAGACACTCGGCGAATGCGACATCATCGTCCTGGCTTGCTACCCCGAGGCCTGCATCGAGTGGCTCGAGGCGCATGCCCAGGCCCTCGCCGACGCCACCGACACCGAGGCCATCATGGGTCCCGTGGTGATCGACACCGTGGGCGTCAAGGGCATCGTGTGCGAACGTGCCTTTGAGCTTGCCCGTGAGCACGGCTTTTACTTTGTGGGCGCACACCCCATGGCGGGCACGCAGTACTCGGGCTACGCACACTCCCGCGCCGACCTGTTCCAGGGCGCGCCACTCGTGCTCGTGCCGCCCGCGGTGGACGATGCGCTCAAACTGGAGCTTTTGGGCCAGGTGCGCGAGATGGTGCGCCCCTTGGGCTTTGGCAAGTTCAGCGTGACCAGCGCCGCCGAGCACGACCGCGTCATCGCCTTCACGAGCCAGCTTGCGCACGTGGTGTCCAACGCCTACGTCAAAAGCCCCACCGCCCAGGTCCACCACGGCTTTTCGGCCGGTAGCTACCGCGATCTCACCCGCGTCATGATCGACGACGCCGACGCGCTCGCCTACGAGATCGACCATCTGATCGAATCGCTCGGCGCCTACAGCCGTGCGCTCAAGGACCGCGACCAGCGCTATCTGGAGAATCTCCTTGCCGAGGGCGACCGCATTAAGCGCGCGCTCGACGACGAGACCTCCCACTAGACCACCTATCACGCCAGGTCGAAAGGACCGAAGCTTATGGCGATTACCATCGATATCGACACTGCACGCCCCTACCAGGTGCATGTTGGCACGTTTTTGCTGGAGCAGGCGGGACCACTCGTGCGCGCCACTGCCGGCGGTACCAAGGCCGTCATCGTGACGGACACCAACGTGGGCCCGCTCTACCAGATGCCCGTTAAGCAGAGCCTGGAGGCGTCAGGCTACGAGGTGAGCATCTGCACCTTCGAGGCCGGAGAGGCCCATAAGCGCGCCGAAACCTATGTTGCCATTATGGAGTTTGTGGCAGAGCACGAGCTTTCGCGCTCCGACGTGATCGTGGCACTCGGTGGCGGGGGCGTGGGCGACGTGGCGGGCTTTGTGGCGGCCACCTACATGCGCGGCTGCAAGTTTGTGCAGATCCCGACGAGCCTGCTCGCCATGGTGGATTCGTCGGTGGGTGGCAAGACCGCCATCGACCTGGCTGCAGGCAAGAACTTGGCCGGCGCCTTTTGGCAGCCGAGCGTGGTTATCGCCGACGTGGGGTGCCTGGCCACCCTCACGCCCGAGCAGTTCGCCGACGGCTGCGGCGAGGTCGTCAAGCACGCCGTGATCGCCGACCCGGAGCTTTTCGCCGAGCTGGAGAAGACCCCGCTCACGCTGGAGCTGCTCAACCGCGATGTGGCGCGCGTAGCGCTCATCATCGCCCGCAATATCGACATCAAGCGCGCCGTGGTCGTTGCCGACGAGCGCGAGATCAACCAGCGCAAGCTCCTC
>MNQC01000030.1:2407-4459 GCA_001915225.1 Collinsella sp. 60_9
TGCCGTTTTTGCCGAGGCGCTCCACGACAAGAAGCGCGCGGGCGACACCATCGACCTGGTGATTCCGCACGGCATCGGCCGCTGCAGCATCGACCGCACGCCGCTTTCCACTTTCCACGAACTCATTGCCGAGGGCCTCGGCCAGAAGGGAGACGCATTCGCATGCTAGCCCGCATCACCCCGTCCCCGCTTAAGGGCACGGTTCCCGCCATCGCGTCCAAGTCGATGGCGCATCGCCTCATCATCTGCGCTGCGCTTGCCAACGGCGAGACGCACGTTACCTGCAACACCACCTGCGCCGACATCGAGGCTACGGTGCGTTGCCTTACGGCCGGCGCAGTCACGCTCGACTGCGGCGAAAGCGGCTCCACGCTCCGCTTTATGTTGCCCGTCGCCTGCGCGCTGGGTGCGGATGCCACCTTCGTGGGCCAGGGCCGCCTTGGCGCCCGCCCGCTGTCCCCGCTCTCGGACGAGATTATCGCCGCCGGCTGCGACCTACAGGGTCTGGGCGGTTTTCCGCTCAAGACGAGTGGACGCATGCGCCCGGGCACCTTTGTGCTGCCGGGCAACGTAAGCTCGCAGTATATCTCCGGCCTGCTGCTGGCAGCCCCGCTGCTCGCCCAGCCCTCCTGCGTGCAGGTAACCGGCCTCATCGAGAGCCGCCCCTATATCAACCTGACCATCCAGGCCATGAAGGCCTTTGGTGTCGAGGTCAACGTCGAGCGTATTCCGGCCAAGGACGGCCAGCCCGAGGTCACGAACTTCCGCGTAAACAGCGGATCGTACCGCACGCCCGGCAGCGTAGCCGTCGAGGGAGACTGGTCCAACGCCGCCTTTTGGCTGTGCGCCGGCGCCATCGGCACCGACCCCATCACCGTCGAGGGCGTGTCGCTGAGCTCCGCACAGGGCGACCGCAACGTGCTCGCCGCGCTTTCGCGCTTTGGTGCCCGCATCGTGCGCTCCACCAACGCCGCCACCGTGCAGTCCGACAAGCTCGCCGGCTTTGAGATGAGCGCCCACGACATTCCGGACCTGGTGCCCGTCATCTCGGCCGTGGCATCGCTGGCTCAGGGCCGCACGTTCATCCGTGACTGCGCACGCCTGCGCATCAAGGAATCTGACCGTCTGGTCACCACCACCCGCGAGCTCACCGCGCTGGGAGCGCAGGTGCGCATCGCCGGTGACGACCTCATCATCAAGGGTGTCGATGCCTTCACCGGCGGCGAGGTCGATTCGCACAACGACCACCGCATCGCCATGATGGCCGCCATCGCCGCGAGCCGCGCCACCGGCGAGGTCGTGATCCACGGCGCCGAGGCCGTCAACAAGTCCTATCCCGATTTCTTCGACCACTACCGCCTACTGGGCGGCAAGGTCACGCTCGAGGAGGAATAGCATGTCCTCGACCTTTGGCAACGTCTTGCACTTAAGCATCTTCGGCCAGTCGCACTCTCCCGCTATCGGCTGCTCGCTCGATGGCATCCCGGCGGGCATCGCCGTGGACCAGGAGCAGCTGCAGGCCTTCCTCGACCGTCGCGCCCCCGGTCGCGACGAGACCGCAACCAAACGCCGCGAGGCCGACGCCGCGCATATCATCGCCGGTGTGGTCGATGGACATACCACCGGCGCGCCCATCGCCGCGATTATCAAGAACACAACACGCGCTCCAAGGATTACTCCGAGCTGCGCCGCAAGCCCCGTCCCGGACACGCGGACTTCCCTGCGCGCGTGAAGTATCACAACATGCACGATGTCGCTGGTGGCGGGCATTTTTCCGGCCGCCTAACGGCCCCCTTATGCATCGCCGGCGGCATTGCACTGCAGGTACTCGAGGCCCGCGGCATTCAGGTCATGGCGCACGTCGCGCAGATCGGCGGCATCTCCGACCTGCCGATGGACGATATGGTCTATCGCGAGGCCGACCGCAAGGCGATCCTTACGAACAATCTGCCGTGCATTGACGCCGCCGCAGCCGGCCGCATGCGCGAGGAGATTCTGGCCGCGCGCGACGAGCTCGACAGCATCGGCGGCATCGTGGAGTGCGGCATTTAC
>MNQC01000031.1:0-1786 GCA_001915225.1 Collinsella sp. 60_9
TCAATGCCATGTCCCGTAAACCTCGCTATCCAGACGGCGCCACCTGCGCACCGAATCCGCATAGCGCGGACCCAATGTCCGGATAGCGCTCCCGCATTGCTGCAGACAGTCCTGCGGGTGTTTCCCGCAGGCCCACCAGGCTGTTCGTGCCCGAAAAACCCAGTTCGGCGGGTTTCGCCTCCCCACGGGGTCAAAGCCTGCCGGCTCGCCCGCGGATCTTCGTGCCCGCGCCTCTATCAAGTGGTAACGACCCTACCACGTTGCACTTTACCAAACAAGAGTATTCGTATATAACGTTTAAAAAATGCAGGGATATGCTAGAAACAAGGGCGTCACAATTCTGCATCACAATATTGTGCGAATGGATATGCCCCCATGAAAGGACCCTTTATGACCGAGCTCCAAGAACTTCGTCGCTATCGTCGCGACCTACATCGCATTCCGGAGCTCGATTTCGATCTTCCTCAAACTATAGCCTATATCGAGGGCGTGCTGGCACCGCTTGCTTGCGAGGTGACCCATCCGTGCCCCAGCTGCGTCTGCGCTTTCTTCGACGCTGGCACGGGTGCCGCGCATGCCACGGCGATTCGCGCCGATATGGATGCGCTGCCCATCGCGGAGGCGACGGGTGCGGCCTTTGCCTCGACGCATCCCGGAAAGATGCACGCTTGCGGACACGATGGACACATGGCCATGGCACTTGCAGCGGCAACCTTTGTCGATCGCACGATTCGTGAGCAGCCGGGTGCCATCAAGCGCAACGTGCTCTTTGTGTTCCAGCCTGCCGAGGAGACGACCGGTGGCGCCAAGACAGTTTGCGAGAGCGGGTTGTTTGAGCGCTACGAGGCGGACCGTATCTTTGGATTCCACGTATGGCCCGACCTGCCTGCGAACACGTTGGCGAGCTGCTCCGGTCCATTGCTGGCGCGCTCGAGTGAGACGCATGTGCACATCCACGGGACAAGCATCCATATCGCCAAGACCTACGGCGTTCCCGTGAACGAATCGCACGATGCTGCGCTGGCGGCTGCCAAGTTCTTGGTCGCCGAGCGTGAATTGATGGATGAGTTGGGCGCCGATGAACCCTGCATTGGTAAGTTCGGCCTGCTGCAGGCCGGTACCGTCTGCAATGCGGTGGCGGGGGAGGCCCATGTTGCCGGCAGCTTGCGTGTGTTTACGGACGGCATGTTCGACCGTGCACGCGAGGGTGTGCGCCGCGTGCTTGATGAGGCATGCGCTGCAACGGGCTGCACGTACGATCTCGACTTTGCCGAGGGCTATCCGCCGGTCGACAACGACCCTGAGTTATTTGCCCGAATCGCGTCTGCTCTGCCCGAGTTACAGCTCGTGGACGAGCCGCTGTTGATTGCCGAGGATTTCGCCTTTTACCAGCGTCATCTGCCGGGCGTGTTTTTCCTGCTGGGCACGGGCGTTCCTGCCAGTCAGGATAATCCGCGCGACGCCGAGGGCTGCCCTGCCTATGCCACAAGTGCCCTGCATACTGATACCATGCTCTTTGACGAGGAAATCCTACTCAAGGGCCTCGATGTCTACAAACGATTGCTTTTGCTTGGTTAGTTGACGTAGACGGTTGTTCTAGAAAACACGAACAGATGTACGGTATAATAGAGATGTAAGTCTATAGAAACGTTTGACGTTATTAACGTAAGGCGATACTATGATTGCATCATATAAAGATGAAGACACTGAACGCTTTGCAATGGGTATGCGGATTAGGAAGTTCATTCCTTTTGAGCGGGTCGCCTTGAGGAAGATTCGACAACTG
>MNQC01000031.1:1810-2758 GCA_001915225.1 Collinsella sp. 60_9
GTTGAAGGGCGATCGCGCCGGTCAATATAGTATCCGTGTCAATGAGCGCTATCGGGTCTGTTTTGAGTGGAGACAGGGGATGGCTTGGAATGTCGAAATCGTCGATTATCACAAGTGATGAGACTGCGTCCGATTTGCTGCCGCCGGTGACTCCTGGTGAGCTTCTCAAAGAGGAATTTCTTGTCCCTATGGGCATTTCTCAATATCGCCTTGCTAAGGAGACCGGGATTCCGGCTCAACGCATTGGGCAGATTATCTTGGGAAGGCGTCGTGTGACGGCCGACACCGACCTTCGCCTTTGCCGCTACTTTGGCCTGACGGATGGTTATTGGCTGCGCGCCCAGATAGCGTTTGATCTCGAGGCGGAGAAGAGGCACATCGAACCGGAACTGGATAAGATCGTTCCTGTCCAGCAGGCTATCGCATTGTAGTGTTCAAAGATGTTGAGGTTGGAGTGACGATGGGGCGACGCCGACAGACCGCCGTGTATAGTCCTGGTGGGTGCGGGTGCGGCTTGCTGCTGCTCCCGGTTATTGCTGTGAGCATTGGCGTGATGTTTGCGCTTGCCGGGTTGGCGGCAGCGGCACTCGTGTTGCTGATTGTGGCCATTGGCGTGACGATTTGGCTCTACCGCAATCGCGAGCAACGCCGTGCCGACGGTAAGACCAATGTTGGATGGATTGCCTTTTTGGTCATCGCCTACCTGCTGAGCATCAGCTATTTGGCCTTCTTTATCCTGTTGCTTGTGAGCACCTTTACCGGGGAATCCGTCACGGTGGGGTAGGCTTCGACGAGCCTTTTGAGGATGAGGCGAGGGGGTGGACTCTGAATGAACAGTGCCCCACATCAATATGTTTCATTCGTTGTGTAGCAATCCGAATGTGCAAGCGTTTGGCGTGAGAGCGCCGCCGCCAGCAACACAGGGATACAGGTCGCGATCGCCAGCCC
>MNQC01000032.1:0-1263 GCA_001915225.1 Collinsella sp. 60_9
CGCTCGATCCGCAGGAAGACGAGCTTGCCGTGGACCTGTACTGCGGTGCCGGCACCTTTACCCTGCCGCTCGCCCGCCGCTGCGACTTTGTCGCTGCCGTCGAGGCCTACGGCCCAGCCGTGCGCGATCTACGCCGTAACCTGGAAATCAACAAGCTTGATAACGTCGACGTCATTGGCGGAGACGCGGTGCGCGAGTTCCCCGACCAGGACGCCGATGTCCTAGTAGTCGACCCGCCGCGTGCAGGCCTAGCACCTGAGGCCATCGACCTCATCGCCAGCACAAGCGCTCGCGATGTCGCCTATGTGAGCTGCGACCCGGCCACCCTGGCGCGCGATCTCAAACGCTTTGTCGAAGAAGGCACCTTCTCCTCCCACAAACCTTCCACTGCGAGACCGTCGTCCACCTTAGGCGCAACTAGCTGATGATTTTTCTGGGACGGGGATTAAATGATCAATTTGTACCGAATGATTATTTAATCCCCGTCCCTTTTAAACATTGGGAAATCGAGCGTGGCAAGCGGGGGTCTTCGGGGTATAAGACGGCTAATTGTATGCCGCCCTATGAAAGGAACCCTTATGCCCAGCGTTGCCGTTCTTGCCGCCGATGGCTTTGAAACGATTGAATGCCTGACCATGGTCGATGTCATGCGTCGCGGCGGCGTGCGCGCCACGCTCGTCTCGATTATGCCCACGCGCGAGGTCGTAAGCTCGCTGCAGATCCCCGTGACCTGCGATGCGCTCTTTGATGAGATCAACTTTGACGAGTACGACTGCGTCGTGCTGCCCGGCGGCCTGCCCGGTGCCACCAACCTGCGCGCCGATCAGCGCGTCTGCGACGTGGTCTGCGAGTTCGCCGCGACCAAGCACGTCGCCGCCATCTGCGCCGCCCCGTTTATCCTGGGCGAGCTCGACCTGCTCGAGGGGCGCCACGCCACGTGCTTCCCTGGCTTTGAGAAAAGCTTCCCCGAGGGCGCCTATACCGGCGAGAAGGTTACGCAAGACGGCAACATCATCACCGCCAGCGGCATGGCCCAGTCGCTCCCCTTTGCGCTTGAGCTGCTGCGCACGATCGCCGGCGACAAGGCTGTCGAGAAGGTCGCCGAGGGCATCCAACTATGATTTTGGCTTCGCAATCACCGCGCCGCATAGAGCTGATGCGCGAGGCAGGCTACAACATTCGCGTGATTCCCGCGGATATCGACGAAACGCCCTTTGATGGCGAGGCCCCGCTCACGCTTGTCGAGCGCTTGGCACGCGCCAA
>MNQC01000032.1:1268-2113 GCA_001915225.1 Collinsella sp. 60_9
ACGCGCCAAGGCGGCTGCCGTTGCTGCCGAGTATGCCGAGCCCAATGAGCTGACGGTCGCGGCCGACACCATCGTCACCTTCGACGGCAAGATTTTGGGCAAGCCGGCAACCGAGGGCGAGGCGCACACCATGCTCCGTGAGCTTTCGGGCCGCACGCACCAGGTCGCAACCGGCGTCTGCATCGTTAAGGCAGGCGATACGGCCGCCCCGCATGCCGCCGAGAGCCTGTCGTTTGTCGATATGACCGACGTGACATTCTACGAGCTCACCGACGAGCAGATCGAGCACTACGTTGCCTCGGGTGAGCCTATGGATAAGGCAGGCGCCTACGGCATCCAGGGCACAGGCGGCCGCATGCTCGTGCACGATATTTCGGGCGACTTCTATAACGTGGTGGGCCTACCCATCGCCCGCGTCGCGCGCGCGATTCAAAAACTCTCGTAATTGCATCTGGCGCTGGGTATCCCCCAGCGCCTACAATTTTGGCGTACCGTACGGATCCCGACCGGGCACAAGGCGCGGCGGAAAACCGATAGGAGTTAAACATGGATACACTGCTCGAGGCCATTGACGTCTGCGATGTCGATGGCTTTTGCTTTGGCAACTATACGGACGAGGAGGCCGGCACCGGTTGCACCGTAATCGTGGCACCCGAGGGCGCCACCGGCGGTGTTGACGTACGCGGTGGCGCTCCCGCTTCGCGCGAAACCGACCTGCTGCGACCCGAGAACACCGTCGACAAGGTACACGCCGTCTGCCTTTCGGGTGGATCGGCCTTTGGCCTCGAGGCTGCAAGCGGCGTCGCTCGCGAGCTTGAGAGCCGCGGCATCGGCCTTCCCGTCGG
>MNQC01000032.1:2221-2539 GCA_001915225.1 Collinsella sp. 60_9
CCCCCGCCACGCTCGAGCAGGGCAATGTGGGCGCCGGCACCGGCGCCACTGTAGGCAAGCTCATGGGGCCTGCCACCTGCATGAAGGCCGGCCTTGGCGCTGCCGCCGTGGCGCTCGGCCCTGTTAAGGTGGGCGCCGTGGTCTCGGTCAACGCCTGCGGCAACGTTGTCGACCCCTTCACCGGCGAGTGGGTCGCCGGCATGCGCGCCGCAGCCGATAGCGACCAAATCGTCGACATGGAACTCGCAGCCTTTGCCGCCGCCGGATTATTAGAATTTCTGAGATTATATATTCCGCCGACATTTGTACTCAACTCCC
>MNQC01000032.1:2637-4135 GCA_001915225.1 Collinsella sp. 60_9
CAAGGTCTCCCAGATGGCCGCAGACGCCTACGCACACGCCATCCGTCCCACGCACACCACCAACGATGGCGACACCATCTACACCCTCGCCAGCGGCAAACTAGACGCTCAGACAAGCGCCGCCGTTCCCCTAGACCTACTGGGCATGCTCGCCGTAAGGGCCCTACAGACCGCCATCGTAAACGGAGCCAAAACCGCCAAAACCTCCCACGGCATCCCCGGCGCCGCGAAGTAACCCCACTCGACCGTCGGTCGGAGGCGGGGGGGGGGGTCCCCTTTTGCCGCCTCCTCCCCTCCCAAGAGAAACGCACAACAAAAATGCGCCTACAGTCCTATGCAAGACGAAGGCCACATTAAGTGGCCTTCTTTGCATGCGGAACTCGCGACAAACGTAATGCCCGCCCGTCTCCGACCGACTACCAACTAATATTTTTTCAGCCCAGGCCCCTGTGTACCGCGCGTCGAAGATCTTCAAATTCAGGCAGCCTGACAATCGATTCTTATAGCAGAGGCCCCTTGGCCTTTAGCTTGATACAAGTTCCGCACGAGCCGGAAAGCACTTAATGTGCTTTCCGTGCGAGCAGGACTGTTCGCAGTAGCAAACTAAAGGCCAAGGGGCCCAGTCAACCTATCAGCAGCGATTACTCAACAGTTAGTTGAATTTGAAGATCTTAGAGGCAAGACGGTATAGGCCGAGCGTGGTTTTGTCTCCGGCCCGTCCGCGCAGATTGGTGAAGAACCCGACCACGCCGTAGCGGGCACGACGATACATGCGCTCGTCGTAGGCCTTCAAATCATTCCACAGCATCTTTAGGCGCTCGTCGGCGCAATCTTCCTCGGAAAGCTTGGTGAGAACCGAGCAGATCGCCATCATCATGGTGAAGTAGCCCATCATGTACGAACGCAGACGCGACGACTCAACATCGCTGTACAAGTGGTACGACTCCATCATGATACGCGTAACACGGAACTGCTGGTCCAGACGCTTGACCATCGTTGCCTCGTTGACGCTCTGACCTTCGCGACCGATAAAGTAGCGGTAGAGGTCGATGTCGGCGTAGTACATGGTCTTGCAACGCGGCAGCGGCACGTAGGCGTAGATGTTGTCCACATAGAACGTGTGCGGCGGCATGGGAAGGTTGGACTCGCGCAGCACATCCGTGCGATAGCACAGGCTGTGCATGAGCAGGTTCTGGTCCAGGCGAAAATGACCGATCTGATCCCAGGAAAAGATCTTTTTGCGCGGCAGGGCAAATTTGTAGCCAATAGCGGTATGCGTGCCCTCGTAAACCTTCTCGTACACGTAGTTCGAGATAAACAGGTCAACGCGCTGGTCGCGCTCCTCAAAGCCACGCAGAATCGACAGCATGGTCGAAAGGGCAGCGCCGTCAAGCCAGTCGTCCGAATCAACAACCTTGTAGTAGGTGCCCTGCGCCTCGCGCAGACCCGAAAGGACGGCAATACCGTGACCGCCGTTCTCCTGGTGCACCGCGCGGAT
>MNQC01000032.1:4218-4544 GCA_001915225.1 Collinsella sp. 60_9
GTCCATGTCCTTGGCGGCGTTATACGAGGGAATACCGAATGTTATGACTTTATGCATGGCAGGCGATAATCTCATCCGAAAGATCGAGGGCGGAATTGGTCACAGCGTCCATATCGTAGTAACGATACTCGGCCAGACGACCCACCGGGTGGAAGTTCGTCAGGTTCTGGACGCGCTCAAGATAGCGCTCATAGAGCTCACGGTTCTCGGGCTCAAGAATGGCGTAGTACGGCGTCTCGCCCGAGTCGGGCGTATAGGCCTTGGAGTACTCCTTCATGATGGTGGTCTTGCCGGGCAGGACCTGACCGGTCATGTTCTTGAACTCG
>MNQC01000032.1:4597-6676 GCA_001915225.1 Collinsella sp. 60_9
GAGCGTCTCGAACTTCATATCGAGCGTGCGGTACGGCAACGCACCCAAGTCGAGGTTGAACAGCTCGTCGAGCGGGCCGGTATAGACAATCTCGCCGCCGTAGACCTTGCCGTCGATCTTGACGGTGGTCTCATCGATCTCAAAAAGATCGCGGGCGTCCACGTCGCAGAACACGTCAATCAGGTCGTGGTCGAGCATGTGCTCAAAGAGCGCCGTGTAGCCCTCCTGCGGCATGCCCTGGAAGGGAGCTTGCGGGAAGTAGCGGTCATCATCGCCCACAAAGACGGGAACGCGGCCGGTGATCGAAGGGTCGATCTGATCGGGCGTCTGGCCCCACTGCTTCATGGTGTAATGCAAAAAGACGTTCTCGTAGACGTAATCGGCGACCTCGGCCAAGTCGGGGTCGTTCTTCTTACGCAGCTCCATAATGGGCACCTTGACATCCTTGCCAAAGGTCTCCACGAGCTTCTGATACAGCTCCTCGCCGCGCTCGTCACCAAAGGCGAGCTTGAGGCTCGCATGGTTGAAGGGCACGGGCATAAGGGTACCGTTGATGTTGGCGAGCACCTTGTGCTGATAATCCGTCCACTTGGTAAAGCGCGACAGGAAATTGTGCACGCGCTCGTTAAAGGTGTGATAGATATGCGGACCGTACTCGTGAATCAGGATTCCGGCCTCGTCAGTGCAGTCGTAGGCATTGCCCGCTATGTGGCTACGGCGCTCCAAAACGGCAACACGATAGCCGATGGTCTCGGCAAGACGGCGGGCGCAAACGGCACCGGCATATCCAGCACCGACGACAACCATGTCGTACGCGCCGGCGTTAAAGCCTTCAGGCAGGCCTGAGGTAATCTGCATCGATACTCCTTGTCAAAAGCCACGGGCTCATTAGCTGGGCTTTTCTCGAACATTCTTCGAGACATATTTATCAGAGCGATTATAGCGCTAATGCGTCCTATAATGAGCTTGCCACACAAGGAAAGCTCAAGCACAGCGGCGAACATAATTGAAAGGTAGACCCGCTAGCAGCGGGTTTATTCGTGAACAGCCGGGCGCCTGGAGCTTAGCGAAACGCTTGTAAGGAGTAACATGAGCGATTTCCTAAACCGTATGAAGTCTGCCGCCAAGGCCGACCTTAAGACGATCGTCCTGCCCGAGGGCGAGGATCCGCGCACTATCGTCGCGGCCACCAAAATCATCGAGGAGGGCCTGGCAAAGATCGTCATCCTGGGCAACCCCGACGAGATCAACGTTCCCGGCGCCACCGTCATCGACCCGCGCAATGCCGAGAAGCACGAGGAGTACGCGCAGAAGTTTGCCGAGCTCCGCGCCAAGAAGGGCGTCACCATCGAGCAGGCTCGCGCCCAAGTGATGGACGCCACCTACTTTGGCACCATGATGGTCAAGATGGGCGATGCCGACGGCCTGGTCTCCGGCGCCTGCCACTCCACCGCTGACACCTTGCGCCCCGCGCTGCAGATCCTCAAGACCGCCCCGGGCACCAAGCTGGTCTCGGCCTTCTTCGTGATGTGCACCGACACCCCGCAGTTCGGCACCGACGGCACGCTGATCTTCGCCGACTGCGGCCTCAACATCAACCCGTCCTCCGACGAGCTCTCCGAGATCGCCATCGCCTCCGCTCACTCCTGGTCCACCTTCATGGGCAATGTTGAGCCTCACGTGGCCATGCTCTCCTACTCCACCATGGGCTCCGCCGGCGGCGAGGTCGCCAAGAAGGTCCAAGAGGCCGTGAAGTTCTGCAAGGAGAAGGCCCACCGTCGCCCAGCTCAAGGCTCCCGGCTCCTCTGTCGCCGGCAAGGCCAACGTGCTCGTATTCCCCGACCTCGAGGCCGGCAACATCGGCTACAAGCTGGTCCAGCGCTTCGCCGGCGCCGACGCCTACGGCCCCATCCTGCAGGGCATCGCCAAGCCGGTCAACGACCTTTCGCGCGGCTGCTCTGCCGACGACATCGTGGGTGTCGTAGCCATCACCGCCGTCCAGGCTCAGATGGCTGAGTAGCGGACATATCCCCTCGGGACCCTACAGGGTAAAGCTCTGAAAACGTCCTCGGACATGCA
>MNQC01000033.1:0-1629 GCA_001915225.1 Collinsella sp. 60_9
CGATGACGCCGATGAGCTTGGTGGAGCCTGTGCGCAGCGCGCGAGCCTGGCTGGACCGCACGTATCCGGTCAGCTCAATCGCCTGCTTAATGCGATCGGCCTTGTCCGCCGAGATATACCCACCGTTGAGGTAGCGCGAGACGGCGGCGCTCGAAACGCCCGCCAGCTCGGCGACATCTTTCATCTTTACCACGAGTACCCCTGTCATTGAAATCGCTTTCATCATGATACCCATGAAGGCACTCCGGATGAATCGATTTCACCCAGGTCGAAAAAACGCTAGCGAGCGCCGGAACCAAATTACCCGTGGTATTCGCCGTTGTACTGGATGAGCGTGAGGTCCTCCACGCCGTCGAGCGCGCGGATGGCGTCAGCATAGGGCATATCTACACCATCCGAGAACACCTCGGCAGCCATTTCGACGTTGTCGCCGCGCATGGTCTTGGACTTGACGGTGAACTTGGTGCGCCCAAATGCACGCACGATATCGTCGCCGGTGGTCTGGCCCGTGTAGTGGATGACCATCATGTACACGCGCGCCTTGTCCTGGTGGCTCGCAAAGCCGGCGATCATCACCACGATCACCACCGCCGTGAGCCCCACGAGCGCATACATGCCGGCGCCGGCCGTAATGCCCGTGGTAATGGCCCAAAACAGATACAGCAGGTCGAGCGGGTCCTTGACCGCCGTACGATAGCGGACGATTGACAGAGCACCGACCATACCGAGCGAGATGACCACGTTCGTCGAGATCGCAAGCGTGACCATGCAGGTGAGCACGCACATGCCCACGAGCGTCACGGCAAAGCTGCGCGAATACACCACGCCGGTAAAAAAGCGCTTGTACACGTAATAGATCAGGATGCCCATGGCGAGCGCCACGAGCAGCGAAAGGCCGATCTTGGCAGGGTCGACCTGGCCAAACGCCTCCAAGACGGAGTTCTTAAAAAAGACCCTGGTGCTCATGGTCTAAATATCCCCTCGGTTCTCAAAATCCGATTCCCAGTAATTAAATCCGCGCAGGTAGGCGGTCTTTTCGTAACACAGGCAGTACTTGGAGACCGCCGTGAGTTCGGCCGCGCCCGGCGGCACCATATCGCGCACGAGCTGCGGGCAAAACTCCGTAAACTTGACCTCCATCACCAGCTTGCCGGGTTCTAGCACGGGCAGCGCGGGCAGCGTCGCATCAAAGATGTCGAAGCTACCCACCGCGGCACGCACGTTCATGTCAAACGTGATGCGCACGGTGCCCTCGTCCATCACCCACGGCTCGCGCTCGTAGTCCACGATGGTCCGCGGGCGCATCATGTTGCAGATGCACTCGATGTAGAACTCGCGACAGAGCGGATAAGGGCTCCTCAGCAAAAAGTCGTAGTCGCCAGCCAGAATCTGCTCAAACTCACCGCGCGTAAGCGGCGCGTCCTCCTTGTAGATCCAGCTGCCGTACTTCTTTTTGCGCTCAAGCTTAATCACCTTGTCGCTGCCGTTATAGATGCGCACGCGATACTTTTTGCGCATGAGAATGCCGGCGTCTTTTTCCTCGTAGGCCGAGTTTCGGTAGTCATCAAAATACAGGCTGCGAATAGTGTAACCGCCCGCCCGCGCATGCTTGTCCAGCTTAAACACCGG
>MNQC01000033.1:1635-3602 GCA_001915225.1 Collinsella sp. 60_9
CATGGCGGTAACGCTCCTGCGTGGCACGCACAGGCGGGGCCGCCAAGCGCTCAAGCAGCGCGCTAGCCCTCCTCATACGTGTCCTCCACGACCTTACCGCCGTCTTGCACGTAAAAACACTTCATGCCGTAGTGCTTGCCGTCGTCGGTCACATAGTAGTCAAACGCATCTTGCGTATAACCGTCGGAGTTGGTGGCACGCACGCGCACAAAATACTGGCCGGTATCGGGCGCATCGCAGGTCACCTCGGGAAGCAGCACGTCCTCGGCCTTAAAGACCACATCGCTTATGGCATAGTCGCGCGCAAGCTCTACGACGTAGCGAATGTCGCGCGCCTCAAAGTCGTAGGACGCATCCCAGTTAATGCGCAGCTTGCCGTTAGTTCTCCTCGATCTCGGAGGGAATAGCCGCGGCGATCTGCTCGTATTGGTCCTTGGTGACAGGCAGATGGTCGATATCGGGCGAAGCAAAGACCAGCGATTCAGTAACCTCGCGGTAGTGCTTGATCATCTTGGTCAGGCGAGTCTCGGTCAAATACGAGCGCAAGTCCTTGACGGCACGGTCGAGCTCGCTGCGGAACGATTTGCTGCGAAGCGCACGATTGAACAGCACGTTGCCCCAGTAGTTACTTGCGCCGCGCTCCCAGCTCGCGTAGTCCGAAAACCCGGTAAGAGACAGCTCCAGCTTGCGCAGCATGCCGTCGTTGTCCCAATCTAAAAAGTACCAGGTATTTGAGTTGAGCGGGCTGTACAGATAGCAGTTACGGTTCTGCGTATCGCAGTTGCCCGTCAGGATCTGAAACGCCAGCCAATAGACCAGATTCTCGGTATCAAAGTAGGTGTCGAGCACGTCATCGATCTTTTGCGATTCGTCGTTGAGCGCATCGAGCATCTCGATGAGCTTGGTGTGGTCCGAATCGCCCTTAATCTCGAGCATGCCCTCAAAGTTTGCCTGGTTGTAGTCGGGATCGTCGGCGAGCTTAATGATGTCCTCGTAGCGATGGAAATCGAAGTTGTTCACCTTGTACAGATGCCCGCTCTTATCCAGGCCATGTGCCTTAAGCGCCGTCTTGTTGAGCTGCTCCACCTGTGTAAACAGGCCGTAGTCCTCAAAGGTGTCGTTGGTCTTTTCGGTCTGGTCGCACACCCACAGATGCACAAACTGCGTGCGCAGGCCCATCATCTGGGGGATTCCGCAGATAAGGTCGTAGGCCATCTTGTTGCGAAAACGCATACCCTCGCCCATGTGCTTGTTGAGAGCGATGGTGCGCTGGCCCCGCCAGCTTCCCTTGTTCTTTTTGAGCTCGATCTTATAGTTTTTCTGGGCGTTCCGGCTGGAGGTCTGGCCGCGGATCTGCACCGTGGCGTTGGGGGCCTCTACCCCATAGCCCAGCTCCCCGGGCAGGGGGCCGTTCTCGTCGCCCACCTGCAAAAGGGCGTTGACCTGATAGCGGGGCACGCCCATGGCCGCGTAATCGTAGGCGGAGTAGTGGTTGATCTCGGCCCAGCTGTGGTCGGTGTTCTCAGACCTGTTACCGCGCGAAACCGTCAGGTACATGGTCACAATACCCGAGTCATCGTAGACCTCGTAGAGCTCGTCCTTGTCACGCAGGTGCTTGGCCTGGTCGGAGGCCTCGGTTTTTTTAATCTTGTCCTGCTTTTTGACCTTTTTGGTCGAGGAGTCTTCCTGCACCGAGCAGCCCGAAAGCAACAGCGCTCCGGCAGCCGCCTCAAGCAGGCGACGGCGAGGCATCATCCTATCGGTCATCAGAACCTCCCCAATGCTTGCGATACACGCGAACTACTGAGCGCTCAAACGCGCCGTGCGGCACGCCCTTATGTCGGCCTTCCTCATAGCGCTGTTCGGCACGGTCGAGCAAGCGGCCCAGCTGTGTAAAGCGACCCGTTTTGTCGGTCGCCACAATGGGCTGCTGGCTCAGGATACGATACGGCAAGTTGGCGGTATAG
>MNQC01000034.1:0-2541 GCA_001915225.1 Collinsella sp. 60_9
CCGCTCTTTCGGTCTTCTGCGAGAAGACCCAGGCTCAGGCCGACCATATGAAGGAGACGGTGGGCGAGGCCGAGGCCGAGATCATGAGCGGACACATTGTCCTGGCTCAGGACCCGGGTATGACCGACGCCATCAACGCCGCTATTGACGGCGGTACCTGCGCCGAGCAGGCGCTCATGGACACCTCGACCATGTTCGAGAACATGTTCCTGTCCATGGACGACGAGATGTTCCGTCTGCGCGCGGCCGACATCGCCGACATCCGCACCGGTATTCTGGCCGAGCTGCTGGGCAAGGAGGTCGTCGACCTTTCCGTCCTGCCCGAGAACACCGTCGTTGTCGTGCACGACCTCACGCCGTCCATGACCGCCACGATCGATAAGGCCCACGTTGCCGGCATCGTCACCGAGACCGGTGGCCGCACGTCGCACTCCGCGATCATCGCGCGCGCCCTCGAGATCCCGGCTGTCCTTTCGGTTTCCAACAGCTGCACCGCGCTGCGCAACGGTATGACCGTTGTCGTCGACGGCGGCAAGGGTATCGTCGAGGCCGATCCCGACGAGGAGACGCTCGCTGCCTACACCGCCAAGGCCGAGGCCTTCGCTGCCGAGAAGGCAGCCCTCGAGGCCTTCCGTGGTAAGCCGTCCGTGACTGCCGATGGCATTAAGAAGATCATCGCCTGCAACATCGGTAACCCCGATGACGTGCCCAACGCGCTCGATCACGACGCCGAGGCCATCGGTCTGTTCCGCTCCGAGTTCCTGTCCATAGGCCCCGCTGAGCTTCCTTCCGAGGAGGAGCAGTTCAACGCCTACCGTAAGGTCGCCAGCGCGCTCAAGGGTGCTCCGGTCATCATCCGCACGCTCGATGTGGGCGGCGACAAGGAGATTCCGTATCTGCATATGGTCAAGGAAGACAACCCCTTCATGGGCTTCCGCGCCGTGCGTTACTGCCTGGCCAATCCCGACCAGTACAAGGTCCAGCTCCGCGCTCTGCTGCGCGCGGGGATGCGCGGCGTGCGCTTGAACCTTTCCCATGGTCCCCTCGCCGAGCGTGCGCCGTGGCTGGAAAGCCTGCGCCGCGCCGAGACCGCGGCGGCATCATGGTCGAGACGCCCGCCGCTTCGCTGCTCGCAGACCGTCTTGCCGAGGTTGCCGACTTCTTCTCCATCGGCACCAACGACCTGATCGGCTACACCATGTGCGCCGACCGTGGCAACGACACCATCTCCAACCTGTACCAGGTTTACTATCCCGCCGTGCTCCGCTCGCTCAAGAACATCATCGAGAGCGGCGTGAAGGCCGGCATCATGGTCGGTATGTGCGGCGAGGCCGCTGCCGATCCGCTGCTCGAGCCGCTGCTGATCAGCTGGGGCCTGGAGGAGTTCTCGATGAGTGCTCCGTCGATCCTGCGCGCCCGTAAGACCATCAGCCAGTGGACCAAGGCCGAGTGCGACGAGCTCGCCGAGAAGGCGCTCGCCTGCAACACCGCCGCCGAGGTCAAGGCACTGCTCGAGTCCGCAGCTCGCTAATTTGGTATCAGAGGTAACCGCGTGGTTGGAATGGGCCGGCCACGCGGCCCTCACATATACAGGGGGTACTGTAAATGTTCTACACGCTAACCGCTAACCCGGCTGTCGACATGACGGTTTCGAGCTCTCCGCTCGAGCCCGACGAGAACGTCCGCACCGGTTCGGCCAGCTACACGGCTAACGGCAAGGGCCTCGACGTGTCCTTCGCCTTTAAGAAGATGGGCGTCGACACCGTCGCGCTCGGCTTCTTCGCTGGCTTCACGGGCAAGTTCATCGTCGAGGAGGTCATGAACCTGGGTTGTCTCTGCCGCCCGGTCTGGACCGACGGTATCACGCGCATTAACACCTACGTCAACGATGGCCAGCACGAGTACGGCATCCTGAACCCCGGCGCCCCGATCACGCCGCAGCACCAGGAGGAGCTCTACAACATCCTGGACACCGCGGGCGATCTCGAGTGCCTGATCGTCTCCGGCTCCGTGCCTCCCAAAGCTACGCCCGACTTCCTGGCTCAGGTCATGGAGCACGCTCAGGCTCGTGGCGCTGACGTCGTCCTGGACCTGTCCTCCGACAAGCTCAAGGAGCTCGCTCACAAGAAGCCGCTGCTCATCAAGCCGAACCATCACGAGATGAAGGCCATCTTCGGC
The DNA here is from genome assembly GCA_001915225.1 of Collinsella sp. 60_9. Classification (GTDB taxonomy): domain Bacteria; phylum Actinomycetota; class Coriobacteriia; order Coriobacteriales; family Coriobacteriaceae; genus Collinsella. The sequence goes on from MNQC01000034.1 coordinate 2,179, forward strand.
GTGCCGGTCGACACCGACGACGAGGTTCGTGTCGCCATGAAGATGGCTCACGACGCTGGCGTTCAGAACGTGCTGCTCACCCGTGGTAGCCGCGGCGACGCTTACTTCTCCAACGGCGAGGACATCTGGTACGCCAAGCGTGAGTTCAACATCAAGCTGGACCCGGTGGGTATTATGCGCAACATGAAGGACGACCCCTATGAGATCATGAAGCGTTACGCCAACCGCATCGCGCACTTCCATGCCAAGGACATTTTCCGCTATGGCGACGAGGGCTGGGAGATCGAACCCATCGTAGGCATGGGCCAGCTGAAGTGGAACGTGATGCTGGGTATGCTGTGGAATGTGGGCTATGACGGCTAT
>MNQC01000035.1:0-2871 GCA_001915225.1 Collinsella sp. 60_9
CGCCACCGATGGCGGCGGTGATGTGGTCGTAACCCACGCCGATATCGGTCACCAGTGGCCCGAGCACATAGAACGGGGCGTTGTGGCACAGGCGCTTCTGCAGTTTCATGTTGGCGGCGATCTCGTCGAGCGCCATGTGACCCGGGCCCTCGACCATGACCTGGACGCCGGCGGCCCAAGCGCGCTTGCACAGCTTGCCCAGCTCGATCATCTCAGCGGTCTCGGTGGCGTCGTTGGAGTCGTAGAGGCAGCCCGGGCGGCAGGAGTCGCCGAGCGAAATCGTCACGTCGTACTCGTGGCAAATCTCGAGCAACTCGTCGTAGAACTCATAGAATGGGTTCTCGTTACCGGTGACCTCCATCCAGCCAAACAGCAATGAGCCGCCGCGGCTCACGATGTTCATCAGGCGGCCGGTCTCCTTAAAGGTCTTGGTGACCGACTTGTTTATGCCGCAGTGGATGGTCATAAAGTCCACGCCGTCCTCGGCGTGCGCGCGCACGACTTCGAACAGGTCGTCCTTGGTGAGCTTGACCAGCGGCTTTTCCATGTAGCCGATGGCGTCGTACATAGGAACGGTGCCGATCATGGCGGGGGACATTTCAATCAGCTGCTTCCGGAAGGTGTTGGTCTTGCCGTAGTTAGAGAGATCCATGATGGCTTCTGCGCCGCCCGAGTTGGAGAGGTCCATGATGGCGTCGGCGCCAAAGTCCTCGGCGATCTTGACCTTCTTCCATTCCTCGGCGGCATCGGCCTTGTCGCCCGAGATGCCCAGGTTCACGTTGACCTTTGTGGATAGGCCCTCACCGACGCCAAAGGCGCGCATGCCCTTTTTGATGTGCACGATGTTGGCGGGAATGGCGATGCGGCCGTCGGCCACGCGCTCGCGGATGTACTCGGGGTCGCGATGCTCGCGCTCGGCGACTTCCTTCATCTGCGGCGTGATCTGCCCGGCGCGGGCGAAGTCGATTTGCGTGACGAGCTTGGGCTCGGTCTGTGTGCTCATTGGCACGGCTCAGGGCGGGCGCACCCAGTCTCAGCCTGCCGTCTTGTCCTGCAAGCTCCCCGTTTATGTAATGGGCTCAAGTATAGCTCGAATGGGTACGATTGGCCTAACGGACGTGCCAGTGGGGAGGCGTACATGGAAGACAAGCATCTATATCGAGAGACACAATGGGACATATCGGCCGAGGAGGGCCGTGCGCACCATGGGTTAGTCGCGATTGGCTTTGCGGTGCTTGCCGTGCTGGTGATTGCCTTTTGTATTTGGACGTTTGGCGGTCGCGGCGGCGCTGCCTGGGAATTTGAGGCCGATGATGCCCTGCCGATTATGACGGTGAGGAGTACTGGCGGTAATGCCAATACGCTCGCCGTTCCGGGCGATTATTGGTATCCGCGCGACGAGTTTGTGCAGTGATGCAGCGCTCAAAACGCTCACGGTAAAGCTCAAAGATCAGGGGGACGTGCCCACGACCATGGATATCGCCCTGACGGAATGGCGTTTGGAGCCTCCGACGGGTGTTGCGGTGTCCGAGGTTGAGCACGTCAAGATTGTCTATCAGGACGGTTCGACAAATGGGATTGCAAAGGCCGACGGTCTAGCAGAATAGGTGTCGAGCCTAGCAGCCAATTCATAAAAGTTGCGGTGGAATAGTTCCTGATTGTGCGATAAAAGGCTCAAATAGGAACTATTCCACCGCAAGTTATATGGAGAAAGCTGAGCGGGTCAGTGTTGGGTGCCGGCTCTAGAGTGCTCGTTGATGAAGGCCAGGCTGTCTGGGGACGAGAGCTCGGGGACATAGCGGTAGCCAAGGTTGAACTCGGTAAGACCGGCGGCGTCCTCGACCTTGTTTTCCGCCATCCAACGGACCATCGAACCGCGTGCCTTTTTGCTGGCGGTCGATCGCTGGACGGGCTTGCCGTTGCGGACACCTTCGCCAAAGAGACAAGTGACGGTTGTGGCGTCGCCTGCGAGATGGGGTAGAACGGCTTTGGCGTATTCCACGCTGGCAAGGTTGACGATCGTGGTGTCGGAACCGGCCGGCGCAATTGCCTGCGCGAGTCGATTCCCCCAGAAGGCATAGAGATCGCGAGCGCCGTCGACGGAGAGCTTCGCCCCCATTTCGAGCCGATAGGGCGACACGCCGTGGAAGGGGCGCACGCATCCGTAGAGTCCCGAGAGGATCCAGAGATGGTTTTGCAGCCAGTCGAGCTGTGCAGCATCCATGACCTCGGGCGCCATACTTTGGTATTGGATGCCGTGGTAGGACATGACGGCGGGGGAGATTCGACGTGCGATATCGGGATCGGCGAGGTCGGCATCGCTCAGGACGGGCATAAATTCGTGAAGCGTATCCAGGCACGTTGTAAGCAGCTTGTCGCTCACGTTCCAAAGGGCCTGCAGGCCGCCGCTGCCTCCATTCCGCTCGATATCTAGCAGTGCGCGGTGGAGGCGAGCCATCTCGTGCGCAAAAGGTGGAATGCTCAGGACTTCAAAAGCATCTTGGGCCGCGCGCATCTGCTTGGCGGGCGAAATGATGACCTGCAGCATGGGCTCTCCTCTGCCAAAAAAGGAAGTTGCGGTGGAATACGGTCTGTTTTGGCCGTTTATGGGCCAGTTTAGTCCGTATTCCACCGCAAGTTATAATGGGCTGGTTACGCGCGCTCGAGGAAGGCCTTGTAGCCGCGATAGGCCTCGTAGATGTCGGCCTTGTTGGCGACCTCCCACAGGGCGTGCATGGACAGGACGGCAACGCCGGAGTCGATGACGTTCATGCCGTACTTGGCCATGATGTAGGCAATGGTGCCGCCGCCGCCCGCATTGACGCGACCGAGCTCACAGGTCTGGAAGTCCACGCCAGCCTCGTCCATGAT
>MNQC01000099.1:0-7005 GCA_001915225.1 Collinsella sp. 60_9
TTCAGGATCCACTCGACGCTGGGCTACATGTCTCCGGTCGAGTTCAGGGAGGCGGGGCTGTCCCTCCCGGAATCGTCCAAATAGGTGTTGCCAATCCAGGTTTCGACCTCGACCCCCTCGGCCTGCCCTTCGGGCCGGGCCGCAGCGCCTCGGCGCCGCCCTCGCGGTAGAGCCTGCACCAGCGCTCCAGCGGGGACTTCGACCTGATCCCGAACTCGGCCATGGCGTCGGTCTTCGCCATCCCGCCGTCGACCACGGCCGACGCCGCGGCGACCCTCTGCTCGAATGTGTACCTGGATTGTTCCCCGCCCATGGACAGCAGCGCCTCGCTTCCGAACGCCCGGTATACCCACTGCCATTCTCTCACGGTCTCGCGGGGGACGGACAGGGCCTCGGCCGCCGGCTTGCAGCCGACGCCGGCGTCGAAGAGCTCGACGGCCCGCCTCCTGGACTCCAGGTCGTGCTTCACCCTGAGGTCTATACTCATGGAAAACCTCCCATTTCCCGATGTCCAAGAAATGGGAGGCAGTTCACAGGCACCTTTGTGGTGGTTTTTGTTTTAGGCGGAGGGGAAGGCCTTGGCGAGACCGGCGCGCGTCTGCGTGTCGGTCTTTTGGTAGATAGAGCTCAGGTGGCGCTGTACCATGCGCATCGAGATACCGAGTTCCTCGGCAACCTGCTTGAGCGGGCGTTCATCCTGGGTCACGGCTATGAGCACGTCGACTTCGCGCGGGGTGAGAGCGTGGTTGGCGATGAAGGCCTGGCGTTGCTCCTCGATGGTGGGGGCGGCGAGTGCCTCCTCGGCAAGCTGTTGATGTTTGCGCTCCTGCTCGGTTTGGGGTAGGCGGAACAGGCCGGCTGCCACGAATGCCGCGCAGGCGGCGACGAGCAAAACGAGCGCACCAATCATAATGAGGGCAACGTTGCCCGAGGTCACAAGGGCAAGCGAGATGCCCGATGTAGTGAATGCGCATGCATTGTTGGCGGCGCGTCCCATGCCGGCCCAAAGAGCGGGCGCGTGCATACGCGGTGCCAGCTGTGTAAAGGTGGCGGTAAAGAACGTGACAAAAAAGCCCGAGCTCAGGTAAAAGACGACAAGGCCCAGGTTGGGATCGGCGCCGGCCTCCACGGCCAGGATGGAAATGGTCGAGAGCACGGCGATGCCGAGCATGACAAGTCCCATGTAGCGGCGCTCGGCGAGATCAAAGACGACGCCGGCGGCATAGGTTGCTCCCGCTCCAGTGGCGAGTTTGGGGCCATCTTGGAATGCCAACGAAAAGGCGTGGTGCGTTGCGGCGCCTAACAGTCCGAGCCCAAAGAATGCGATGCGGCCCAGAATCTCGAGGGTAAGCGGACCCGTGGGGAACTGGATCTGGGCCAATCCCGGGATGACGATAGGGACGGCGGCGGCGTTGACGGCTGCCAGTGAGTGGCCTTTGCGCTGTGCGAGCCCGAGCAGCGGCGCGTATCCGATAAAGCCGAGCACGCTCGCACCCAGAATAAAGCCCTGTGCGAGCACAACGCGCTCGGCGCCGGCGAGTAGCCCGATATTGATATCGAAGCGAAACTCGGCAGCAAGGAAGGCGAAGGTAAACAGTGCGAGTGCCAGAAGCGCGTTGATTTTAGTCTTACTCAGGTTCAAGAACGGTCCTTTGGGTGGACGGAATAACCGTTTCCTCGGTTGTAGACCAGGATGGTATGTGCGGGCCTTTGGAAAGCGAAGACCCCCCCTCGGCGATTGCGCGCTTGTCGCCTTTTGCGCTGGCAGATGCGCCACTTGAGAATTTGTGCCCCGGGATCCGGCTATCTTCCCGTAACATGGTGTTACAGAAGCACCCCTTACGACAAGGAGGCTCACATGCGAAAGCAAATCCATGACAACCCAATCGACCACGACCGCGCGTGCTCGCTCTCTCACGGAACGTGGCGCCGCGTGGGGGCAAAACTTGCTTGCGCGGGGGCCTGTGTGCTCATGGTCGGCCAGCTGCTGCTGCCGAGCGTGGCGCTCGCCGCCGAGTGGGTCAACGTCGGCGGCACGCAGTACGACGCGGGCACCGCTGCCGGCGACGAGGCGGGAACCTGGTCCTGGGATGGCGCTAACGACATGAAGCTCAACGGCTACGACGGAGGCTCCATCGGCGCCAAGGGCAACCTCACCATCGGCGTGACGGGCATCAACACCGTAACGGCCGATGCCGGGCAGAGCGCCATTGCTGTTAAGAACGGTAACCTTGCCATTACCGGCGACGGCACCCTGAATGCGACGGCCCAGACCGATGTGATTACGGCGATAGGCGACGGCAATGCCGGTGGCGATGTGACCATTGATGGCGCTGACGTTAACGTGACAGCCACGGGCGGAGCATATGAATCCATTGGTATCCATGCGGCAGCGGGCGACATAGCCATAAAGAATGGTGCTGACGTCCATGTCGAGGCAAAGTCGAACGCCGATGTCTTTGCAGTCCTTGCCGAAAATGTTCCTCCCAGGCATTCTGCCATCGAGGGTGCACAGGCCGAAGAGGCGGACTACAGCGCCAAACATGGTGGCTGTATCATGGTGGACAACGCTAAATTAAATGCGACGGCGGGTAATGCAGGGGGCATGTCGGTCGCTCTGTATTCGTTTGGTATTAAGACGGAAACATATTTGAAGATTGCCAACGGGGCGGATGTTTCGCTCGCGACAGGGAGCGCGGGAAAAATCTCGGCTGGTGTTTGGATACGCGTGCAAGACGGGGCGTCATGGATACGCGTCAATCGCTCGAACCTCACGGCTCAAGGTGATGCCGGGGCTGATGAGCTTGTAGGGGCAAATCGCAAAGATGTCTATGGAATTTTTTCACAGTCTGGCTCCCCGTCGGCTACCCCTCGAATTAGCTTCTTTCAATCAAATGTTGTGGCGTCGGGCTCGACGGCGGCAGTCTATGCCGTCAATATGGGGTCCTTCAGGGCCCCCTATATCAAACTTGAGGGAGGGTTAAAGATTGCGATTCCCGACGGAGGTACCGTGCGCGACACCGTTGGAAGTGGGCGTGTCATCGGCGTTCCCGGGTCGTCTGTCATCCAGGACATTAGAACTTCCGACGAGGTCGCCCGTAACGTGGTAATCAGCTCTGGAGATGCGGCCGAACCCGAGCCCGCCCCGCAGCCTGAACCCACCCCGGCTCCCACGCCGCAGCCGGGCGGCGGCAGCGGGACCGACGTGCCGTCCGTGACGTCGACCCAGGCGAGCTCCACGGCCGCTGCCCCCAAGCCGGCTGCGCAGGTCGCCGCGGTCCAGAAGTCCGCGGGCGCTCTTGCCGCCACGGGTGACAACGCCGCGACGGCGGCGGCCGCCCTCGGAATCGCCGGTGCGTCCGTCATCGGCGCCGGCTTCGTCGCGTCCAAGCGTCGCAGCCGCTAGCAGTAGCTTTCACAGCCATTTTCAGCCGCTGTGTGGGCATAAGTGTCTTCGCGGCAGCTTTTTGTATTTCCGTAGGTAGCAGCCTGGGCTCGCATGTACGAACCTAGGCGTACAGGGCCATTTGGCGCATCTTGGTTGTACAGGACCACCGCAAAGGGACAAGCGCCTTTGTAGTGGCGTTAATCCTTCGATTAGGGAGGCCGTTATGAACGGAAGCCACTTTGATAATCAAACCCAGCGCGAGCGCGCTTGCTCGCTGGTTCACGGTACTTGGCGTTGCGTGGGCGTGAAGATTGCCAGCGTCGGTGCGTGCGCACTCATGATCGGCCAGCTGCTGCTGCCGAGCGTGGCGCTCGCGACCGAGTGCGCGGATTCCGCCGCCGCGACGGGCGAGGTTGCCGCGGCTCTGGTGACGCCGGCAGTTGCGGAGGATGCGGCTCCGGCGACCACGCCTGCAACCGACGCTGCTCCGGCGGCACAAACTGTCGCCGAACATCAGCAGACGACTCCGGCTGACGCCGCCGATGAGTCTAACAATGCGGCACCCGCTGAACAAAACATTCCCAGCGACAACGCCGCCGCGCCGGCAAACGACGCCATTACGTCGCATGGTGTGACCGACGTGACAGATAAGACCGTCGATGGCGTGTTTGCGCCCAATGCGGCCAATATGCTGTGCGAGCAGCCGGTTGATGATTGGCAAACTATCGACGTTATCGAGATTGACGACGCCACCACCATCTTTAGGGCGGGCGATAAACCGGACTTTACGGCAGACACTCCGGCGGGCTCGAACTCCATTCTTCAGTGTGAGTTCTGGACGGGCAGCGATGGCAGTGAAGTGAACTCCGATATATTCTGGGATCGGCAAATCACCAACCACATCGACGCTTTTAAATCTGGGGTGACCTATCGCTATGGCCTGTACTTTAAGCCGGCGTGGGATTTCTTCTTTACGCCTAACATTAAACTGATGGTCAATGGCGTGGAGTGCAGTTATCGGGTGGATAAGGCAAGCGAGCATGCGCCTGTTCCCGGCTTGTTCCGTACGCTATGGCTAATCACCGACCTGACGTTTACGCCCGAGGCTAAGCCGGTCCCGGTCGACCCGGAGATGCCGGCGCCGCAGCCCGAGGCTAAGCCCGAGGTGAAGCCCGATACAAAGCTCGAGCAGAAACCGGAGATCAAGCCGGAGACCAAGCCTGCCGCAACCACCACGGTGACCAAGACGGTTGAGAAAACCACGCCGGCCAAGAAGTCCCACGCCGTCCTGGCTGCCACGGGCGATGCCACCGCGATGACGGTCGCCGCCCTGGGTATCGCCGGCGCAACCGTAGCCGCCGCCGGCCTCGCCGCGACCAAGCGCCGCAAGCGTTAGGTTTTGGTGACAGTGTCCATCCTCGGCTTCAGCAAAATCTCAATCTGTAACACCTAGTCAGCCAAAACGGCCCTAGATGTTACAGGTTTAGATGAATCGTCTGACCGCCGGCGCAATGTCTCGATCTGTAACACGTAGCAAGGAATTTTGCCTCTTACTGTTACAGATTGAGATGAACAGGCGGATGTTCGCACAATGTCTCAATCTGTAACAACTACGGGACTCAACGTGGCCTACCTGTTACAGATTGAGACTAAACGACCGACCAGGCCCCCGACCACCACAAAGGTGCCTGTCCCCTTTGTGGTGGTTTGGGCGGCCGGCATAGAAAAAGTCCCCGCCGGGCGTGTGCTCGACGGGGACTTTGCCGTTTGATGGCTAGCGCTGTGGGTGATTACTCGCCCAGCAGGCTCTTGGTGATGGAAGCGGCGGCCTTCTTGCCGGCGCCCATCGCCAGAATGACCGTAGCGGCACCGGTGACGATGTCGCCGCCGGCCCAGATGCGGGGATCGGTGGTCTGGCCGGTCTCCTCGTCAGCGACGATGTAGCCCCACTTGTTGAGCTCCATCTTGCCGCCGATCTTCTTTGCGAAGGGGTTGGCGTTGGTGCCGATAGCCGAGATCGCGACGTCGCAGGGAATCTCCTCGATGGCGCCCTCGATGGGCACCGGGCGACGACGACCGGACTCGTCGGGCTCGCCGAGCTCCATCTTCTGGACCTTGACGGCGCACACGGAGCCGTCCTCGCCAGCGACAAACTCGAGCGGGGAGACGAGCGGCAGAACCTCGACGCCCTCGGCCTTGGCATGGTGCAGCTCGGCGCGACGGCAGGGCATCTCGTCCTCGGTACGGCGGTAAGCGATGATGGCGTGCTCGGCGCCCAGACGCTTGGCGGTACGGACGGCGTCCATAGCCACGTTGCCGCCGCCAAAGACGACGACGTTCTTGCCGTGCTTGGTGGGGGTGTCGTACTCGGGGAACTTGTTGGCCTTCATCAGGTTCACGCGGGTGAGGTACTCGTTCGCGAAGAAGACGTTGGGCAGGTTCTCGCCGGGGACGTTGAGGAACTTGGGCAGGCCGGCGCCGGTCGCCACGTAGATGGCGTCGAAGCCCTGCTCGAACAGCTCCTCGGCCGTGGCCATGTTGCCCACGACGGAGTTGTACTCAAACTTGACGCCCATGTCCTCCAGGCCGTCAATCTCGCGCTTGACGACTGCCTTGGGCAGACGGAACTCGGGGATGCCGTAGACTAGCACGCCGCCGCCGGTGAAGAAGGCCTCAAAGACGGTGACGTCAAAACCGTTACGGGCGAGCTCGCCGGCGCAGGTGATGCCGGACGGGCCGGAGCCGACGACGGCGACCTTCTTGCCGTTCTTGGGAGCCATCTTGGGCGTGGAGGCGAGCTCGGGGCGGTCACCCAGGAAGCGCTCGAGCTGGCCGATGGCCACGGGCTCGGACTTCTTGCCACGGATGCACTTGCCCTCGCACTGGTTCTCCTGCGGGCAGACGCGGCCGCAGATAGCGGGAAGCATGGAGTCCTCGCGGATGGTATCGAGAGCGCCGCCGAAGTCCTTCTCGCGGATCTGCTCGATAAAGCGGGGGATGTTGATGTTGACGGGGCAGCCCTCAACACAGAACGGCTTCTTGCAGTTGAGGCAGCGCTCGGCCTCGGCCAGCGCCATTTCCTCGGTGAAGCCCTTGTCGACGGGGCGGAAGTCGCAGGCGCGCTCGGCAGCCGGCTCCTCGTTATCGGGGGTGCGGGGCGACTTCATATCGGCAACGAAACGACCGTTAACTAGTGGCATGCGCAGCTCTTTTCCTCATAGGCGGGCACGAAGGTCATCCCAGTCGACCAGGGTGGCATCGAAGTCGGGGCCGTCGACGCAAGCGAACTTGGTCACGCCGCCCACCTCGACGCGGCAGCAGCCGCACATGCCGGTGCCGTCAACCATGATGGGGTTGAGCGATGCGGTGATGGGGGTGTCGTACTTCTGGGCGGTGAGGGTCGAGAACTTCATCATCGGAACGGGGCCGACGCAGAAGACCTGGCTCACGGCCTTGTCCTGCAGCAGGCGCTCCAGCGGAGCGGTGACAACGCCCTGCTCGCCGTAGGAGCCGTCGTCAGTGGTGATGTGGATGTGGTCCTCGTCGAGGAGCTCGCGGAACTGGTCCTCCATAAGCAGGAGGTCCTTGGTGCGGGCGCCCATGATGGCGTGCACCTC
>MNQC01000099.1:7064-7878 GCA_001915225.1 Collinsella sp. 60_9
AACGCCCAGCGGGCCCACGACGTCGCGCAGCGACTCGCCGGCCTCGTAGGTGGAAAGCATCTCGGTGGTCTTGCCGATCACCATGAAGATGAACTCGACCCAGCCCTCGTCACCGTTCCAGCCGGCCAGGGTAAACGGGACACGCTCGCCCGTCTCGTTGGCGCGAACCATGAGGAACTGTCCAGCGTGCGCATGCTTGGCGATTGCAGGCGCCTCGATGCGGAACTTGAACACCTTCTCCGAGAACTGCGTCTTCTCCAGGATCTTATACATAGAACCCCTCTCTTGTTAGGGCCGCCGAACCGTGCCTCCACGGAAATGGACGGTAGCCCGAATAAAACCGTACGCGCACAGGCGTTGTGCAGACATACGGTGCAAATTATAGCCTCATGGACATGTCACTTACGTGTGTCTTCGGCGGTTGGGAGCAGGGCAGGGTTTGTCCACTTTGGCCTACCAAATAGGGACAGGTTTATTTTGGTCGGTTTTATCAGGCAAAACGGCAAAGGGGCCGGCCTCGGGTTGTGATGAGGCCGGCCCCCTTTGGGGCGCTGCATATGTATGGCGGCACAGGGTTTATTACGGCGCGGCTGTCATGGCGTTTCCGTAGATAAAACCTGCCAAAATAACCCTGTCCCTAAATAGTAGGTTTTAGTGCTTGCCGTTGGCGGAGGCGGCGCCGTTGACATGGTCGCGAGCATAGACTACGCCGTGCACAATCGCCAGGCCGGCGGCGTCGGCCGCGCGGGCGCAGGTGTCCTGGAAATCCTCGGCCTCGCGGGCGCGCAGCTGCTTAAGCACGTAGTCGGCGACG
>MNQC01000099.1:7887-13560 GCA_001915225.1 Collinsella sp. 60_9
CCATCTTGCCGGGAGGGTTGCCGATGCCGGTGCGGATGCGGCTGAAGTCGCGGCTGCCCATCTTATCGATGATGGAACGCAGGCCGTTGTGACCGGCATGGCCGCCGCCCACCTTAACACGCACGTCGCCGGCGGGAATATCGAGCTCGTCGTGGATGACGAGCAGCTCCTCGGCCTTGATCTTGTACTCGCGGCAGAGTTTGGAGATGGGCCCGCCCGAGGTGTTCATGTACGACTGCGGCTTGACCAGTACAATCTGGCGCTTGCCGCCCTCTTCCTCGGGATCGTTGATGTTGATGAGCGCGATCTCGGCGCCTGCTTGGTTTTTCCAGTACGTGACGCCGGCCTGACGGGCCAGCTCGTCGATTGCTTTGAAACCAGCGTTGTGACGGGTCTCGGCATATTCCTCGCCAGGGTTGCCAAGTCCGGCAACCATGCGAATCTTAAGCGGCTGTGCAGCTGCCATGTTCATCCTTTCGTTGATTTGTCGCCTGCTATGGTGAGCGACCCCGTTGCTGCTGTCAAATGGCGGGTGATTGAGGCTGTATGAGGGCGTTTGGGCAGTCGTCAGAAGCCGGGGTGGACAGTTAGTTCAGATTTGTATAAACCAAGAGGTCTTTGACTGTCAAAATTGGGACCGCGGAACTGCCACGGCGCTTTGGGGAGCACATTTTGCGCTATTTCAGATCTTTCGAGTCTTCAAATGAGGTGACTGGCGCCGGGATGGCGGCAAACTACCTCGATATTAGCCGTCTTTTTATACAAATCTGAACTAACTGTCCAGCCATGCTAGGTAACACTGGGTAAAAGTCTTTTAGACCGGCGCGAGGCCGATTCCGGCCCGCAGGGCGTTGAGCCAAGCGGCCTGACGCTTGCGATAGCCCTTGATGCGATATCGGAATCGGACTCCTGCGAGTCGATGCATCGTTTGGGCGAAGGCTTCGAGTGCAACAAGGTCTTTCATTTGGTCGCGATTGATAACCAGGACGTGGATGCCCATTGCCTTGAGGCCATTATTTCGATTGCCATCGTGGATGCGAGCGTTTTGAAGCTCATGCCCAATTCCGTTGTATTCGTTGTCGACTCCGGCGGCCGGGCAATATAGGTCGCAGATGGCGTAAGGGATGCCGGAGGACATGTTAACCGCAAGAGTGTCGAAGTCGATTCGATAGTTGAGTAGCAGGCCTCCCATGGGCAGGCTGCAACATCCGAATCCGCCAAAGCGCATGGGCGCTCCGAGAACGGCAAACATTAGGGATTCGGCTGGGGATGCGGATCCAGCTCGGGCGAGTTTGACTGCCGTGCGAAACGAGGCGTATGAGCTACTTTTGGCGAACCGTGCGACCGCCTCGAGCTCTTCGATGGTCGTGGCGGGCTCGCATTTGTAGTGCGCTTGTTCATAGCGGGTTTCGTTCTGCTGTTCGGTCGCCGACTGGTCGTCCCGGCAATCGAGGTCGTCCATCGCTTCGTAGACATCGCCCTTGGGCCAGATGTCGTCATAAGCAATGGGGTATGTTGCCCCGGGAGGAAGGGAGTAGGTTCCGAGCAGTTCCATGAGAAGCATCAAGGTTTTGGCGACTGATTCATTTTTGGAACAAAGCATGGCTGTCATGGCAGGAGACGTTGCGTAGATGTCGGCCTCGACGTGCATAATTGCACCTTCAGGAAGCGAAGCGGAGAGAATATGCTGAAGAAGTCGCTTGTCGGGGCGTCTGTTGTCTTCGTTTGAAACGAGAAGATCGAGCAGTTCGGAATCATCTTCATTCCAGGCGTCGAGTATCGAAAGTGCGCCAAAGTCTATCGCGTCATTGTTGGGAATACAGCTAGCCAAGGCCTGTGCTTGCTGTTCGCTATCAACGGAGTCCCAGGGTAGGGCAGAGTACGCCCGTCGTGCGCGACGAATTGCGCGGAGGGCGGAGAAATGTGAAATCACGGTCGTCATAGCTATAACGTACTAAGTTGGCGGCAGAATGCGACCGCCATGCCGTTCTTTTCGCTCAGCGGGGCGCTGCGCGCCACGAACGGCTGGGTGTTATGAAATCGGTGGAATCGGTTGAGGGGATTGCGGAAAATTGAGCTCTGCCGCGAAGGTTGACGATAGCTACTGGACAGTTAGTTCAGATACGTATAAGGCGGCGGGCGTTCGAGACGTTTCTAAGGGCCTTCGAGGGCGATTTGAGGGTAAAGATGCGGCGGTTGTACTCGAAAAAGATGAGCTTTGGGCGGCATGGCATCCGCCGGGGAGCTCAGAAGGCTCCGAACGGCCCTTTGGAGCTTTAAAAAATACGTATCTGAACTAATTGTCCAGGGAAGGTTGGCGAGGGATAGAAAAAGGGTCGGAAGCGAGTTTCCGACCCTTTAAAAGTATCAAAGATGATGCGATGTGCGGCAGGCTACAGCGCGAAGTCGCCGCCGACGAGCGTGGAGACGGGCTCCTCGTGGTAAACGGCGGAGATGGCCTGAGCGAACTCCTCGGCGACCGAGATGGTCTTGATCTTGCCGCCGACCTCGACGGGAATGGCGTCGGTGACGAGGCACTCGACGATCGGGGCGTCGTTCAGACGCTCGATGGCCGGACCGGAGAAGATACCGTGGGTGGCGCAGACGTAGATATCGCCAGCGCCCATAGCCTTGAGCTCCTTGACGTTGGCGCACAGGGTGCCTGCGGTGTCGATCATGTCGTCGTTGATGATGCAGGTCTTGCCCTTGATGTCACCGATGATGCCCATGACCTCGGCGGCGTTGTGGCGCGGACGGCCCTTGTGGGCGATGGCCAGATCGCAGCCGAGCATGTCGGACAGCTTCTTGGCGGCCTTGGCGCGACCCACGTCGGGGGAGACGACAACCAGGTTGTCGGTGTCGAAGTGCATGTCGTTGTAGTACTGGCCAAACAGCGGCAGTGCGGACAGGTGGTTGACCGGGATATCAAAGAAGCCCTGGATCTGGCCCTGGTGCAGGTCGAGGGTGATGATGCGGTTGACGCCGGCGCGCTCGAGCAGGTTGGCGACGAGGCGGGCGGTGATGGGCTCACGCGGGCCGGCCTTGCGGTCCTGGCGGGCATAGCCGTAGTGGGTGATGACGGCGGTGATGGAGCGGGCGGATGCGCGCTTGGCAGCGCCGGTGGCGATGAGCAGCTCCATGCGCCGCGGACGGTTTCGTCGTAGCGGGCGTAAATCTCACCGTTGGCGAACTGCTTTAGCGTAAGGCCCGAAAGCTCGACCCCAAGGTACTCAGCGATCTTCTGAGCGAGGGGACGGTTGGAGGAACCGGAATACACGCGGATGGACTTGCGCATATTCTCCGACTTCTCGGGATCATTAATCGGCATTACCCTTCTCCTTTATACATCGAATGCCATATAGATGCCTTTTTGCATTGTAACCGCGCGGCGGGGTTTATCGAGTCTTGATAACGTCTTTACCGTCAACGGACACGAACCGACCACTCATCCGGCCGCGCAGGTCACGATAGAAAAAGGAGCCGCCCCCATGGAACAGCTCCTTAGATGCTTGGTAAAACGTTATACCTCGTCGTCCTCGTGCAGACGGCGGCGATAATCGGCGGCCCAGCCCTCAATATTTATCTGGCGGGCACGACCCAGGCCAAGTGCGTCTGCCGGGACCGGCTCGGTGATGACGGAGCCGGCGGCCACGAGCGCGCCGTCGCCAATCTGGGCGGGCGCGACCATCCTGGTGTCGGAGCCGATGAAGGCATCCTTGCCGATGACGGTCTTGTGCTTGTGCACGCCGTCGTAGTTGCAGGTGATGGAGCCCGCGCCCACGTTGACGCCGGAGCCCATGGTGGTGTCGCCGATGTAGGACAGGTGCGGCACCTTGGAACCCTCGCCGATCGTGGACTTCTTGATCTCCACGTGCGTGCCGGCCTTGGATCCGTCGAGCATGTGGGTGCCTGGGCGCAGGTAGGCGCGCGGGCCGCAGTCGACGCCGTTCTCGATGACGGCCTCGATGGCGATGGTCTCATCGATGGTGCAGCCGCTGCCGACGGTGGTGTCGGTGAGGCGGCTGTTGGGGCCGAGCTGGCACTCCTCGCCCACGGTGACGTGGCCGATCAGATGCGTCTGCGGCCACACGACGGTGTCGCGGCCGATAACGGCATCGGGGCCGATCCAGGCCTGCGTGGGGTCGATGAAGGTAACGCCCTCGGCCATCCAGTGCTCGTTGATGCGGTCGCGCGCGATGGCGGTGAGCTGTGCGAGCTGGATGCGGCTGTTGACGCCCAAGCCGTCGCGGTAGTCGTCGCAGTGGAAGATGGAGACGGCCTGGCCGTGGCCTTTGAGGATCTCGAGCATGTCGGGCAGGTAGTACTCGGATTGCGCGTTGTCGTTGCCGATCTCGTTGATGTGTGCGGCGAGCTGCGCGCCGTCAAAGGCGTAGCAGCCGGCGTTGCACTCCAGCAGCGTGGCGGCCTGCTCGGGCGTGCAGTCCTTCTGCTCGATGATGCGCTCGATCTGGCCGTCGGCGCCCAGCTTGATGCGGCCGTAGCCAAAGGGGTCGGGCGGGGTCATGGTCATGACGGTGCAGGCGAGCTCGCCGGTGGCGACGGTCTGCGCGAACTTGGCGACGGTGTCGGCGGTGATGAGCGGCAAGTCGCCGTTGAGCACGACGACGGGGCCTTGCGTGATGCCGCAGGCCTCGAGCGCGACCTTCACGGCGTGGCCGGTACCCAGGCGCTCGGTCTGCTCGACGCACTCGACCTTGGTGGCGCTGTTGGCGTAGGCGCCGTCGATGAGGGCGCGCATCTCGTCGGCGTGGCTGCCGATGACGACCACGACGCGGCTGCAGCCGGCCTTGATGGTGGCGTCGACGATCCACTGAACCATGGGCTTGCCCAGGATCTTGTGCGAAACCTTGCAGTGGTTCGACTTCATGCGGGTGCCCTCGCCGGCGGCGAGGATAATTGCGGTTGCGTCCATGTGATCTCCTGTTACGTTATAGAGACGTGTGCTTGGAAACGATACACGGCGCAATATGATACCGCAGGCATATGTTGAGCGCGTAACGATTGGATTGCGGCGGTTGAGGCTTGCGCCGCCGGCGTGGCGTTTGCGCTGGCCGTGCATGGCGGCGGTGCTGCGGAGCTGTCGTTTGAGCGAGGGGACGGGGGTGCCCGTGGACAACATGCGAGAGGAGTTTGGCGGCGAGCCCGTCGCGGCGTTCTCGATGTCGCATCCGGCTGTGCCGGCCCTCTACATGGTGCTGACGCTGGGGCTCACCATGTTCTCGATGCAACCGGTGCTGATCGCGCTGTCGCTTGCGGGTGGGCTGGCGTACGGGCTTGCGACGCGCGGTGCTGCGCGCACGTTGGGGGCGCTTCGCTGGCAGCTGCCGGTGATTTTGATTATCGCGGTGCTCAATCCGCTGTTTAGCGCCTCGGGCTCGACGGAGCTGTTTCGTATTGGCATGCGCGCGGTGTATCTGGAGAGCATGGTATATGGCCTGTGCATGGGTGGGCTGTTTGTGGCGAGCGTGCTGTGGTTTGAGGCCGCGGCGTCGATGCTCGAATACGACAAGGTGCTCGCGCTTTTGGGTAACGCCGCACCGGTGATCGCGCTCATGATCTCGATGTGCATGAGGCTTATCCCGCAGTTTTTGCGCCGCGGCCGCACGGTGCTGGCGGTGCAAGATGCGATTGACGTGCCGGGGCGCGCGCCGG
>MNQC01000099.1:13565-26781 GCA_001915225.1 Collinsella sp. 60_9
GCCTGCGGGCATCGAGTGTGTTGATGGGCTGGGGCATGGAAGATTCGCTGGAGCGCGCGGACGCGATGCGCTCACGCGGGTGGGGTGCCGCGACGCGTCGTACGACGTATGCGCGGTATCGACTGGGGCGCGGCGATGTTGCTGCGCTGGTTGGGCTTGCACTGTTTGGCGTGGTCACGGTGACAGTGGCGTGGACCGCGACGACGCAGTATTCGTTTTATCCGCAGCTCTCGGTGCCGGCGCCGTGGCCGGGCTATGTCGCGTACGCTGCCTGGATGGTGCTGCCTAGCGCGTTGCACGCGATTGATGAGAAGAGGTTTGGCTGATGGCTCGGTTTGATAGGAGCTCGGCGGCGGGTGTGGCATATGGCTCGGCCGCGCCGGCGATTGAGGTGCGGAGCCTGAGCTTTGCCTACCCCGATGCTGATGCTGCGGTGCTCGAGGGGCTCGACTGGTCTGTTCCCCAAGGTGCGTTTGCACTGCTTGTTGGCGGTACCGGTTCGGGCAAGTCGACGCTGCTGTCGCTGCTCAAGCCCGAGATCGCGCCTGCTGGTACGCGCTCCGGCGAGCTGCGCGTGCTGGGCGAGCCCGTCGCCGACATGGATGTGCGGGCATCGGCGGAGCGCGTGGGTTATGTGTTCCAGGATCCCGAGAACCAGATCGTGTGCGAAACCGTGTGGCACGAGATGGCGTTTGGCCTGGAAAACTTGGGGCTAGCGCGTGATGAGATGCGCCGTCGCGTAGCTGAGACCAGCTATTTCTTTGGGCTGGAAGATTGGCTTCACCGCGATACTGACACGCTTTCGGGCGGTCGCAAGCAGCTGCTGTCGCTTGCGGCCGTCCTGGCGCTGCGTCCGCGTGTGCTGCTACTCGACGAGCCCACGTCTCAGCTTGATCCGGTTGCGGAGAAGAATTTCCTGCACGCGCTGTTTCGTGTGAATCGCGAGCTGGGCTGCACGGTTGTTGTGGCGACGCATCAGCCACGCCCAATGCTCGAATACGCGACGTGTGCGTACCGGATTGAGGACGGTCGCGTGCGCGAGGTGGCGGATATGGCTTCTTTGGGACGCCGAGAATCGCTGTTTTCCGATGACATGTTGGGGTGGGGTGCCATCCGATGTGCAAATAAAGGAGTATTCAGCAGGCGTGAGGACAATTTGGGCTCTCTGGAGCCGCCCGGGGACGTATCGAGCGCGAAAAAAAGTTCGGAATTGGACAAATCGTCTGAATTTGTGGCGCAAACGTCGCTCGAGAACGGCTCGGAAGCCTTCCCGCGCACGGGTGGAAGCAGAATACTCCAAAAAATGCACGCTGGGTCGGCTACCACCCTGTCGGAAGGTTGGTTTCGCTACGATCGAG
Organism: Collinsella sp. 60_9; assembly: GCA_001915225.1. Taxonomy (GTDB): domain Bacteria; phylum Actinomycetota; class Coriobacteriia; order Coriobacteriales; family Coriobacteriaceae; genus Collinsella. The sequence goes on from MNQC01000099.1 coordinate 14,924, forward strand.
CGTCCGGCTGGGTGTTGCGTGGGCTCGATACGTCGTTTTCGGCCGGTGCGGTGCATGCGATCGTGGGCGGCAACGGATGCGGTAAGTCGACGATGCTTTCGGTGCTGGCCAAGACGGTCAAGTTGCAGCGCGGCCGCATGGTGCGCGGGGCGGCCTCGGCGGCGCTGCTGCCTCAGAATCCCAAAGCATTGCTGGTTGCCGAGACGGTTCGCGATGAGCTGATAGAATGGGCTTCGACCTGCGGATATGACGAGAACTTGGCGCGGGAGCGTGCGACGCAACTGGGATTGGGCGGTCTGGAGACGCGCCACCCCTACGACCTCTCGGGCGGACAGCGCCAGTTGCTCGCACTGACAAAGTTGCTGCTGATTGGCCCCGAGCTGCTGCTGCTCGATGAGCCCACGAAGGGCTTGGACCTGGAGAGCCGTCGCATCATCGCTCGCGCCCTGCGTGACCATGCGAAGGCTGGCGGCGCCGTCATTATGGCCACGCACGATCTGGATTTTGCCGAGCAGGTTGCCGATGACATTGCCATGATGTTTGACGGTGAGATCGCCTGCATGGAGCCGCCGGCCGACTTCTTTGCCGACAACGTGTTTTATAGAGCGTGATGGGATGACGGATTATCGCGTCGCGCGCCTGCTTACAAAACTGGAGATCCCGCTGCTGCTGGCGGTGCCAGCGGTGATGGCTGCGGCGTTGCTGGCGGGCATTGAGCAGGCGGCGCTTGCCATGCTGGTTGTAGCGGCGCTGGTGCTTGCACTGTTCTTTGCGGGTTACGAGGCATCTCGTCCGGGTTTGCGCCAGATTATGCCCACGCTGGTGCTGGCGGCGCTGGCGGCGGCGGGGCGCATCCTGTTTGGGCCCATTCCCGACTTTAAACCGGTGAGCGCTATCGCCATTATCGCGGGGGCGACGCTTGGTCGCCGCAATGGTTTTATGGTTGGCGCGCTGGCGGCGCTGACCAGCAATTTCTTTTTTGGACAGGGCATGTGGACGCCGTGGCAGATGTATGCCTGGGGGCTCGTGGGATACGTTGGCGGTGTGCTGGCGCATGCGGGTGCGTTCGACCGCGCCGACGGCACCGTGCGATTGCCGGCGCTGCTGGCGTACGGCTTTGCGTCGGGCTTGCTCTATGGCGTCGTGATTAACGCGTATGACATCATTGGTTTTGTACAGCCGCTTACTTGGGCGGGCGCCGTGGCACGTCTTGCCACGGCAGTGCCGTTCGATATTACGCACGGCCTTGCGACCTGCGTGTTTTTGGCCGCCTTGTACAAGCCCTGGTGCCGTCGCATCAACCGCGTCGTCGTGAAATACGGACTGTAGGGCATTTCGCGTTCCCTCGCGAACTTGCGGTGGAATAGTTCTCGTTTTTGGCTATTTGCTGCCCAAACAGGAACTATTCCACCGCAACTTATAGGGGGAGAGGGGTCACATGGTCTGTTTTCCTCTGTCCCCCAGGAATTACTTGGGGCTAGAGCTCTAGCGTGAGGGTGACGGGGCAGTGGTCGCTGCCGAAGATGTCGCCACGGATACCGGTGTCGCGTACGTTGTCGGCGATTGCGTCGCTTACCAGGAAGTAGTCGATGCGCCAGCCTGCGTTGTTCTTGCGGGCATTAAAGCGGTAGCTCCACCAGCTGTAGACGCCCTCGACGTCGGGGTTTGCCGCGCGCCAGGTATCGGTAAACCCGGCGTTGAGCAGCTCGGTAAACTTGCCGCGTTCTTCGTCCGAAAAGCCGGCGTTGCCGCGGTTGGACTTGGGGTTCTTAAGGTCGATCTCCTCGTGTGCCACGTTAAAGTCGCCGCAAGTTACGACGGGCTTGCCGGTCTCGCGCTCAAGCGCGCTCAAAAAGCCGCGGTAGGCATCGTCCCAGGCCATGCGCACATCGATGCGCGCGAGTTCGTTTTGCGCGTTGGGCGTGTAGACATCCACAAACCAAAACTTGTCGAACTCGAGCGCACAGACGCGGCCCTCGGTTGCGGCTTGGGCGACGAGCTCGGCCGCCTCGCCCTCGCCGGCGTAGGGTAGCAGCGCGTCGGCGTGCAGCACGCGCAGTGGTTCCTGGCGGCTAAAGACCGCGGTACCTGAATAGCCTTTACGCTCGGCGTAGCTCCAGGTTTGGTGATAGCCGGGCAGGTCGATATCGACCTGGCCCTCCTGCAGCTTGGTCTCTTGCAGCGCCAGGATATCGACGTCGAGTTCTTGCGCGATCTGGATAAAGCTCGGGTCCTTTTTGAGCACGGCGCGCAGGCCGTTGACGTTCCACGAGGCGAAAGTGTAAGTCTGAGGCATGGTGTCCTTTCGACGGGGTTGGCAGGCTTAAGATTAACGCAACAAGAGCGGGGCGGAGTCCGCGAGTGATAGTGCGAACGCCGCCGTCCCGGAGACACGGACGGAGGACTCATATGACGCAGGCAATATCGGACCCCAAACAGGCCTCCGCCGCCCTGGCGGATCTGTTTGACACCCACAAGCGCGTGGTCTTCTTTGGCGGCGCGGGTGTTTCCACGGCAAGCGGCATCCCCGATTTCCGCAGCGTGGACGGTCTGTATCACCAGCAGTTTGCCTATCCGCCCGAGACCATGCTGTCGCATAGCTTTTACGAGGCGCATCCTGCGGAGTTCTTCGACTTTTACCGCACCAAGATGATCGCGCTTAACGCTAAGCCCAACCGCTGCCACACCAAACTGGCCGAGCTGGAGCGCGCCGGCAAGCTCGACGCCGTGGTGACGCAAAACATCGACGGCCTGCATCAGATGGCCGGCTCACAGCGAGTGTTCGAGCTGCACGGATCGGTCCATCGCAACATTTGCCAGTCGTGCGGCGCGGTCTATAGCGCCGAGTGGATTTGCTCGCGCGAGCACGAGGATGCCGCGGGCGTGCCCGCGTGCCCCGCGTGCGGCGGCCGCATCAAGCCCGATGTGGTGCTCTACGAAGAGCCACTCGACGAGCATGTGTTGACCGGTGCCGTTGCCGCCATCGCCGCGGCCGATGCCCTCATTGTGGGCGGGACCTCGCTCGTGGTGTATCCGGCGGCAGGCCTTACGCGATACTTTACCGGCGATACGCTGGCCATATGCAACCTTGCTCCCACCGATCAGGATGCAAATGCCGACCTGCTGATTTCTTGCGACATCGCGGCCGCGTTTGCGTTCTAGCCCGCGCGCGCGGATACAATAGAAAGACTGAGTGCAAAGCGACCCCGCCGCCAGCTCCCCAAGCTCGGCGGCGTGGGCATTTTAGGAGGATGTTCATGGCGAACGACAGCAAGACATGGCGGTGCGGAAAGTACGAGCTCAGCTTTGACCGTCCGCGCATCATGGGCGTCCTCAACGTGACGCCCGATTCGTTTAGCGATGGCGGGGAGCACTTCGACCCCGATGCCGCCATCGAGTACGGCCTGGCGATGCTCGACGCCGGCGCCGACATCATCGACGTGGGCGGCGAGTCCACACGCCCTGGTTTTACCCCGGTCAACCCCGACGAGGAGGCTCGCCGCGTGCTGCCCGTGGTGCGCGCACTGGCCAAGGAGGGCGCCATCGTCTCGATCGACACGCGTCATGTGGCGGTTGCCAAGGCGGCCGTGCGCTGCGGCGCCTCGATCGTCAACGACGTGACGGGCTTCACCGATCCCAAGATGGTCGAGTTTGTTAAGACGAGTACCTGCGGCGTCATCGTGATGCATGCCGGCGAGGTCGCCGCGCCCACCCGCACGCACGCAACGGGGCAGCTCGATACCACGGCTGCGGCGTTTGTTGCCGAGAAGGCACGCGAAGCGGCTGCCGAGGCCGCGCGCGAGGCCGAGAAGCCGGCCCGTCGCCGTCGCGGCAAGTTGCTGGGCGAGCCCAAGGTTGAGGCCAAGCTTCCGGGCGGTGTGGTACAGCCCTCACTGCCGTTTGGCGATCCGGAGCCCGCGCCCGAGCCTACGGACGAGCAGAAGCAGGGGGCATCGGCCGCCGAAGAGGCCGTCCCTGTCGCCGAGACCGCCGTGACCCCTGAGCCCGCGCCGGAGCCCAATGACCACCTGGCCGCCATGATGCGCCGCAGCGCCCGTCGCGAGGAGGCCTACGTGCCTACCTCTCAGCTTCGCCGCTTTACCCTGCCCGATTCGGCGCCCATCATGCGCCGTGTCATGGGCTTTCTGTCCGACCAGGCTCGTACGCTCATCCATGCCGGCGTGTCGCGCGACCGCATCTGCATCGATCCCGGTCCGGGCTTTGGCAAGACGGCCAACGAGGACATCGTCATCCAGCGCGAGACCGCCAAGATGGCGTCGCTGGGCTATCCGCTCATGTGCGCCGTGTCGCGCAAGCGTTTTGTGGGCGCCGTCTCGGGCGTGACCGAGGCCGCCGCGCGCGATGCCGCCACGTTTGGCGTGTGCCTGGGCGCTATCCAGGCCGGTGCCAACATCGTGCGCGTTCACGACGTCACTGGCTTTGCGCAGTTCCTGAACGGTTACTGGGCTGTCGCCAAACCGCAACCGCGCCGTGCGTTTGTGGCCGTGGGCTCCAACCTGGGGCATCGTTGCGACAACATCCGCGCCGCGCGCGACATGATCGCCGAGATCCCGCTCACCTGCGTGTCCAACTGCTCGCGCATCTACGAGAGCGAGCCGGCCTACGAGACGCGCCAGGACGCATTTGCCAACGCCGTCATCGAGATCAAGACCGAGCTGGCGCCGTTGGTGCTGCTCGACGAGCTCATGAAGATCGAGGCTGAGCTGGGGCGCGACCGTTCCAAAAAGGCCAAGGCCAACGGCCCGCGCACCATCGACCTGGACCTGCTGTGGATGGACGGCGAGACCCACGGCGGCAAAAAGCTGCGCCTGCCGCATCCGCTGATCGGCGAGCGTGACTTTGTGCTGGTGCCGCTCGAGGACCTGATGCACGACCCGGCGCGGTTCTTCCGCTACAACGGTGTCGAGGTCAAGGAGCCCGAGGATCGCGTGGGCCATATCGTGGGCGAATTGGGGCGTATGTAGATGATCGAGATGAATGCTGTTGCCGCCGGTACCGAGCTCGACGCGGCACGTGACGCGGGCCGCGAGGGCGTGTCCGCGGGCTGGTGCGCATGGAGCGCGGGCGATGCTTCGCTGACGTTTTCGCTGGTCGTGCGTCCGGATGTGAATATGCACGCCTTCCACGGCCTGCCGTTTGTGGCGGCGATGGGCATGATGGACGCGCTTGTGGGCACGGCTTCGACGCCGGGGTTGGGCCTTGCCGGTAAGGTGGGCATCCAGTGGCCGAGTGACATCGTGTGCGGCGCGCCTGCGTTTGAGACGTCGCTCGCGCGCGTCGCCGTCAACGGCGGTGCCGGTGCCGCGGGCATGTTTGCCGCGGTGACGGTTGATATTGAGCGTTCGGCGCTGAGCGAGCTTGGTGTGGACGTGGCTGACGAAGCGCTGGTTGAGGCGCTGGCCGCCGCCGTGCTGGCCCGCGTGGGCGCCTGGGCGGTTGTTGCCAACACACCGCAAGGCGCCGCAGGCCCGCTGGCTCCCGTGCTGGGCGAGTACTTCGACATGGTGCCGCTGCTGGGCCGCCAAGTTGCGGCGGTGTCGCCCAACGGTTTGCCGCTTGCGGTCGGTGTGTTTGCGGGCCTGGACATCTGGGGCCGCGCGACCATCAAGACCGATGCCGGCGAGCAGGAGTTTCCGCCCGAGGCCGTGCGCATTCGCGGGCTGTAACGCGGGGCGTTCGCGCCCAAAGATAGACATGACAACAAGACCCTCCTCGGCCTGTGCCGGGGAGGGTTTCGCCTATCTGGGGAATGGGTTGCCAGCGCCCTATTCCTCAAAACTGAAAAATTTTCGTTTTTGAGGAATAGGATTAAGGCGGCTCGGTCTTTCGCGAGGTATATTCGCTATAGAGCCTATTCCTCAAAACTGAAAATTTTTCAGTTTTGAGGAATAGCGATAAAAGACCGCGAGGAGGCCCCGATGAAACTCATCAATAGAACGTCATATATGGACACGTTGACGAGTCTTATTGGCGTGCCGGACATCAAGGTCATCACGGGCATCCGTCGTAGCGGTAAATCAAAATTGCTCGAGGCCCTCCGCGATTACGTGGAGGCACATCTGTCCAATTCGAATGTCATCCATATCAACTACAACCTCGATGAGTTCGAGAACCTGCTCGAGTATCGCGCGCTGCTCGCCTATGTAAAAGAGCATCGAGTGTCCGGCAAACAAAACTTTCTGCTTATCGATGAAGTTCAGATGTGCGACGGTTTTGAGCGTGCGATCAACAGCCTTCACGCATCCGAGCAGTACGACATCTTCATCACCGGATCGAATGCCTTTTTGCTGTCGAGCGATCTGTCGACGCTCTTTACGGGGCGTACGTTCGAGATCGAGGTTTTCCCATTCTCGTTTGAGGAGTATCGTCTCTATGGCGACGAGGGCGAGGTCGACCGCGACTTCGATGAGTACGCGAGAACCGGCGGTATGTCCGGCTCTTACCCTTATCCACTGCAGGAGCAGCGCTATCAATATCTCTCCAACGTCTTCAAGACGCTCATTGTGAGAGATATCGTGCAGCGGCATAACGTGAGAAACGAATCGGCGCTGCTGCGCATTGCCGATTACATGATGGACAACGTTTCCAACATTACGTCGGCACGCAACATTACTGATGCATTAAATGCGGATGGGCTAAAGATTACGAACAAGACGGTCGGCACGTACATGGGGTACCTGTGCGATGCGTTTGCCTTCTATAAAGTTCGTCGGTACGACATTCGCGGCAAAAAATACCTTAAGAGCGGCGAGAAGTACTATCTGGCGGACCATGCGTTTAAATATGCGCTTCTTGGTACACGTGATATGGATTGGGGACGCGTATACGAGAACATGGTGGCAATCGAGCTGCTGCGTCGCGGATACGAGGTATACGTCGGCGTGCTCTATAAAAAGGAAATAGACTTTGTAGCAATCAAGCGGAGCGAGAAACTCTACATTCAGGTGAGCGACGACATCAGCTCGGATAAGACATTTGAACGCGAGATTTCGCCACTGCTGAGCATTGGCGATGCGTATCCCAAGATGATTCTCGCCCGCACGCATCACGAGGCCACGGATCGCGACGGAGTGCAGATCGTGGACCTGGCGAGGTGGCTGTGCGACGAGGCCTAGCAGAAAGCCCTATTCCTCAAAACTGAAAATCTTTCGATTTTGAGGAATAGGGCCGATGCGTTGCCTAGTTCGCCGCTCGCGCTCGTGCTCGACTTAAGCCCCTGTCCTATCCCAGCTCCTGCATGCGGCGGTAGATTTCGCAGATACCCTTGATGGTGAGCTGTCCGTCGACCACGTCGAAGGCATCGGTCGAATCGGCGACGATGCTGGCGAGACCGCCCGTGGCGATAACGGTGGCATCCTCGCGGCCCAGCTCGCGCTTCATGCGCGCGACCAGGCCCTCAGCCATGGCGGCGGCGCCCGTTACGGCGCCGACCTTGATGCACTCCTCGGTATCGCGGCCGATGGCGTGCTCGGGCGCCTCGAGCGGCACGCTGGCGAGCTTGGCGGCACGGGCGGCAAGCGCGTCCATGGAGATGCGGATGCCCGGCGCGATCGCTCCGCCAATGTAATAACCGTCCTCATCGATGACGTCGATATTGGTCGCGGTGCCAAAGTCCACCACGATTGCCGGCGCGCCGTAGAAAGTCTCGGCCGCAACGGCGTTGGCGACGCGATCGGCACCTACGGCCTGGGGGCGCGCCGCGCGCAGCTTGGTCACCGCGGCCGTCTGCGGCCCGATGACGATGGCGTCCGCGGCAATGCGGTCGGCCACGGCGTGCCACTCGCGCGAGAGCTGCGGCACCACGCCCGCAAAGGCGATTGCGTCGACCGCATCGAGCGAAAGGCCGTACATCTTAAAGAAACCCATCAGGCGCACGTGGATCTCGTCGGCGGTATAGGAGCGGTCGGTGGGCATACGCCACGACTGCACCAGCTCGTCTCCGTCAAACAGGCCCATGGCCGTCTGCGTGTTTCCCATATCGATAGCGAGCAGCATGTCTACTCAAAGGACGCGCACCATTGTATACGCGCCGCCGACGGCGCTCGGCTGCGATTCGTTTACGGTGATAGGGGCTGAGGGGTTTTAAATATGAAGGAATTATGCTCTACGAGATTTTCCTTGCCGCTTACCGAACTCCCGCGTAATATTCTTTCTTGCGCACATGAAGCGCCCAGACATTGCGGGGTGGAGCAGTCTGGTAGCTCGCCGGGCTCATAACCCGGAGGTCGTAGGTTCAAATCCTGCCCCCGCGACCAAGAACTTGCAGCTCGTCGGCCTAGCCGGCGAGCTTTTTTGTTATTTCGGGACCGTGTTTTCGATCCAATTCTCGGCCTCTCAAACAAAATCTCGATCTGTAACATCTAGACCCGATTTGGGCGGCTAGGTGTTACAGATCGAGATATACCGGTGGGCTTGGTCGTGTTTGTCTAAATCTGTAACACGAGGGACGGTTTTTGCCGAGTAACCGTTACAGATTGAGATTTTCTAGCAGGCGGGTTTGGTTTGTCTCGATCTGTAACAGGTTGGGGTCAAAAGTAGGTCTAGATGTTACAGATCTAGATTGTTGAGGATGGGTTGAGAGGAATACCTTGATTTGTAACAGTAAGACCCGGTTTTGCCGCGTAACTGTTACAGATTGAGATAAACCGACGGGCCGCCCCGCCCCATCCACCTGCCGCTACCTGTTATCCGCCGATTTCCGTTGCGCTGTTGTATTCCCATGCCATATCCTCTAGACAACTACGCGGCATCATCGCCGCCGCGCCTACAAGAGAGGAATGTCCATGACCGCACCTGCATCCAAGCTGCTTCAGCCCATTACGGTTGGCCCCCTTGAGCTCAAAAACCGCATTATGTTCCCGCCGCTGACCACCGGCTACGAGGAGCGCGACGGCTCCATTGGCGAGCGCAGCCTGGCTTTTTACGAGCGCCTGGCCCGTGGCGGCGTGAGCTACATCGTCATCGGCGACGTTGCTCCCGTCATGACCGCAAGCCCCACGCCCAAGCTGGCGACCGACGCCCAAATCCCCACGTTTAAGGCCCTGGCCGATGCCGTCCACAAGCACGGCGCCAAGGTCGCGCTGCAGCTGTTCCACCCCGAGTACGACGTGCCCGGCGTCGGCCGCATGGTCATGGGATCCATGGCCGCCGCCAAGGCCGCGCAGGAGGCCAAGGCCGCCGGCGACGAGGAGACCTTTGCCGCCAAGATGGCCGAGTCCAACGAGATCCGCAACCAGGCCTACGCCAAGCTGCATCACGACATGCAGCACTTTGTGAACGAGGCGAGCGTAGAGCAGCTCACCCAGATCAAGGAGGCCATCGCTGCCTCGGCCGCTCGCGCACAGCAGGCCGGGATCGACGCTATCGAGGTCCACGGCGACCGCCTGGTGGGTTCGCTGTGCTCGGCAATCCTCAACCAGCGCACCGACGAGTACGGTGGCTCGTTCGAGAACCGCGTTCGCTACGCGCTGGAGGTCGTCGCTGCCATTAAGGAAGCCGCGCCGCAGCTGATGGGGAGTACAATTATGGAGAACCCCGACGGCACGCCGCGCGGCAAGGGCGGCCTGCAGCCCGACGAGGCCTGCGAGTTCGCCAAGCTGCTCGAGGGCGCGGGCATCGATATGATCCAGGTCGCACAGGCCAACCACACCGGCAACATGGGCGACACCATTCCGCCCATGGGCGCCATGCCCTACAACTGGACGTTGCCCGTGGCCGAGCGCGTCAAGGCTCTGGTCTCCGTGCCGGTGGCAACCGTCGGCCGTGTTGTCTCGGTCGAGGCCGGCGAGAAGATTCTGGAAGACGGCGCGGCCGACATCATCGCCTATGGCCGCTCGCTCATGTGCGACCCCGACATTGCGCTGAAGGCCGCCACGGGTGAGCCCATCCGCGAGTGCCTCAACTGCAACAAGGGCTGTGTCGACGCGATTCAAAATCGCAAGTACATCTCGTGCGTGCTCAATGCCGAGAACGGCGACGAGGCGACCATCGCCATCAAGCCGGGCGAGGGCGACAAGAAGATCGCCGTGGTGGGCGGCGGCATTGCCGGCCTGGAGGCCGCGCGCGTGGCGGCCAAGCGCGGCTACGATGTGACCGTTTACGAGGCGAGCGACCATCTGGGCGGCCAGATTGTGCTGGCGGCTGCACCTCCGCGTAAGGACGAGATCATGCGCTCGGTTGAGTACTACGAGAAGATTCTGCCCGGCCTGGGAGTGAAGGTTGAGCTCAACCATGCCGCTACCGCTGAGGACCTCAACGCCGCCGACGCTGCGATTGTGGCCGTAGGCGCACACGACGTGGTCATCCCCGTTCCGGGCGCCGACTCGGACAAGGTCGTCTCGAGCTGGGACGTGCTGGCCGGCAAGGTGGAGCTCAGCGGGCGCGTCGCCGTCATTGGCGGCGGTCTGGTGGGCACCGAGACTGCCGAGTACCTGCTGCAGCACGGCTGCGAGGTGGCGATCGTGGAGATGCTCGACAAGATTGCCGCGGGCGAGTCCGAGACCATTCTGCCGCTGATTATGAGCGACTTTGCAGAGCACAACGTGGAGCAGCACGTGAAGACCCGCCTGACCGCCATTACCGACGAGGGCGTGGAGGCTGTTCGCACCACCGAGGACGGCACCGAGGAGCCGGTGAAGATCGCCTGCGATTACGTGGTGATGGCCGTGGGCTCCAAGGCCAACGCGTTTGACCTGGATGGCGTGACGGTGCCCGTGACCTGCGTGGGCGACTGCTCGGGTGAGCGCACCGCCGACATTGCGAGCGCCATTCGCACGGCGTATCACGCGGCCAACGAGCTGTAGTTGAACATCGCGGCCAGGCGGGGCGGTAGCACGGATTCGTCTCGCCCGGCTGTGTCCCGTCGGGTGTCAACCGGTGCGGGGCCTGCAAGCGCAGCAGGTCCCGCCCTTTTTGTTTTGCTCCGGTGGATGGCAATGCGCGGTAATCATGAGGAGTGAGGACGTCTACTGCCTTGCAGATCACTCAAAATTATTGGGGGAGGGGTTAATAACTATATCCTCTATACCAAAGGACATAAAGAGATGCCAATTTTGCTGACAAGCGAATGACGATTAGCTGCGAGTCAGCTACCAGCGTAAATAATCGATAAAGAAATGTCGTAATTTGGTGCCAAATGCCCAGATAACGCCGCGTCTATTTTAATTAACTGCTTTGAGCAAACAGTAAAATGCTACTATCTAACTTGCACGTAAGAAAGCAGATTAACGGCTAAGGCTAAGAAGTGGCAGGTATGTCGGAAGCAACTAGGACTCGCACGCATGCGCCCGAGGTTAGGCAGCGCGCCGTCGAGATCCTCCAAGAGGGGGTCGGTCATCGCGCTCTCGCCGCGGAGCTTGGCATTCCCCAGGCCACGGCTCGTCAGTGGGCCCGCGCGTATGCCGTGGGCGGTGCCGACGCCGTTCTCAATGCCGGTTCGCATCATCATACCTATTCGTACGACGTAAAGCTCGCTGTGGTTAAGGACCGTCTGGAAAACGGCTTGACGGTTCGCGAGGCCATGATCAAGCACAAGATTCCCAGCGAGTCTTCGGTCAAGGCTTGGTGCCGTCAGTACCGCGAGAGCGGTGAGTCCGCACTGGTCGATAAGCCGCGCGTTAAAAAGGCGGAATAGCGAACGGGATGGTGCGCCCACGGGGGCGCATTTTTCTTGCCGCCCCTCTGCTCCAATGCGGACGCGCCCTTACCCCGTACGCCTAAAACTCCCCAGTTGACCGAAAACCTGCCGCCGCTACTCCTCAATTGAGCTATAACGTTAAACAATTGCAGCGTTTTTGCATGGGGGAGTGATGGTATGACGCTACTGTATTTCCTTACCC
>MNQC01000099.1:26805-60979 GCA_001915225.1 Collinsella sp. 60_9
CTGGTACCGGCGCTGGGCATGCTGCTCGCGCGCGGTGACCGCGCCCGCGATGCGGTGGGACTCATAGGCTCCGGCATTATCATGGCGGTGACAGTTGTAGTCGCCGTCATGTTTTTTTGCACGGGTCCGCAGAGCTTTGAGATTGCCCCCGGTACCTCGCATGCGCTCTCGATCATCAGCTCCGTCATCGACGTAATTCTGTGCGCCGTCATCCTGTACAACGCGCACAAATATAAGAGCGTGCTTACCACGGTGCTCGGCATAGTCCAGCTGGTGGGCTCGCTCGCCTTTGCAGCCATGACGCTGCCTGCGGCCGAAGCCGTCACGGCGACGCCGCTCTACCTAGACTACATGAGCGTGATCATGGTCCTCGCCGTCGGTATCGTCGGCAGCCTGATCTGCGTGTATGCCCTGGGCTACATGAAGGACTTCCAGGCCCATGACGAGCACGAGGCCGCACTGCGCGGGCAGACCGCGCCCGACCGACGCCCGCAGTTCCTGGCGCTTATGTTCCTGTTCCTCTCGGCCATGTTCGTCATCGTGACGAGCGACAACCTTGAGTGGCTGTTCTGCGGCTGGGAAATCACCACCGTGTGCTCGTTCCTTATGATTGGCTACACGCGCACGCCCGAGGCCATCAAGAACGCCTTTACCCAGATCATCCTCAACATGCTGGGCGGCATCGCGTTTTTGGCGGGCCTTATGTTCTTGCACGTTAACGGCATGCCGCTGACCATCTCGGGCATGATTGAGCTTTCCGGCGCCGGAACCGCGCAATCCGCGCTGCTGGTGATGCCGGTCATCCTGTTGTCGCTCGCCGCACTCACCAAGGCCGCACAGATGCCGTTCCACACGTGGCTGCTCGGCGCCATGGTTGCCCCCACGCCCACGAGCGCCCTGCTGCACTCGTCAACCATGGTCAAAGCCGGCGTGTTCCTGATGGTCAAGCTGAGCCCGCTCTATGCCATCTATCCCGTGACCGGCTTTATGGTCACGAGTGTGGGTGCCATCACGTTTTTGCTCGCTGCCCTCATGGCCATCTCGCAGAGCAACGCCAAACGCGTGCTCGCGTACTCCACCATTTCCAACCTGGGCCTCATCAGTGCCTGCTTGGGCGTCGGCGCGCCCGAGGCCGTGTGGGCCGCCATCTTCCTGATCCTGTTCCATACGGTGGCCAAGTCGCTGCTGTTCCTGTGCGTGGGCACGGCCGAGCATCATATCGGCAGCCGCAATATCGAGGACATGGACGGTATGTTCAGCCGCATGCCGCACCTGACGCGTCTGATGATGCTGGGCATCATGGGCATGTTTGTGGCGCCGTTTGGCATGCTCGTGTCCAAGTGGGGCGCCCTGGTGGCGTTCGCGCAGACTGGCAACGTGCTCATGATCATGGTGCTGGCCTTTGGCTCTGCCGCGACGTTCTACTTCTGGGGCAAGTGGCTTGCCAAGCTTTCGGGCGTCGACCCCACGGCTCAAAACGTTGAGGTCAATGTCCATAAGACCGAATGGATGGCCCTCAACACCATCGCCGCGCTGCTGATTCTGTGCTGCGTGGCGTTCCCGCTCATCTCGAGCGGTCTGGTGTCGCCCTATCTCGCCATGGTGTTTGGACGCGTGCCGTACGTTATCGGCAAGGACGCCATGTATCTGATGGTGGTTATCGTGGCTTTTATCGCCGTGGTGCTGCTGACGTCGTTCCGCGTGAGCAATAAGCCGCACGTCAACGTGTACCTTTCGGGCGTGGGAACCGACAAATATCGCCATTTCCGCGGCTCGATGGGACACGAGGTGAAGGCCGAAAAGCGCAATTGGTACTCGGAGGACGCCCTTGGTGAGAAGCGTATTGGTCCCGCGGGTAGCGTCGTGTGCTGCAGCATTATCTTGTTTGCGCTGCTGTGTTGCGCGTGGATTGGGCCCGAGCGGCTTGCCATGAGCGCGCCCTCGGTGCTGCGCGGCAAGTATTTTGAAGGCTCGGGCGTCGTGGGCATCTTTATAGGCACCGTGGCGTTTGCCTTGATTGCGCCGCTTGTGGGCGGCCTGATCGACGGTCTTGACCGTAAGCTTTCGGCCCGCATGCAGGGCCGCGTGGGCCCGCGCCTGTTGCAGCCCTTCTTCGACGTCGCCAAGCTGCTGCGCAAGGCCCCCGCCAGCGTAAATACCATGGACGATACCTACATGGCGTGCGCGCTCATCTTTACTGTCGTGGGTGGCGGCATCTTTGTGTCGGGCTCCAACACGCTGCTGTGCGCTTTTATGGTGACGCTTGCCGCGATCTTTGTGGTGTTGGCGTCCGCCTCGACGCAAAGCCCGTTTGCCCAGGTTGGCGCCGACCGCGAGCTGCTGCAGGTTATGAGTTACGAGCCCGCCGTTCTGCTGATGAGCGTGGGCCTGTATCTTGCCACCGATAGCTTCGATTCCATCGCCGTGACGGGGCAGTCGGCCCCCATCATCGTGTACAGCGCGCCCATTTTCCTCGCACTGCTCGCGGTGCTTACCATCAAGCTGCGCAAGTCGCCGTTTGACCTTTCGTACTCGCATCACGCGCATCAGGAGATTGTCCAGGGCGTCGCCACCGAGATGAGCGGCGGCACGCTGGCCAAGATGACCCTTATGCACTGGTGCGAGACCGTGCTGTTTTTGATGTGGGTGGGCATGTTCTTTGTTTGGGACAACCCGGTGAGCTGGGTGGTCGCCCTGGTCGTGATGGCTGCGACGTATTTTGTCGAGGTACTGATCGACAACACCTTCGCACGCAGCACCTGGCGCAGCTGCTTTAGGCTCGGATGGGGCGTGGCGCTGGTGGCTCAACCTTATGCCCATCCTCGTCGATGTGTTTATTTAGGAGGCGGCATCCATGGATCATAAAATGTCGCGCTCGCCGTGGGTTATTCATTACGACGGTTCGAGCTGCAACGGATGCGATATCGAGGTGTTGGCCTCACTTACCCCGCAGTTCGATGCGGAGCGGTTTGGCGTGGTCAACACCGGCAACCCCAAGCATGCGGATATCTTTTTGGTGACGGGGTCGGTCAATGCCCAGAACCTGCCCGTCGTGCGCCAGATCTACAACCAGATGCTCGAGCCCAAGTGCGTGGTGGCCTGCGGTATCTGCGCGTGTTCGGGCGGCGTGTTCCGCGATGCCTATAACGTGATCGGCGGCGTGGACCGCGCGATTCCCGTGGATGTGTACGCGCCCGGGTGCGCCATTCGCCCCGAGACCGTGATCGATGCCATCGTGGAGGCATGCGGCATCCTGGACCAGAAGGAGGCCGTGATGCGCGCTGGCGGCGATCCACTTACCGTGGGCGGTGCCGCTACTTGGGACGGTGGCGTTGAGTTGGGCGAGGACGGGTTTGTGGCTGCGGGGGCCGGGGCTGATGGTGCCGGTGACGGTGTCGAGGCCAACGTGTCCACCAGGTCCGCCGCGCCCGCCGCTGCAAAGGAGGCCGAGTAATGCAAAAGGCTATCTATACCACCGTCGG
Organism: Collinsella sp. 60_9; assembly: GCA_001915225.1. Taxonomy (GTDB): domain Bacteria; phylum Actinomycetota; class Coriobacteriia; order Coriobacteriales; family Coriobacteriaceae; genus Collinsella. Next base: position 30,288 of record MNQC01000099.1, read on the forward strand.
GATCGACGAGCTCCTGTCGCATGTCCAGGCGCTCAAGGGCGTCGGCGCGCGCTTTGTGCAAATGCACGCCGAGCGCAACGTCGACGACGGCACGTATCGCCTGGTCTATACGTTTATCAACGTTCGTGTTGCTCAGGAGCAGATTGCGCAGGACGGCAGCTATGCGATCGAGAACCTGGTGGTTGAGGGAATTAATCAGTACCAGGAGATTCCGTCCATCAGCTCGTACTATCCGGCAGTATTCCCGTTTGAAAACGAAGCGCACGACCTGTTTGGTCTTGCCATCACTGACATGCAGATTGACTTTAAGGGCTTTTTCTACCAGGTCTCGACTACCGAACCCATGAGCGTTATCACGCCCGAGGTGAAGGCCGCGCGCGAGAAAGCCATGAAGGTGCGTGCCGCTGCCGAGGCCAAGGCGCGCAAGGCCGCGGCCGAGAAGGCCGCCGCCGCTGCGGCTGCTGCAGGGGAGGGTGCTGCGAGCACAGGCGATGCCGCGGGCGCCTCTGCTCAGCCCGCTGCGGCTGCCGGCTCCGATGCTCAGCATGATGAGGTCGCTGCGAAGGCCGCGCTCAACGCTGCCGAGATGGAGGCAAAGCTCGCCGCCATGGATCCCGAGAAAGCGGCCAAGGTCCGCGCGGCGCTTGCCGCCAAGGCCGCCCGCGACAAGCAGAAAAAGGCTTCATCTGGATCTGGTGATCGAGGACGACCGCGTCATCGAGGCAATTCCGCAGATCGGCTTTGTGCACCGCGGACTCGAGAAGCTCACCGAAAAGCGTGATATGCACCAGTTTGGCTACATCGCCGAGCGCATCTGCGGCATTTGCGCCGTGGGCCACAGCTGCGGCTATGCCAGCGCCTGCGAGCGCATGCTCGACATCGAGGTGCCCGGCCGCGTGCAGTATATCCGCACCATTTTGCACGAGCTTTCGCGCATTCACTCGCACCTGCTGTGGCTGGGCCTGCTCGCCGATGCCTTTGGCTTCGAGGCGCTGTTCTATCGGTCGTGGACCCTGCGCGAGCAGATTCTCAAGATCTTCGAGAGCACCTGCGGCGGCCGCGTGATCCTTTCGATTAACGAGATCGGCGGCCTTAAGCACGACATTGAGGACTCCGAGCTGGCCGGCATTGTCCAGACGCTTGACGCCATGCGCCCCGACTACGAGGCCCTGGTGCATACGTTTTTGGACGACGACAGCTGCGGCGAGCGCTTGCATGGCGTGGGCGTGATCAGCAAGAAGGATGCGCTGGAGCTTTCGATGGTCGGCCCGTTCGGTCGCGCCTCGGGCGTGGACTACGACGTGCGCATGTTTGGCGACGGTGCCTATGCGGACCTGGCTGCGTTTGAGCCCATCGTTGCCACCGATGGAGACTGCTATGCTCGCTGCCAGGTGCGTTGTGCCGAGGTCACGCAGGCCATGGACATCATTAAGGAGCTTGTGGACAAGATCCCACACGACGGTATCGGCGGGGGGACCCAGCCTACACCCGCCGCCGGGGCGCGCGGCGGGGGCCGCGCGGCGAGGCGTATTACTATGTGCGCGGCAACGGCACCAAGAATCTGGACCGTTTTCGCGTGCGCACGCCGACGTCGCAAAACCTGGCAGGTCTGACGCATGCGCTGCAGGGCGTACTCCTTGCCAACGTTCCCATGATTATCCTGACCATCGACCCCTGCATTAGCTGCACGGAAAGGTAGGCGCGGCATGAGTTTGCTGACATTTGCCAAGACGGCCTTGGGCTCTATGGTCAAGCAGCCGGTTACGGTGTGCTATCCGCAGGAGAAGCTCGCGGCGCCCGAGCGCTTGCGCGGGCATATCGTCAACGACATGGACGTGTGTATCTGCTGCGGCATGTGTGCGCGTCGCTGTCCGGCGGGCGCGCTCGCAGTCGATCGCAAGGGTGGAACGTGGTCGATCGACCCGTATGCCTGCGTGGTGTGCGGTGAGTGCATCGAGAGCTGCCCCAAGCACTGCCTGACTATGGACACCGCCCGTACTCCAGTTGCGGCGGACAAGACCCCCACGGTAGAAACCAAGCCGGAGTAGCGCCGGAATAGAGCTGGGATAGGGGCCGGTGGGGCAAAAATACCCCACCGGCCCCGCGCTTAAACGCGCGGTTGTGCCGTCGCGAACAAAACTATGTCGGTTTACGGGGCTGGATAGCGAACCTCCGACCATACCGAAAATCGCAAAAACAAAACCGCAGGTAGATCGCTTGCTGTTTTTCAAAAATAGGGGGTATGGATGAGGTCTCCGAGCTTAGCCCCGTAATCCGGCATAGTTTTGAAATGGCGCCATATCGGTGACAGCCCTTGAGCCCCCGGGGATGGAGGAAAACGGATCATTTTGGCCCGATGGCTCTGAGTCGCACCTATTTTCCTGCGAAAACGCTCGTGTCTCAACTTTGGTGAGACATTTGTCTCACGCCCAAAACCGAATCTGGAACATGTGTCACCTGCCCGAATTGTGTCTCATTCCGTAACTTTAGGCTGATGCAAGGTCTGAAACCGCGAGAAGGGAGACGCGATGAGCAAGTACACGAGGGGTCTCTTGGCGGTGATACTGGCCGTAGTGCTGGTGTTGCCGGCTGCAGCATTTGCCATGCTGCCCGAGGCCAACGCCAGGTCCAGCACCGGAATGGACGGACCGACAATGAGCGGAAAGGTCGTCGTCGACTACGACACCAGCGACCGCTGGCAGTACTGGGCCGGCGGCTATGACGGCAAAGAAGTAACAACTCAAAACGTCGGCCGAATCTGGACCGACAAGACGGTCAAGGCTGTCGAGGGCGGAGAGTCAGATTTCCTGACCACGCTGTCTGCTATCTCTTCGACATCCGATACGACGGTTTCCGGCAAGCCGCTCGACATCGTGATGGTGCTGGATGCTTCCGGCTCGATGGATGACCCCATGGGTAAGCGCGACGACACAAAGCGTATCGATGCGCTGAAGACGGCCGCCAATAGCTTTATTGACACTATCGCAACGCAAAACGAAAGCATTGCAGATCCGTCCAAGCAGCATCAAGTTGCCATCGTTAAGTTTGCGGGCAAGAAATCCGATGCGGTCGGCAACAGTAAGGATAGAAACGGCTACAACTACTCGCAGATCATGAAGAAGCTGACGTTCTGCAAGGGCGAGGAAGCGAAGAGCCTTAAGAGTACGGTCAACGCCATCAGTCCTGATGGCGCCACGCGTGCCGACTATGGCTTACAGCTGGCTGAGGGCATTTCGTCTGATCGCGCCGACGCCAAGAAGGTCGTCGTCTTCTTCACCGATGGCTCCCCAACGAGTCAAAGAGAATTCGAGAACGAAGTTGCCAATGACGCTATCAACAGCGCCAAGAAGATCAAGGATAAAGGTGCCGACATTTATACGATCGGTATCTTTAGCGGCGTAAACCCCAGTGCCGAGCCCACGGATGGACGTACAAGCAACGAGAATAAGTTCATGCATGCCGTGTCGAGCAACTATCCTGCCGCCTCATCCAGCATTTCTTTCTGGGGCGAATGGACCATCAACTTTGGTGCGCGCGCAGAAAACGCCAATTACTACAAGTCGGCAACCAGCGCCGACGAGCTCGAGAAGATCTTCGAAGAGATCTCGGGAAGCATTGTCCAAACTGGTTACCCGACCGAAGTCCACGGCGGATATGGCGAGCATAAGTCTGGCTACATTACGTTTACCGATGAGCTGGGCGACTTTATGCAGGTCGACAACTTTACATCTGTCGTGTACAACGGCGAGACGTTTGACGATCTGAAAATGAAGACCGAAGGCAACGTCGATACCTATACATTTACTGGTGCCGCCGCGAACCTGGTCATCACCGTTCAGCATGCCGAAGAGGGCAAGCCTCAGACCGGCGATATCGTAACGGTTAAGATTCCTGCGTCGCTGATTCCGCTGCGCCACTTTAAGATCACCGATGGTGTTCTTACGGTCGACGATACTGAGCCCATCCGGGTGAACTACACCTCGAGCGTTAAGAGAGACGCGCTCGACAACCTGTTTACGCCCGAGAAGGTAGCGGGGCTCAAGGGCTACATCGAGAGCAATACGATCACCGCGGAGAACGGTTCCAAGACCGTGAACTTCTACGCGAACAAGTGGAACGCTGGTGCACTGGGCGATACGATCGCAAACTTTGAGCCTGCCGACACCAACCGCTATTACTATTTCCAGAAGCAGACTCCCATTTATGTGGACGAGGATTGCACGCAGCCTGCGAAGGATTCGCTGGCTGCCGACGGCATCTATTACTACAAGGACGAGTTTGAGGCAAAGGGCGCAGACGGTAAGGCCGAATCCTGCACTGCTGTTATCGAGTTTACCGGCGGACGCGCCGCGGGCTTTAAGGGCGCTGTCGTGTCCGATGCGAGCGGAAACCTGTCGTTTAGCAAGGGAACCGCACGTCTTGCCTTTATTGACGAGCTGCATACCACCAAGGAGCGCGTGGGCGGTAACCCCACCGGAACCGCGACCGACGTGCTCAACCCCAAGTGGAACAACAACGCCACGGAGGTTGACGTTCACCTGGGCAATAACGGCAAGATCAGCTTTAACGTGACGCCGGCAACGGTGGATACCAAGGCCGGCTTTGGCCTGACCAAGGTGCTCGAGGGTCGCGAGTGGACGAATGCGGATGAGTTTAAGTTTGAACTCTCCGCGACGTCCGAGAATGACGCCCCGATGCCCGCATCCGCGACCGCGACCGTGACCAATGCCGACCTGGACGACAATGGCAAGGCAGCTATTGACTTCGGCGAGATCACCTACAACAAGCCGGGCGAGTACACCTATGAGGTCCGCGAGGTCAAGGGCGGCGCCGGTGGTATCACCTACAGCAAGAACGTTGCCACGTTCGAGGTGACCGTGGCGGTTAAGGCCACGGGTGGGCTTAAGGCTGACGTTGAAAAGATCTCGGGCGAGACCGAGTTCAAGAACACCTATAGCGCCAAGACGGAAACCCCGCTGACTCTTGAGGCAACCAAGAAGCTCGCGGGGCGCCTGATGGCCGACGGTGAATTCAAGTTTACGTTGAGCTACGCGGGGCACGACGAGGTCCTGCTGAACGCAACCAACAAGAGTGGCAAGGTTGAGTTCGGTCCGCTGGCGTACACGACCGAGTCGCTTGCCAAGCTGGTCGAGGAAGACAAGGCGTCGTTTGACGCTAGGTCAGACAAGCCCACGTGGACCATTCGCTACATTGCTGCCGAGCAGACCGACAAGCTGCCTGCGGGCGTGAGCGCCACCGTGTCGGCAATTGACGCATGCGTAACCGTTGTCGACAACGGCGATGGTACCCTGACGGCGACGGCTGTCTACGGCGATGCCGGCAACGAGTTTGTGAACACCTACACTGCCGCGCCTGTCGAGGCATCGCTTGTGGGCAAGAAGAATCTGCAGGTTCCTGATGGCCTGACCCCGGCTGACATTGCCGGCAAGTTCACCTTTACCGTGACCGGTGAAGAGGGCGCACCCATGCCCGCGAACGCGAGCGTGACCAATGATGCCAAGGGCAAGGTCGACTTTGGCAAGATTACCTTTACGCTCGACGACCTTAACAAGGCTCTGGGTGAGAAGTCCGAGAAGCGCGAGCACACCTTTACCTACACCGTGACCGAGTCCGGTAAGGTTGCTGGCGTGACCAACGACGCCAAGCTGTCGCGCGAGGTTTCCTTCACCGTGACCGATGACGGCAAGGGCAATCTGAGGGTGTCCCGCAAGTCGGATGGCAGCGCAGCCTTTACGTTCATCAATACCTATAGCGTGACGCCCAAGGATTCCAGCGTCACCGACAAGATCAAGGCGACCAAGTACCTGACCGGGCGCGACATGGCTGAGGGCGAATTCTCCTTCGAGCTCGTCGAGGGCGAGGGCAAGGACGCCAAGGTCGTTGCCACCGGCAAGAACGCCGCCGATGGCAAGATCACGATGAGTCCCATCGAGTACACCAAGGCCGGAACGCACACCTATACGCTGCGCGAGGTCAAGGGCAACGCCGGCGGTATCACCTACAGCGACGCCAAGTACACCGTCGAGACGACCATCACCGACAACGGCGACGGTACGCTCAGCGCTAAGCATGAGCTGAAGGGCGCCGACGAGGCGAAGTTCAGCAACGGCTACAAGCCGAACCCCAGTGACTCCAGCGTCACCGGCCAGGTCACCGCGACCAAGGTCCTGACCGGCCGCGAGATCGGTCTCGTTGTCGGCGAGTTCCGCTTTGAGCTCGTTGAGGGCAATAACGTGGTCGCCACCGGCACCAACAATGCCGACGGCAAGATCGTGATGGATCCCGTCACCTACACTGAGGCTGGCGAGCACACCTACACGCTGCGCGAGACCAAGGCCGGCGCCACCGAGAACGGCATCACCTACAGCACCGCCGAGTACACCATCATACGGTGACCCCCAAGAGCTCCAGCGTCACCGACCAGATCACCGCGACCAAGGTCCTGACCGGACGCGACCTCAAGGCCGGCGAGTTCTCCTTCGAGCTCGTCGAGGGCGACAAGGTCGTCGCCACCGGCAAGAACGATGCCAGCGGCAACATCACGATGGGCACCGTGAAGTACGACAAGGCCGGCGAGCACACCTATACGCTGCGCGAGGTCCCGGGCGACGCCAACAACGGCATCACTTACGACAGCAAGACCTACACCATCGAGACGACCATCACCGACAACGGCAAGGGCGAACTCGTGGCAAAGCACGAGCTGAAGGGCGACAACGAGGCGAAGTTCAACAACAGCTACAAGCCGAATCCGGACGAGTTTAGCGTCACCGACCAGATCGCCGCGACCAAGGTCCTGACCGGGCGCGAGCTTGCTGCCGGCGAGTTCTCCTTCGAGCTCGTCGAGGGCGATAAGGTCGTCGCTACCGGCAAGAACGACGCCGAGGGCAAGATCACGATGAGCGCCGTGAAGTACACCAAGCCCGGCAAGCACACCTACACGCTGCGCGAGGTCAAGGGCAACGCCGGCGGTATCACCTACAGCGATGCCAAGTTCACCATCGAGACCACCATCACGGACAACGGCGACGGCACTCTCGAAGCAAAGCATGTCCTGCAGCGCACCGAGCCCGCCGAGTTCAAGAACTCCTACAGTGTGACCCCGATCGACGCAGAGCTCGACTTTGACCTGAGCAAGGCCATCGACGGCCGCGACTGGACGGATGCGGACAAGTTCAGTTTTACCGTCACCGCCCCCGAGGGCACCCCGCTGCCCGATCCCGCAACCGTAACCGTGAGCAAGAAGGACGCGAAGGATGGCATCGCCGCCATCAAGTTCGGCAAGATCCACTACACGGCTGCCGGAACCTACAAGTACGAGATCCGCGAGAACGCGGGCAGCGCGGCCGGTATGACGTATGACGCGCATGTCGCAACCGCCGAAGTAACCGTGACTGATAACGGCAAGGGCGTCCTGATCGCCAACGTCACCAAGAAGGAAAGCGGCCGCTTTACCAACACGTACCGCTCTGAGCTCGATTACGCCGCGGCCGGCGGCCTCAAGCTCAGCAAGACTCTCTCCGGACGTCCCATGACCGAGGGCCAGTTTACCTTTACCGTGACGCCCGCCGACGAGGCTTCGGCCATCGCGCTCGGCCTGCACGAGGGCGCTAACGTGTACAAGTCCCCTGCAACGGCAGAGGCAACGGTTGGTCTGATCGACATCCTGGCTGGCCATGAGGTCAAGTTTACGCAGGATGACGCGGGCAAGACCTTTACATACACCGTTGCCGAGAAGAACGACGGCCAGGCCGGTTACACCTACGACGACGCCGAGCGCACGGTGACGATTGCTATCGCCGACGATGGCGCCGGCACACTCACCGCTACGACGACCGTTTCTGGCGGACCCAATGGCACGCCTGTGACGGTCCACAAGAGCGGCGAGAATAAGGTCGAGAGCGCGCTGGTCCCGTTCGCCAACAGCTATAGCGCCACGACCGACGCGCACAGTGGTGACGTTGCTCAGGTCGTTGCCACCAAGACCCTGACCGGCCGCCCGATGGTCGACGGCGAGTTCTACTTTGGCATCGCCTATGCGGGCGAGACGGAAGCCATCGAGGGTACGTGCGTTACCAACGTTAACGGCCAAGTGAGTTTTGGTGCTCTGCATTACACGACCGAGATGCTCGCCGACCTGGTAAACGCCAAGCGCGCTACCCGTACCGACACGGATGCCAAGCTTGCATGGACCATCAACTACACGGCCTTCGAGTACACGTCTCCGCTCGCAGCAAAGGGCATTACCGCTGCAAAGCCGAGCTTTAGCTTTAAGGTCATCGTCGTCGACAACGGTGACGGGACTCTGACGGCGACGCCCGCCTACGACGGAATTCAGCCCTTGTTCGAGAACGTTTACGGCGCCGATGCCGTTGATGCCGCGCTTGCCGGCACCAAGAAGCTCCAGGCTGCCGAGGGCCTGACCCCGGCCGACATCGCGGGTAAGTTTACCTTTACCGTGACCGCTGACGAGGCGGGTGCCCCGATGCCCGAGCGCACGACCGCAACCAACGACGCGGTCGGCAACGTGGACTTTGGCAAGATCCACTTTACGCTCGACGACCTCAACCGCGCCCTGGGCGTGACGACCGATGCTTCTGGCGATGCATCGAGCGACGCTGAAGCCAACGCCGACGAGGTCGAGGTTGACGCTGACGCCAGCGGTGACGAGACCAAGGATGAGTCCAAGCCCGCAGCTCCCACCGCCCCGCGCTCGCACACCTTTACCTACACGGTGACCGAGTCCGGTAGCGCCCTTGGCGTGACCAACGACGCCAACGCCACGCGCAAGGTTTCCTACACCGTGACTGACGACGGCGCCGGACATCTGAGCGTCAAGCGCGAAGGCGACGACGGTGCGGCCTTCGCGTTCACCAACACGTACAGCGTAACGCCCACCGATTCTTCCGTGACCGATCAGGTCAAGACGGTCAAGCGTCTGACCGGACGCGACCTTGCAGCTGGCGAGTTCACGTTTGAGCTGCTCGAGGACGGCGTGACTGTCGCTAGTGGCACCAACGACGCCAACGGCACCGTTACGCTGAGCCCGATCCGCTACGAGGCACCCGGCACGCACACGTACACGCTGCGCGAGGCTTGCCCCAACGCGCTCGGCCTGTACAAGGGCGTCACCTATGACAGCGCGACCTACACCGTCGTGACCACCGTCTCCGACAATGGTGACGGCACGCTGACCGCGACGCACAAGCTCGAGGGAACCACCGAGTCGGCTGGCTTTACCAACAAGTACCACGCCATGCCCACGCAGGTTTCCATCGGCGCCATCAAGGTGCTCGAGGGACGCGAGCTCAAGAAGGACGAGTTTAGCTTTAAGCTCGTTGGCGAGGACATCGAGTCCACCGTCACCAACGATGCCGACGGCAAGATCAACTTCGACAAGTTCGAGTACGACGAGCCTGGTACGTACGTCTACACCATCAGCGAGGTCAAGGGCGACGAGGCCGGTATGACCTACGACAAGTCCGTCTTTACCGCGACCGTCAACGTGGTCGACGACGGTGAGGGTAACCTCAAGGCGAGCGTTACCTATACTAAGGGCGACAAGAGCGTCGAGGGTATCGTGTTCAACAACGCGTACAAGAAGCCCGAGACGCCCGTGCCGATGCCCGATCCCGGCACGCCCAAGACCGTGACGAACATCGTCAAGACGGTTAAGGGTTTCCTGCCCACCACGGGTGACCAGCAGGCCGCCGCACTGCTCATGGCATTTGTTATCGCCATGGCCGGCGTCGGAGCCCTGGTCTGGGGTATCCGTAAGCGCTAGGCACACTGGCAGCGCCCGGGGCCAAAAGGCCCCGGGCGGCCGGCAGGGCTAAATCCCGACCTACTCCTATCCCCAGCCGCCACGGAGGCATCTCCCTCCTCCGTGGCGGCACTTTTGTGTGCCGGGGGCGCCACGAAACCGGCCCATCTACTACGTTTAGTCCCTTACCCCCAACCATGCCAAAAACGCGAAAACAAAACCGCAGGTAGAACGCCTGTGGTTTTGTTCAAAACGAAGGTATGGTCATGGGTATCGCGTCAAACGTAGTAGATGGGCCGATTTCGTGGCGAGCGGTTCCGGCTGATCCCTTGGGGACGGAGGAAAACGGATCATTTTGGTCCCGCGAGGCTGGCGGAGGCACTCGTCCAGGGCCGCCCGAACAAAACTATGCCGGTTTACGGGGCTGAGTTACGAGTCTCCAACCATTCCGATATTCGTGAAAATAAAACCGCAGGTAGACGAGCCGTCATTTTGCAGAAAACGCGGGTATGGATGGGGGTCCTGAGTTTGGCCCCGTAAACCGGCATAGTTTTGAAATGGCCTTAAATCGGTAGCAGCCATTTTGCTATGCCGGAACGGTCGGTCTTCGGGCAACTACCCTCGCAGGTAGGCGATAGCGATCTGCGTGCGGTTGCGCAGGCCCATCTTTGCCAGGATTGAGCTGATGTGGTTGCGCACGGTGCCTTCGCCCATGTAGGCGGTGGCGGCGATCTCTTTGTTGTCGAGGCCGCGGGCGATGAGTTCGGCGACTTCGAACTCGCGGTCGGTCAGGCTGGCGAAGGCTGCGGGCCGGCGGGGCGTGCCCGCCTCGACGTCCGTTCCGTCAAAATCGATGTCCTCGATCGCCTTGCCCTCGAGCACGCGCTTGCCAGCCATGACCTGCGCCAACGCTGGTGGAATGGCGGCGACATCGGTTTTAATCAGGTAGCCGCGGGCGCCCAGTTTAAGCGCCGACACAATGTACTCGTCATCCGAGAATGTCGTCAAAAACACCACGCGTGCCGTGGGTTCGTGCTCAAGGATCTCGCGTGCCGCCGATAGGCCGTCGCGTTCCGGCATCTGAATGTCGAGCAGCGCGATATCGGGTGCGTGTTCGGCATAGAGCGAAACCGCGTCGTTGCCGTTGGCGCCGGTACCCACTACCTCGATCTGCGGCTGGGCGCCCAGGATAATCTTGAGCGAATCGACCACTAAGCGGTCGTCGTCGACAACGATGAGCCTCATCGGTCCTCATCTCCTTGCTGTTTGGGGACGGTGGCAAACACGCGCCAGCCGGGGGCGCCGGCGCGCAGGCCGGCGGTGAAGGTTCCGCCAAGCGCCTCGACGCGCTCGCGCATGGAGGCGAGCCCCATGCCTTCTACGACGTTGCTGCTGCTCGCCGGGGTCGCGTCCGCGCCATCATCGGTAACGATGAGCTGGTAAAACGACGGATGCTCCATGCATCGTACGGTGACGGTCTGGGCGCAAGCGTGGCGCATGGCGTTGGAAAGCGCCTCGCGCAGCACCGCCGCAAAGCAGTTGGCGACGTTGGCGGGTGCATGCTCGGCCAAAACTTCAAGCTCAATCTGCGGGCCGCCGTCCGAGCGCGCGCCTTCAACAATGCGTTCGAGCTGCACGGAAAGGTCGACGGCGTTGTCGTTGAGCGCGTGGACGCTGGTGCGCACAAGCTGGAGCGCCTCGTCAACCGTGCGTTTGACGTCGGCGAAATCGGCGGCGACGCCAGGCTCGTCGGCGTGGACCACGCGTAGGGCCTCGGCTTGAAGCGAAGCGCGCGTGAGCTGGTGGCCCACGTTATCGTGGATTTCGCGCGCGATGCGGGCGCGTTCGGCGAGCGTCGCGAGCTCGACTTCGTAGTCCTGGCGGTCGGCGAGGTCGCGGTTGCGTGCCTCGAGTGCCAGGGCGCGTTCTTGCAGCTTGTCGCGGGTGCGACGCATGCGTTCCTGTTCGCGCTCCAGCTGCGCGGTACGTAGCGATAGCAAGGTGGCGGCAACCGAAAGGATGGCGGTCAGCAGGAGCGTTCGGGTGGTGAGCGCGCCGCCGCGAAGGTCCGCGACAAGCGCGCAGACAAACACGGCGCCAATCGCCAGCGCGGGCCAGATGCGTTCACGGCGCACGCGTCGCGCGATGTCATAGAGGGCGAGGGGCGCAAACGGCACAAACGGCGGCACGACGACGGCCGCGATGATGTAAGCGCAGCTCGCGGCCTCGCTCGCGCGCCGGGTGCGTTTCCCCTGTGTGACCTCGGCCAGCGAGGTGGCAATAATGCCAAGGCAAAACGCCACAACCAGACGAGCGTCCACGGCAAGACCCATGGCGGCCGCAATACAGCACGCCAGCACGATCGATTTGTCGAAAAGCCTGTTCATACGGGTATTGTACGCGATGCCGCGCATGGGGGAGGCGCCACCCGGAGCAACCGTGACATTCCTCCCACGCGGCAAAGCGGGGGCACCGGCGGGCCGCGCGACCAAGCCCTACACTCGTGACAAAGCTCACTGGTGCGCGCCGGCGGCTCCTGCGATGATGCAATCGTACCGGGCCGCAAGCAACAGAAGGGCCGCCTCATGACAGACATCGTCCACGTCGAAAACCTCGTCAAGCGCTATGACGACCTTATTGCGCTCGATCACTTTAACCTGAGCATCGCCCCCGGCGAGATCTTTGGCCTGCTGGGCCCCAACGGCTCGGGCAAGACCACGTCCATCAACTGCATCCTGCAGCTGCTCGCCTACGACAAGGGCACCATCGAGCTGTTCGGCGAGCCCATGACGCCCGCCCGCTACGACCTCAAGCGCCGCATCGGTGTGGTGCCGCAGCAGGTGGCAGTGTTCGACGAACTCACCGTGCGCGAGAATATCGACTATTTCTGCAGTCTCTACGTCAACGACCGCAAGCGCCGCCGCGCGCTGGTGGACGAGGCCATCGACTTTGTCGGGCTGGGCGACTTTGCCAAGTTCCGCCCCGGCAAGCTCTCGGGCGGCCTGGCGCGTCGCCTCAACATCGCCTGCGGCATCGCGCACAAGCCCGAGCTCATCTTCTTTGACGAGCCCACGGTGGCGGTCGACCCACAGAGCCGCAACGCCATCCTGGAGGGCATCTGCCGCTTGCGCGACGAGGGCGCCACAGTGGTGTATACCAGCCATTACATGGAGGAAGTCGAGCAAATCTGCAGCCGCATCATGATCATGGACGGCGGGCGCGTGCTGGCGCAGGGCACCAACGACGAGCTCAAGCGCATGATTCAGATGGGCGAGCGCGTGACTGTCGAGGTTGGCGCCGTAGAGACCGCCACGGTCGAGCGGCTGCGCGCCCTCGAGCACGTGCTTTCGGTTGAGCTGTCCGGCGGCGAGATCGTCTGCACCTGCGAAGCGAGCCCGCGCAATTTGGTCGACATCCTCGACACGCTGCGCGCCGCCGATGTGGCGCTCGGCCGCGTGTGGAGCGAGCCACCGACCCTCAACGACGTGTTCCTCGAGATCACCGGCCGCGAGCTGCGCGACTAGGGGGCAGTCATGTTCAACACCATCATCACTACGGTCAAGACGCTGCTGCGCCGGCCGAGCACGTGGGTCTGGGGCGCTCTCTTTCCCATCGTACTTTCCACGATGTTCATGTTTATGTTTGCGAACCTCAGCTCCGACGGCACGGTCGACCCGGTGCCGGTGGCCGTCGTGGCGGACGAGGCTTGGGACGCTTCGACCTTTAAGGGCGTGGCGACGTCGCTTGCCAAGGAAGGCGGCGATCAGCTGCTCGAGATCCACGAGCTCGACGACGCAGCCGATGCGAACCGTGCGCTTAAGGCCGGCGAGGTCGCGGGCATCTATACGGTCGACGATGCGGGCACGCCCAAACTCACGTTGCTTTCGAGCTATGGCAGCTCGCGTGCGACGTCGGTGCTCACCGACCGCAGTATTCTGGAGACGGTGGCAAGCTCGTATACACAAAATGCCGAGCTCATGTCCCAGATTGCCCAGGACAACCCGGCGGCGCTCGCCGACCCGGCTGCGGTTGCGCGCGCCCTGTCGCTCGAAGGCGGAACCCGCCGCGTAAGCCTGACACGCACCGCGCCCGATGGCACGGTCATCTACTATTACGCGCTTTTTGGCCTGGTCGCGATGATGTCTGCCGAGTTTGCCGCCTTGAGCGTCGTCGACCTGCAGCCCAACCTGTCGGGCCTTGGCGCACGTCGCTGCGTGGGCGGCCTTTCCAAGACGGCGTCGCTGGCCGGTATCTTTGTGGGCTCGTGGCTGGTCTCCTTTGCTTCGATGGTGATCGCGATCGGCTACGTGCGCCTAGTCGTGGGCGTCGACTTTGGCGGGCGCGAGGGGCTGTGTTTGGTGGGCGCCGCCGCTTCCGCGCTTGCCGCCACGGGCTTGGGGCTCTTTGTGGGCACGCTTCCCGTTAAGGGCGGCAAGGCGTCCAAGTCGGGCATCCTCACGGGTTTTGCCACCACGTGCGCCCTGTTCGCCGGCCTCTACGGCGAGCCGGCGATGGCGCTTGCCGACGACGTCGCCCGCGCCTGCCCGGCCGAGTGCTGGCTCAACCCCGTCAAGCTCATCTGCGACATGTTCAACCGCCTGTATTTCTTTGAGGACCTGAGCCCCTTTGCCGTTCGCGCCGGCGCGCTGGTCCTTATGGCGCTGCTGTTCGTTGCCGCCGCCACGCTGATCTTTGGAAGGAGCCGCTATGAGCACCTTTAAGACCGCGCTTCGCATGGCGCTGGCGCACCCGTTCTACCTGCTCATCTATACGGTGTTCATCTCGCTCATGGGCGTATTCATCGCGGCATCGGTGAGCTGGAACTCGTCGCAGCTCACCGAGTACAAGCCCTACGACACCAACGTGATCGTGGTCGACCGCGACAATAGCGACCTTTCGCGTGCGCTTACCAAGCATCTGGGTTCGCGTTTTGAGCTGGTCACGGGCGTCGGCGACGACACCTACGACCTTGCGGACGCGCTCTCCAAGAGCAACAGCGCCAAAGGTAGCGCCGACTGCGTGTTCTTTATCCCGGAGGGGTTTGAGGGCGATCTTGTTACAGCCGCCCGCGCGGGGGAGTCCCTGCCCAAGCTCGACGTGACTTACGGTGCCGGTACCATGGCGGCGGCGCTTTCGTCTGCCGAGGCCTCGCGCTGGATCTCGCTCGCGGGTGCTGCGGCGGCACTTGAGCCCGCCGCCTCTAATGGTAGCGTCGCCAAGGCCGCCGAGCATGCCGCCGCCAAGCGCGCCGAGGTCCAGATTGAGCAGGTCAAGGTTGGTTCGACTGCCGCCGCCATGCTCAAGTCGTATTTCAACTTTGGCGCGTACGCGATTATCTCGTCGGTCATCGTATCGGTGGGGCTGGTGTTCTCGGGCATGAACGAGCCCGAGCGCGTGCGTCGTATGGATGCCGGCCCAATCTCCGAGCGCCGGCGTTCGCTCGCCGTGTTTGCGGCCGCCACTGTGATCACCGTCTGCATCTGGTTTGTGTCGAGCATGATGGGCGTCGTGGGCTTTGCCGGCGCGGTTGCCGAGGTCGGCGTGGGTCGTGTGTGCCTGGCGCTGGCGGCGACGTTTGCCCTGGCGTGCACGCCTCTGGCCGTTGGCTTTGCCCTTTCGAGCCTGGGTGCGCGTGAGGAGCTGCTCAACGGTGTGGGCAACCTGCTCGGCATGCTCATGACGTTTTTGGGCGGCGCCTGGATGCCGCTGTCGCTGATGGGCCCAGCCGTGCAGACCGCGGCGCATTTTGTGCCGACGTATTGGGTGAACGACGCGATTGGCAAGGCGCTCGCCGCGGACCTGACGTCCACCGTGCTGGGCGACATCGCTTGCGATCTGGGCGTCACAGTGCTCTTTGCCGCGGCCATCGCCGCCGTAGGCCTAGCCCTCGCCCACAACAAATCCCACGCCTAGACACCTACTCATTGGGGACAGACTTAAACGACCAAAAGTATTCATTGGGGACAGACTTAAATGACTAGCCATCGGGGGCAGATGAGGAGCGTCCCCAACTGCCGGGTGGCGAAAGAGCGTCCCTTGTGACTGGTCATTTAAGAACGTCCCCAATGACTAGTCTGAAACAAATCCCCACTCTCGCCCCAAAATAGTTCGCCAAGGTTTACTATTACGTTCATAAAGTAGTACTAGGCTAACAATGGGGGATACCATGGCAACGCAGGAAGCCTACGTCCAGGTTAAGGATCTCAAAAAGCACTACGGCGACGGTGATGCGCGCCTGACGGTACTCGATGGCATCGACACGTCCATCAACCGAGGCGAGATCTGCGTCATGCTGGGGCCCTCGGGCTCGGGCAAGTCGACGTTTCTTAACCTGATCGGCGGCCTGGAGGGTGCCGACGCTGGCTCTATTTTGGTGGACGGCTGCGACCTCACGGTGCTCAAACCTACCGACCTAGGCGAGTATCGCCGCCGTGAGCTGGGATTTGTCTTCCAGTTCTACAACCTGGTGCCCGATCTCACCATCAAGGAGAACATCGAGGTCACGGCGCACCTGTCCAAAAACCCGCTCAATGTCGACGACCTGCTGCGTTCGCTGGGCCTTTACGAGCACCGCAACAAGTTCCCGCGCCAGGTCTCGGGCGGCCAGCAGCAGCGTTGTGCCATCGGCCGCGCACTCGTCAAAAACCCGGGCCTGCTGCTGTGCGACGAGCCCACGGGCGCGCTTGACTATAAGACGTCCAAGGAAATCTTGCAGCTCATGGAGGATGTCAACCGCACCTACGGCTGCACCATCATCATTGTCACCCACAATGCCGCCATCGCGCGCATGGCCAATCGCGTGCTGCGCCTGCGCGACGGGCGCATCGTCGAGGATGAGCTCAACGAGTCGCCCGTCTCGGCCGCCGAGCTCGATTGGTAGGCGGCGCCATGACACCTCTCGCAAAACGTCTCCCACGCGAGCTGCGCCGCAATACCGGCAAGTACCTGGGCATCTTTTTGCTTATGTGCGGAAGTATCGCTCTCACCTCGGGCTTTTTGCTCGCGGCGCATTCCATCGGCTGCCTCATCGATGACATGCGCGATGCGTACACGATTGAGGACGGCCGCGTGACCACCTCCTTCGAGGCGACCGAGGAGCAACTCAAGGCAGCCGAGGACGCGGCCGACGACGTCGGCGGCGTCACGCTCTACAAGAATTATTCCATCGACGCCATCATCAAAAAGGCGACCGGTGACGACGGCACCAAGCGCACGCTGCGCACCTATGCGCACCGCACCGAGGTCGATATCGCGTCCTACTGCGAAGGCAAGCAGCCCAAGGCGGACGACGAGGTGGCCATCGACCGCGTCTTTGCTACCAACAACGACCTCTCCGTGGGCGACAAGGTCGAGCTCGAGGGCCGCACCTACACCATCTGCGGCATCATGACCCAGCCCGATAGCCAGGCGCTGTTCCTCAACAATTCGGACTTTACGGTGAACACCATCACCTATGGCGTGGCCGAGGTCACCGACGCCGGCTTTGCCGCGCTTGAGGACGCCGGCGGCGCACCCGCCTACACCTACTCCTTCACCTTTGCCGATCGCGACCTCCCCACCGCGGATCGCATCGATGCGGAGCAGGATATGGTCGAGGCACTGACCGAAGCCGATGCGCGCGTGGACGATCTGATCGATGCCGATTCCAACCAGGGCATTGGTTATGCGCGCGACGACGTGGACGGCGACTCCATGATGTGGATGACGCTGCTCGACATCATCATCGTGATCATGGCGTTCGTCTTTGTGGTCCTTACCGACGCCACCATCGAGGAGGAGAGCGCCATCATCGGCACACTGCTCGCCAGCGGCTATCGCCGTCGCGAGATCGTACTGCACTACCTCGCGCTTCCCGCCATCGTGGGCATGCTCGCGGCGCTGTTGGGCACCGCGCTCGGCGTTGCGTTCTTTACCGAGCCCATGCGCGGCCTCTATTACGGCTCGTACAGCCTGCCGCCCTTCCAGGTGTACTGGAGCTGGGAGATCTTTGTGAAGTGCGCCGTGGTTCCCGTCGCCGCGCTCATCCTCATTACGCTGGTGGGCCTGCTCCGCAAAATGGGCAAGACGCCGTTGCAGTTCCTCCGTCACGAGGCGGGCGGCAAGTCGGGCACCAAGCGCGGCCTGCAGCTGCCGGAGCGCATGGGCTTTGTCTCGCGCTTCCGCCTGCGCATCTTCCTGCGTAATCTGGGCAACTTCGCCACGCTTTTCGTGGGCATTGCGTTTGCCTCGCTGCTACTGCTCTTTGGCCTGGCGATTCTGCCCACGATGACGCACTACGCGGACAACCTCGAGACAAGCCTGGTCGCCGAGCACCAGTACACGCTCAAGGCCCCGCTGGAACTCGAGGGCACCGCCGAGGAGCGCGAGCAGTGGTCGGCACTCGAGCGTTTGCAGTCGGTTGACGGCGCGCTGCTTTCTGCCGCTCAGGATGCCGATGACGAGCTTGACGACGCGGCCGATGCAGCGCAGGCGGCAGCCGATGCCGCGACCGCATCCCCGTCTGCCGAGAGCCTGGCCGCGGCGCAGGACGCGCTCGCCAAGGTCCAGGACAAGAAGGATGCGCTTTATGCGCGCCTCGATGACCTTGCCGATGCTCTCGGCTGCGACCACGATGAGGCTATCGACCTGATCGACAAGGCCTCTAAGATCGACACCGACAACGACGATATCCACCCGGTCAATACGACCGACAACGGTACGGGCGCAATCGCACAGGCCGAGAAATACGCCGTCTACCAGCTGCAATACGACCGCGGCGACGGGAATGGCGAGGAGACGATTTCCATCTACGGCATCTCGCCCGATTCGCGCTACTGGAAAGGGCTGGATGTCGGCGACGGACACGTCGTCTTTGGCGGCGGCTTGCTCGACAAGTTTGGCTGGAGCGAGGGTCAGAAGGTTAAGCTTCGCGACAAGTACGAGGGCAAGAATTATTCCTTTGGGTACGTTGGCAAGGACTGTGCCTGGGGCTCTAAGTCGGATATGAATGTCTATATGAGCATCGACGACTTTAACGAGCTGTTCGGCAACGATGCCGCCTACTTTAACGGCTATGTGAGCGACGAGAAGCTCGACCTCGATGCCCGTTACTTTGCCGGCGACACCACGCCCGACGACATGCGCGCCGTGGGTGACCAGTTCATCGGCATGATGAGCAAAATGATCGGCATGATGGTCGGGCTCGCGGTGTTTATCTTCCTGCTGTTTATGTACCTGCTGACCAAGGCTGTGATCGACCACAGTGCCCGTTCGATCAGCTACATGAAAGTCTTTGGCTATCGCGATAGCGAGATCTCGCATCTGTACATCCGCTCGATCACGTTGTGCGTGGCGGTGTCGCTCGTGCTGAGCCTGCCCGTGATCATCGGCTCGCTCACGGCTGTCTTCCGATCGATGCTGCTTGCCTACAACGGCAATATCGAGATCTACGTGCCCGCTTGGTCCATGGCGGCATGTGTTGGCATCGGCTTTGCAACCTACCTGGTCGTGGCGCTGCTGCACACGCGCTCCATCAAGCGCGTCAGTCTGGCCGAAGCCCTCAAAGTCCAAGAGTAGTCATTTAAGAACGTTCCCAATGACTAGGTGCCGTACTTGACTTTAACTCTGCTTTAACTGGTACCATCCTCTTATGTCTGTAACGCCATATAGACCGAGGGGATATATCTATGACCGCAACTACACCCGCAGCACCCGCTAAGGTGTACTTCACCAACTTGCGCACGCATGCTCGCGAGAGCCAGCTCGACAAGCTCAAGCGCCTCATCCGTCACGCCGGTATTGAGCAGATCGACTTTGAGAACAAGTTCGTCGCCATCAAGATTCACTTTGGCGAGTTGGGCAACCTGAGCTTTTTGCGCCCCAACTACGCCCGCGCCGTCGCGGACGTCGTGAAGGAATTGGGTGGCAAGCCCTTTCTCACCGACTGCAACACGCTCTATGTCGGTAGCCGCAAAAACGCGCTCGAGCACATCGATACCGCCTACCAGAACGGCTTTACCCCGTATGCCACGGGTTGCCAGATCATCATCGCCGACGGCCTCAAGGGCACCGACGAGGCGCTCGTCCCGGTCGAGGGCGGAGAGTACGTGCACGAGGCTAAGATCGGTCAGGCGCTCATGGATGCCGATATCGTGATTAGCCTCACCCACTTTAAGGGCCATGAGCAGGCCGGCTTTGGCGGCGCCATGAAGAACCTGGGTATGGGAGGCGGCAGCCGTGCCGGCAAGATGGAGCAGCATGCCGCCGGTAAGCCGAACGTCGCGACCGAGCACTGCGTTGGCTGCCGTGCCTGCGAAAAGATCTGCGCGCACGACGCCGTCTCGTTCAACGACACCCGCGAGCGCGAGCTTGCCAGCGGCGCTACTCGCACGGTGCACGTGGCCACCATCGACCACGATCGCTGCGTGGGCTGCGGCCGCTGCATCGGCGTGTGCAACCAGGACGCCATCAAGCCCGGCTATGAGGCCGCGGCCGACGTGCTCAACTGCAAGATTGCCGAGTACACCAAGGCCGTCGTCGACGGCCGCCCGAGCTTCCATATCTCGCTTGCCATGGATATCAGCCCCAACTGCGATTGCCATCCCGAAAACGATACGCCTATCGTCAACGACATCGGCATGTTCGCGAGCTTCGACCCGGTCGCTATCGATCAGGCCTGCGCCGATGCCGTCATGGCATCCGAGCCGCTGCCCAACACCGAGCTCACCGACAGCGCCGCCAAGATGGAGCATAACCACGAGCATCTGGAGGGCGAGCAGGCGCGCGACCCCTTCTGCATCACGCATCCCGATACCGATTGGCGCGCGTGCATCGCGCATGCCGAGAAGATCGGCCTTGGCACGAGCGAGTACGAGCTCATCGAGGTCAAGTAGCGCCTAGCTATTGGACAAAACAAGCGCCTTTGTAGCGCTAGTTGAGCAAAAACCGCCCGTGAGCACAGCGCCCACGGGCGGTTTTTCAGAAGTGCGGTGAAAAATCGAATACCGCCGACCACAAACCGTTTTTTGGCAACAAAACCCCAGACGTTGCTTTTTGCCTAAAAATTCTTGTCGAGGAAGTCGTCGACCGTGTTCCAGTAGAGCTCGGGGTCAACTTGCGCACTCTTGGCGTGGGTGGCGCCATGGATAGTGAGCTTTTGCTTGACCTTGCTGGCGCACGCGTCGTAGTTTTGGTCGAGCATGCTGTACGGTACAAAGGTGTCCTGGTCGCCGTGGATAAACAGCATGGGAACCGTCGCGTGTTTGAGTTGCTCCACACTGCTCGCCTTATGAAAGTCGTAGCCCGCGCGCACGTTGCACACCAAGTTTGCTACATCGAGCAAGGGAAAGCTGGGCAGGCCGAACACGTCCTTGAGCTGCAGGGAAAACTCGTCCCAAACACTCGTATAACCACAGTCCTCGATAATGCATTTCACGTTTGCAGGCAGAGATTCCCCCGCGACGTTCATAGCGGTTGCTGCACCCATCGATTCGCCAAAGACAAGAATGCGCGCCTGGGGGTCAGCCTGAACGATTTGCTCGATCCATGCGACGATATCGAGGCGCTCGGGCCAGCCCATGCCGATATAGTCGCCGCCGGAGCGCTCGTGGGCGCGGGCGGCAGGCGCGAGCACGTTCATGCCACGGTCGTGGAAGCGCTTGGCGTATCGAGCCATGCCGATGGGCTCGTTGGTATATCCATGCAGGCAGACGGCGTAATCGTGGGTGTTCTCCGAGGCAGTAAAATACCAGGCGGCGAGCTCGGTTCCGTCATCTGCGGTGAGGCCGCTGCTCTCGCGGTTCTCTTTAAACCATGCCCGCGCCTCGGCATCCTCGGCATCCGGCTGCTCACTTTCTTTGTCGTTCTTGCTATCCTGCATCATCTTCATGGTGTATGGCGCGCGGGGATTCAACGCGAAGTCAAACAGAAAGTTGCCGGCAAATCCGAGCAGCGCAACGACAGCCACCAGTGCAACGATGCCGGCTATCTTGAGCTTTCGATGGGAACGTGCGTTTTGAGACATAAGAAGCTTTCCTATAAGATGTTAATACATCAACATTTAATGCAAGCGCATTATGGACGTTCGCCGTTGATGCGTCAACAGACAAAGAATGGGTAAACAAAGGGTCACGTATGGTGCAAATTTCGCACGTACCTAGACGCTTTGATATAGTGTTGAGAACTCTTTACGTTGGAGGATGTAACCGGCATGTCCGATTCGAGCGACAGTTCTAAGCCGCGACCCAAGACCGCGGCCGTTCCACACTACACAGTGGGCGAGGAGATCATGAACTCCGTCACCCATGGTGTCGGCTGCCTGCTGGGTATCGCGGGCCTGGTGCTCCTGATCGTATTCGCCGCCCTGCGCGGCGGAGGCCCGGCCCATATGGCCGCGGCGATTGTCTATGGCGTCAGCATTATCCTCGAATACCTAGCCTCCACGCTCTACCACGCGATTCAGCCCGCGCGCGCCAAGCACGTGTTTCGCATCATCGACCACAGCTGCATCTACCTGCTCATTGCGGGCAGCTATACGCCGTTTTGCCTTATCACGCTCGCAAACGACGGCGGCCCTGCGCTGTTCTTTGCCGTATGGGCCATCGCCATTATCGGCATCGCTCTCGAGTGCTTCCTACGCGAGCGTCAACCGCACTGGGTAAGCGGCCTGGTCTACCTGCTGATGGGCTGGCTCGTTGTCTTCAAGCTGCCCGAACTTGTTGCGCTGCTCAACCCCGTGGCACTTGCCCTGCTCGCCGTCGGCGGCGTGTGCTACACCGCGGGCGTGCCGTTCTATATCGCCAAAAACGTGCGCTATCTGCACAGCGTGTTTCACCTGTGGGTGCTCGCCGGCAGCATCTTCCAGTTCATGGCGGTGATCCTCTTCGTAATCTAGCGACCACGCCTGCGCGCCCGCGTTCTCGTTTGGGCGCCGGTGCAATTGCCGTATCCGCCATCAACGTTTTAACCTGACGTCCCGAATCTTGGAGGTTCGAGAAACTCCCGATGGACATAACCATCTCCCTTATCACCACCCTCGTTTTGACCCTCATCAACGGCTACTTCTCTATGTCCGAGATGGCGCTCACCACGGCCAAGCGCGCCGTGTTGGAGCACGAGGCCGAGGAAGGCGACAAGCGCGCCGAGTGTGCTATTAAGCTGGCTGCCGACTCCGACCAGCTGCTCGCCACCATCCAGGTTGCCATTACGCTCGTGGGCTTCGCCTCGTCCGCCGTCGCCTCGACGAGTCTGTCCGACCCGCTCGCCACGTGGCTCATGAGCTTTGGCATCGCGCCGCTCTCCGCCATCGCGCGCGGCCTGGCGCCGGTCATCATCACCGTCGCGGTCGCCTTCGTGTCCATCGTGATCGGCGAGCTCGTCCCCAAGCGCATCGGCCTGGCCAATGCCGAGGGCGTGTCCAAGCAGGTCGTGGGACCGTTGTCATTTTTCCAAAAGATCGCCCGTCCGCTCGTGTGGCTGACCGGTGCTTGCTCCGATGGCCTGGCCCGCATCCTGCGCATCAAGAGTGCCGACGACCGCCAGAACGTCTCGGAAGAAGAGATCAAGTACATGGTCTCGGAGCAGGACGACCTGCTCGACGAGGAAAAGCGCATGATCCACGAGATCTTCGACCTGGGCGACACCGTTGCCCGCGAGGTCATGGTGCCGCGCGTGGACACCACCATGTGCGAGGACGACGAGACGGTCGCTAGCGTGCTATCCACCATGCGCCAGACCGGCTTTAGCCGCATCCCCGTTTATCACGAGGATCCCGACAACGTCGCCGGCATCGCGCACATCAAGGACCTGATTCAGCCCGCGCTCGACGGCAAGGGCGACCAGCCCATCGCCGGCTTTTTGCGCGACGCCACCTTTGTGCCCGACACCAAGGACATCCTGCCGCTGCTGTCCGAGATGCAGACCTCGCACGACCAGATCGTGGTGGTCGTGGACGAGTACGGCGGCACGGCCGGCATTATCACCATCGAGGATATCGTCGAGGAGATCGTCGGCGAGATCGAGGACGAGTTCGACCCCGACAACAAGTATCTCACGCGCCTTTCGCGCCGCGAGTGGCTCGTTGATGGGCGTTTTTCGTGCGATGACGCGATTGAGCTTGGTTGGCCGCTCGAGGAAAGCGATGATTATGAGACCATCGCCGGCTGGATTTTGGAGCTTTGCGACTCGGTGCCCGACATCGGAGAGGTGTTTGAGGTCGCGGGGTACAAGTTTAAAGTTCAGTCGATGCGTGGCCAGCGCATCTCGCTCATTCGCGTGATCGCTCCGGCCGAAACCGATAAGAAGGATTCCGAGTCTTCGGTAGACGAGCCGACGACGTCGGGTGCGGGTTCCGCGAATCCGCACGACGGCGACGAGTAGGACAAGGAAGAGTAGGGGAGAGTTATGGCAGGCCTGTTCAACATCCTTAAGGTCACCGTCAGCGAGGACAAGATCTGCGCGCATGTGCTGGTGAACCCCGGCATGCCGCTCATGACCTCGGAGGACATCGAGGCCACGGCGCGCGTGTACTACCTGGTGCCCGCGATTGCCAAGCACCTGTGCCTGGGCGATTCCGGCCGCGAGTTCCAGGACTGCATGGGCCAGACCGAGCTCTGCCATCTGCTGGAGCACGTGACGGTCGAGCTCATGAACGAGACCGGGCTTGCCGGCAGCATCTCGTGCGGCCGCACGCGCGTAAGCGAGCACGACGAGCGCGTCTTTGAGGTTGAGCTTTCGTGCCCCGACGACGCGCTGGCCATCGGTGCGCTGTCTTCGGCCACCTTTATGATGGACTGGGCGTACCTGCACGCCGACCAGCCTGCCCCCGACGTGGAAGGCACGGTCGCGGGCCTGCGCAACCTGGTGCTGGGCATGCGCGCCGAGGCCGAGGGCAAGGATCCTCACGAGGCCGTCGCCGCTGCGAACGGCGAAGATGCTGCCGAGGGCGAGGGCGCTGACGAGGGCGATGTGCCGGCCGACGCCGAGCCCGTTGCCGATGCGACCGCCGAGCCCGTTCCCACCGAGCCCCAGGGTGTCCCCAACTTTGACGACGAGCCCCAGGTGGCGATTGATACCGAGGGCGCGGTTGCCGAGAACCATGAGGCTTCCGCTGCCGTCTTTGGCGGTGCGGCGACGGTTCCGGCAGGACCTGCGCATGAGGGCAGCCTGCCGCTCGTGGACGGCGCCGGCGAGGACCCGGGTGCCACGGTGGCCATGCCGACTATGCCTCAGGAGTAGGCCTACGCGTTTATCACCATCACGTACCTGCGCCTTTGCCGTATGTAGATGAGCGGAGTGGCAAGTGATGTACTGCGGGTATAATGGACAGCATTCAAACGGTGGGCACCGACGTGCCCGCAGGAGAGGAATGATCATGGGTAAGACTTTCAGCTTTGTCTCCGGCGCACTTTTTGGTGCCGCTGCCGGCGCTATTGTCGGCGTTGCTCTGGCCCCGCGCTCGGGCGCCGAGACCCGCGCCATGGCTGCCGATATCGCCAACGACGCCTGGGACAATATGCGCGACACCTACGAGCACAGCGCCGAGGAGGCCCGTGCTGCGGTGAATGACTTTGGCCCGATGGTCGACGCCAAGACCGACGACCTGCGCGCCAAGGTCGACCTGGCCCGCGAGCGCATGGACCAGCTGCGCGAGCAGCTCAACGACGCCATTTCGGGCGGCAACGTGACGCCTGCCGCCGACGTCGTGGTCGAGAACGCCGTCGAGGCTGATACCGAGGCTGCGGAGCCCTCGACCGAGGCATAATGCGCGCCGGGGATTTTGTCGGCGCCAAGATCTATCGCAAGCCTACCGAGGACAAGCGCACCAAAAAGGACGGCACACCGCGCAGCCCTAAAAAGCTCGGAAAGATTCACTTTCCGGTCTTTACCCCGGGCGGTACGCGCGTGGTCGGCTTTATGGTCCGCCAATCCGATATCGCGGGCATGATCGAGCGTCCCGACCGATTCGTAGCGCTCGACGCTATTGCTGCCAAGCGCCTCGACATCAACCTGGACGATTGCATCATCTGGGTCGGTATGGACGTGCGCACGGAATCAGGCGACGTCGTGGGCTATTGCTCGGACGTTGAGTTCAAGCCACGCTCGGGCATCGTGCAGGCATTCTATGTGACCGCCGGTGCCGCTTCGAGTGTTTTGGTTGGTGACACGCAGGTACCGCCGACGATGCTGCGCGGCTATGCGGACGGCGCGATGATTGTTTCGGACGAGGTCAAGTCGCTCGGGTATTCGGGCGGTGCGGCCGCCAAGGCCGCCGAGGCCAGCGTCGTGGTGGGCGACAAGGTCAAAAAGGGCGCCAAGGTGCTCGACGACAAGGGATCGGTTGCCGTGGACAAGGGCAGTCGCGCACTGGGCAAGCAGCTCGGCAAGACGCGCGGCATGTTCAAGGCGTTTAAGGACGAATACCAAAAGGCGAGCGGAGGCTCGTCAAAAGCTACAAAATAGCGACGTACCAAATGATGGGAGGCAAGCCGGAGACCTGTTGCTCCGGCTTGCTGTGTTTATGGGGGAGGGCACATGCGCCAAAACGGATCCAACTTAAACGGGCGTTCGGGTGCGCGTCCGACGGCGCGCCGCGACCTGGGGCAGCTGCCCAGCGGTCAGCGCAAGCGTCACCGTAAGCCCGGCGCGATGTACCTCAACCATAGCCGCGGGTTTAGCGACCGCAGTGCGCGCATCGGCAACAGCCGTACGCCCCGTCGTTCGTCTCGCCTGCCCTACGCACTCATCGCCGTGGGCTGTGCGCTCGTGCTGTTTATCGCTGCCGTCGTGGGCTACGTCAACCGCAGCGTGGACGTGGAGCTCAACGGCCAGAAGACCGCGGTGCGCGTGGGCTCTACGCTGCAGAATCTCATCGACGACCAGGAGTTGACTGACACCTACGACGCAGGCGACCTGCTGGCCGTCGATGACAGCGTGCTCAAGCGCCATGGGGGCGAAAAACTGTCGGTGAAGGTCGACGGCAAGCGCGTGAAACAGGGCAAATGGGATAGCCGCGAACTTGAGGGCGGCGAGAAGGTGACGGTCAAGGATGGCCGTAACACCTACGAGAAGCACGAGGTTCAGGCTACGGTTATCGAGCCCAAGCTCAAGGTCGAGGGTACGGGCGCTATCGAGTATGTGCAGACGTGGGGTGTCCAGGGCCGCTCCGAGGTGTGGGTTGGTGAGCAGTCGGGCAAGACGCAAGACCGCGGCGAGGTTGTGCCCGCCACCGATTGCGTCGTTGCGTGCGCCAGCGTGGCGCCCAAGGGCAACAAAAAGTACGTGGCGCTGACGTTTGACGAGGGTCCGAGCGGCGCCACCAAACAGATCTTGCAGGTGCTCAAGGAAAAGGGCGTCACCGCGACGTTCTTCCTTTCGGGCGATGCGGTCGAGGCCTCGCCTGCCACGGCCAAGGCGATTGTCGATGCCGGGTGCGAGATCGGATCCAACAGCTACAGCGACGATTCGCTCAAGGGTCAGGACCGTGAGGCGGTACGCGAACAGATCACGAAAGGCACCGACGCGATTAAGTCGGCGACCGGCGTGAAGACGATGCTGCTGCGTGCTCCCTACGCTGCCTTTGACGAGCCAAACTGGATTGATGCGATGGACCTGGTCTCCGCCGTGGTCTCGTGGAATATTGACTCGGGCGACTGGCTGCTCAACGGTGCCGACGAGCAGGTCTCGACGGTGCTCGATTCGGTGACGCCGGGCAATATCGTGCTGCTCACCGATAGAGACGAATGCGCCGAGCAGACGCTCGAGGCGCTGCCGCAGATTATCGACGGCCTCATTGCCGACGGCTACAAGATCGTGACGCTCAGCGACCTGGTCAAGACGGACACGTCGCTGAGTAAAAAGCTCACCTCGCTGACGAAGGTCACCATGCCCAAGGACGCCGTGTTCCCCCAACTTGCCGAGGACGACGACACCACAGAGTAGTCATTGGGTAGTCGTTTAGGAACGTCCCCAATGACTATGTCACGGATGCGTCAGCGTTTGGTATGCCTGCAATGTGCAGCGCATAAATTCGATGCCGCAGGGCGATGCTGATGCTATAGTTACTGCGGTTAATGAGGGTCAAGAGAAAGGTTACAGGTGAAATCCAAACCTCGACCATACAGTCGATGACCCCATGCAGGTGCTTTTTGCGCATGCACGGGGTGTAAGCGTCGAGCGGCGTGCCGCCCGCGCATGCGTATACATATCCAGAAGCCCCCGGACGCCGCACGCGCGGCCGCGTCCGGAGGAATTATGATGGGGAGCACCATTGAATTATCTGAGTGAGATGCTCAAATTGCCGGTCTTGGACGTCGACGGCGAAAAGCTCGGCGTGGTCAACGATTTTGGTATTGCTACCGGCGAAGTTTTTCCGCACGTGACGTCGCTCGCGTTCCGCGGACCCGGCAAGACGCCGTTTATGATCAGCTGGCGCAAATGGGTCGACCGTATCGACGAGACGGGTGTACACCTTAAGACGTCGGCCACCGAAATCCGTTTTTCGTACCTGCAGCCGACCGAACTCCTGCTCGCCCGCGACGTGCTCAACAAGCAGATTGTCGACACGCAGGGCATGAAGGTCGTGCGCGTCAACGACATCAAGTTTTCCATGTCGGGCGAAAACCAGCTGCGCCTGCTGGGCGCCGAGGTCGGTGCTCGCGGTCTGCTACGCGCCATCAGCCCCGCGCTCGAGCATATCGTCGAAGGCTTTATGAAGCACCTAGGCAAGCCGCTCAGTGAGGACATCATCGCTTGGTCCTACATGGACCTGCTCGATCGCTCGACCAAGAACATTCAACTCTCGGTGTCGCACAAGACGCTCGGCGAGCTGCATCCTGCCGACATCGCCGACATTATCGAGCAGCTCGACCCGCGCCTACGTGCGCAGGTGTTTGCGCAGCTCGATACTGCCCAGGCCGCCGAGGCCATCTCGGAGTTCGATGACGACGAGCTTATGACCGAGATGCTCGAGGGCCTGTCCGACACGGACGCATCGTCGATGCTGGCCATGATGGACCCGGACGATGCAGCCGACCTGATCGACGAGCTCGATTACGAGAAGGCCGAGAAGCTCCTGCGCCTGATGGGCGTCAAGGAGGAGAAGGCGATTCGTAACCTGCTGGGGTATGAGGACAATACCGCCGGCCGCATCATGACCTCGGAGTTTGTCTCCCTGCCCGCCACGGCAACGGTCGGTGACGCCATCGAGGCGATTCGCGAGCTCGACGAGGACTTCGAGAGCGTCTACTACGTCTATACCGAGGATCCGAGCGGCATGCTGACCGGCGTGCTTTCGCTGCGCACGCTGATCGTAGCCGACCGCGACGCCACGCTGGGTCAGCTGGCCTATCGCGACCTGGTCTATGTGTCGCCCGACGAGGACCAGGAAGACGTGACGG
Organism: Collinsella sp. 60_9; assembly: GCA_001915225.1. Classification (GTDB taxonomy): domain Bacteria; phylum Actinomycetota; class Coriobacteriia; order Coriobacteriales; family Coriobacteriaceae; genus Collinsella. The sequence goes on from MNQC01000099.1 coordinate 59,445, forward strand.
ACGAGATGACCAAGTACGACCTGGTTGCCATCCCTGTCTGCGACGAGAACCGCCATATCCTGGGTATCGTGACCTTCGACGACGCCATGGATGTTATTGCCGAGGAGCATCAGGAGGACCTCGAACGTGCTCAGCTGGTTTGTGCATCGCCAGTACTGGGTTGTCGTGTGGGGCATTGCCTCGTGCATCATGGCAACGGTGCTGGGGACGGCGCTCGGCTCCGCGCATCTGGTGGTGTTCCCCATGTGCGCCATGCCGCTCGTGCTGCTGGCGGCCTCGCGCATGGTGTCGTTCGTCAAGAACTACTTCCTGGAGTATGACGGTCCCGTATCTGGGGTTTTTCTTCCAGAGCACGGGCATGGGCCTGATTCTGTCACTCGTGACCTACCTGTGCGCTCAGCTGGTGCGCACCGCCGCGTTCCCCGATGCGCCCATGTTTGAGGAGCAACTCTTTACCGGGTGCTTTAATATCGCCGCCATCATTTGCCTGGTTGGCAACATGAGCGCCGTGATTTACCTGATGGTGCTGTTCTGGCGTGACGAGCATGACCTCAACACGTCGGGCACCGCCATGAACGTTATTGCCGTCATGATCTCGTGCGTAGCGTACTGCGCCGCTGCGGTGCTGCTCACCATGTCGGTCATGGGTTAGGTGGTCGCGTGCAAAATACCAAGCAAAAGTCGGGCACCAAGCAAAAGTTGACCATCGCGGCCATCTTTGGCGCTATGGGTCCCGGTCTGCTGGCGGCGCTTTCGGGCAATGACGCCGGCGGCATTGCAACGTATTCCAGCGCGGGCGCCAGCTATGGCTACAAGATGCTCTGGATGCTTCCCGTCATGACTGTGCTGCTCATCGTGACGCAGGAGACCGCGGCGCGCTGCGGCTGCGTCACGGGCAAGGGCTTGGCATCGCTCATTCGCGAGCGCTTTGGCGTGCGCAAGAGTGTACTTGCTATGGCGGCGCTGTTGATCGCCAACACGGCTGTGACTATTTCGGAGTTTGCGGGCATCGCCAGCGGCCTTGCTCTCTTTGGCGTGCCGGCGAGCATCTCGGTGCCGTTGGTGGCGCTGCTGGTGTGGATGCTTACCATGTCGGGTAGTTTCCAGCGCATCGAGAAGATTCTGCTGCTGGTGAGCTGCGTGTTCGTGACCTATATTGTCGCCGCGTTTATGGCTGGCCCCAACTGGGGTGAGGTCGCGGTCGACCTGGTCGTTCCCAATATTCAGAACGATCCCAGCTACGTGTCGCTCGTGGTCGCCACGATCGGTACCACCATCGCGCCGTGGATGATTTTCTTGGCGCAGAACAACGTGGTCGATAAGAACGCGGGCGAGGACGATATCGTGCTGCAGCGCATCGATACCGTGAGCGGCTCGCTTGCCGCCGATGTCATTGCCGGCTTTATTATCATCACGACCGGTACGGTGTTGTTCCCGGCGGGTATTCAGATTAGCGATGCTGCCGATGCTGCCCGCGCGTTGGAGCCTATTGCGGGTCAGTGGTCCACGGTACTGTTTGCCTCGGGCCTGGTCGC
>MNQC01000100.1:0-15857 GCA_001915225.1 Collinsella sp. 60_9
GTAATTGCAGAGCGTGACTTGCTTACTGCCTTCGACAATGCCTCCTGGGTCATACCGCTGGCATCGATGAGCTGTCGATAGCCCTTAGCCTCTTCGACGGGATTCAGATCTGAACGTTGAAGGTTTTCGATAAGAGCAAGAGCCAGCATCTCTTCATCATTTACCTCTTTAATGATGACTGGCAATTCTTCAAGGCCAGCAAGCTTTGACGCCTGGTAACGACGCTCACCAGCGATGATCTCATAGCCGTTTCCATGCTTGCGAACCAAAAGCGGCTGCAAAACGCCATGTTCTTGGATTGACTCGCTCAACTCGCGAAGTTCAGTTTCGTTAAAGTGAATTCGCGGCTGATTAGGGTTGGGAATGATATCCTCAATAGGTAGTTTTGTTTCAGATGCAGCATTAGAAGCCGATGCAGCCGAACCGCCGGTCTCATACTCGGCCTCTGAAACCAAAGCATTCAGTCCACGTCCCAATCCGCCACGTTTCTTTACACTAGGCACGCTTGATCACCTCTTTTGCAAGGTTCATATATGCTTTTGCACCCTTATTTTGAGGTGCATAGGTAATTACTGGTTCTCCAAAAGACGGAGCTTCGGAGATTTTAACCGTACGGGGGATTAGCGTCTTAAACGCCTTATCACCAAAGTACGATTGAACCTCCTCAACAACCTGATTCGATAGTGAAGTACGCGAGTCATACATGGTCATAAGCACACCATAGGTGTCTAAGCCCTTGTTCAGCCTTGATTTGACCATCTTCATTGACTCAAGCAGCTTCGTAACGCCCTCGAGTGCGTAATATTCGCACTGGATCGGAATCAAAACGCTGTCTGCTGCGGTCAAAGCGTTGATAGTAAGCAGGCCGAGCGAAGGAGGACAGTCAATGAAAATAAAATCGAATTCGTCCTGAATCGGCTCAAGCAAATCTTTGAGGCGGGTTTCACGTGCAATTGCGCTTACGAGCTCAATTTCGGCGCCTGCAAGCTGAATTGTAGCTGGAATTACGAATACCATTTTGCAATTTGTATCAAGAACAAGTGATTCTGCCGGCACATCATTCAACAATGCATCATAGATGCAGTGATCAAGGTCTTCTTTTTCAATTCCGAATCCACTGGTGCTGTTTCCCTGCGGATCAAAATCGACAATCAGTGTCTTACGACCCTGCTCACCCAGTGCTGCTGCAAGGTTTACAGCCGTCGTTGACTTACCGACGCCGCCTTTTTGATTGATGATTGCAATGATACGCGTGTCTTTTGCGCTCTTTGAACGCTTAACGTCGCGAAATCCCACGGTCCCTCCTGGTGTGTATTAAAGCTGTCAAACGGAGGATGTTTCACGTGAAACATTCCGAATCGATATCAACCGCCATGTTTCACGTGAAACACTGCAAGTTGTTAGTATCCATTATGTTTCACGTGAAACATCTAGGCAAGCGGATTCTTCTTTGCCACGCCATTTGCACGAGGCAATGAGACGGATGCTGGATGACTCTTCTTAAGAACAATGAACTCCCTGTGACCCAAGCCTTCAGGCAAATCAATTGCGTCATTCAGAAGCAAAGTGAAGCCGCAAATCTTAGCTGCTGACATGCCGGAAGCAAGCTCCTCATCCGAAGGATTGCCCTTGGTTATAACAAATAGCCCTCCATCCTTCAGATACGGAGCCGCATACTCAACAAGAATCGGTAGAGGGGCCAGTGCGCGGGCAGTTACAACAGAGAACTGCTTCTTATGGCTTCGAGCATATTCTTCAAGACGATCATGAATCGCATGAGCATGTTTCAATCCAAGAGCATGGACAAAGGAATTAACCGCATCAACCTTCTTGCCAACAGAGTCAATATAAGTAGCTTTACGATGCGTGGTTATGGTTAATGGAATACCAGGGAAGCCCGCACCTGTTCCCATATCGAGCAAAGCTCCCTCAGGAGCCTTGTTGATATAGGGGAGCAAAACAAGTGAGTCGAGGATATGAAGTACTGCAGCATCTTCTACGTTAAGAATACGGGTGAGATTGGTTGTCTTATTTGTTTCTAGAACCAAATCCAAATGCTGAATACATTTCCTCAGCTCAACATCAGTTACGCTCAAGGAATACTCTTTGCAATAGGAAGTTAGACGACTCAACATCTCGTCAGCCTGCTGATCAGTAAGTACTAACAACGAAAGCTCCTTTCTGACAAAAATCAGTGTATCGAGAACTTTTGACAAAAAAAGGGGACGTGGAAACCACGTCCCCTTAGCATAAGCTCGAGAAGATTATCGAGCAACAATCACCACATGGCGATCAGGGTCAGAACCCTCAGAATGAGTATCGACGGCATCATTACCACGAAGTGCAATGTGAACCAGTCGACGCTCGTAGGCATTCATGGGCGGAAGCGAAACACTCTTATGAGTGCGGATGGCACGCTCGGCAGCAGACTGAGCCATGGAAGCAACCTTGTCCTGACGGCGACTCTTGTATCCCTCTACGTCCACTACAACCGGATACCTAAAGCCAAGTTTGCGGCTCACCAGCAAAGAGAACATAACCTGAAGGGCATCAAGGGTGCGACCATGACGGCCAATGAGAACAGCAAGGTCGGGAGCCGTTACATCCAAAATCAGCTCACCCTCGTCGCCCTCATACTCATCGATAGGAGAGTTGGCGGCATCGAAGTGCGAAAGGATGGAACGCAGGATGGAAATCGCAACATCGGCAATGGTGTCGAGCTCCTCATCGGTCAGCTCTTCACCAGCCTTGTAGCGCTGTGCAATCTCGGGATAATCGCCCGCGACCTGCGGGGCAACCTCCTCAAGCATATCCTCGATGATCTCTTCAGACATAACGTACTCCAAAAGTTAGGTACCTAAATAAGATTGATATCCCGTTACTTCTTCTTGTGCGGGCGCGGCTTCTTCTCTCGACGAGTGACCTCAACCTGCAGCGGAGCGTTCTTAAGACGCTCCTCCTCATCGGCCTTCGCCTTGTCGATGACCTTCTGCGTTACAAAAATCTGCTGGATAACCTGCCAAGCAGACGAGACGTCGTAGTACAGCAGAACACCAACGGGAAGGCTCCAGCCCATCCAAAGCATCATGACCGTCATGACAACGGCCATCATACGCATGCTCTGAGCCTGCTGGCCGGTCTGGTTGCGCGACATATAGAGCTGCGGAATCAGGGTCAGGACGGCGAACAGGATCAGGCAAACCAGCGCAGGCAGTGCAACCATAAAGCCATCGGCAAAGGAAGCGCTCGGCGTGGTGGTCAGGTCGGGCAGGATGTTGAAGAACGAGAACGTGCCGTCGTTAAAGTACTGCGGCAGGTTGCGCAGCAATGTAAACAGGGCGAACAGGATAGGCATCTGAATCAGCAGCGGCAGACAGCCAGCCATGGGGTTGAACTTGTTCTCGCTGTAGAACTTCTGCATCTCCTCGGCCTGACGCTGGGGATCGTCGGCATAGCGCTCCTGGATCTCGAGCATCTTGGGCTGCAGCACCTGCATGCGAGCCGTCGACTTGGTCGACTTGAGCATGAGCGGCGTCAGCAGCAGACGGATGATGACCACCAGGATGATGATGGACAGGCCCCAGTCGACCGCAAAGGTCTGGATGAGCTTGAGCAGCTCGAAAAGGATGTTAACGATCCAATCCCACATGTAAGTTTTCCTCCGATAGCGAGTGCCCGCTAGGGCACAGGGTCATAACCGCCGACGTGCAGGGGATTGCAGCGAGCGATGCGCCTCACGGCAAGCCAGCAGCCTCTCAAAACACCGTGCTTCTCAATCGCCTGGACGGCGTATTGCGAGCACGTTGGGTAATAAATGCAGGCGTCAGGCAATAAGGGCGAAATAACCTGTTGATATATGCGAATAGGAGCGATGGCAACACGTCGCAAAACGTGATTGCTCATCGCTCCTCCCCGGCAACGCCGGCGCGCTTCATAAGCGAACGCAACGCCTTGTCCATCTCCTGCGGCGAGGAAACCCTCGTCTTGGGAGTTGCAAACAAGATGATGTCATAACCCGCAACGGGAAATCCGCAGCTGCGGGCGGCCTCGCGCATCACACGCTTAGATCGGTTGCGCACGCCGGCACAACCGAGTCGCTTAGCACCAACGAAGGCGACCCTTCCGGAGTCGCCTTCGCCAACCGATTCACATATGGTCATTCGAATCAGAGGGTGATTGAAACGACGCCCCTGACTGAACACATGCTCGAAATCTTGCCGAGACTTAATAGTCTTCATGCGAGATGTGTGTATCGCTGCTAGACAGTGAGACGCTTGCGGCCCTTGGCACGACGACGGGCGAGCACGGCACGACCACCCTTAGTGGCCATACGGGCACGGAAGCCATGGGTCTTGGCACGCTTACGCTTATTAGGCTGATACGTACGCTTCATCTTAAGTTCCTCCTGCTGCATTTCGAGTGTCCGCGGGGACGCGGACGCAGATATAGACACGTGAGCTTGAAGATTGTAGGGAAATCAATGTTCAAATGTCAAGAAATCAAAGGTAAAAGGTTGCGCAGTTCACACGGTTCCCCCATAAGCACAACCGAAATTTGCGCCTCATGGCAACCTTTCACGATATTTCATCGAGTTTTCAACAGGTCATGTTGGCAATGTTGAGAACTTTTCGCCCGTTTTCCAAAGTTTTCAACAAGTTTTGAAAAGTTGTCGAAATATGAGAAACGTTGCACGGTGAGCTACTATTTGTTCGAAACCTTTTGAAAGATTGCGAGCGGCATGTCTGACGACTTTTACACCATGGTCGATTCCGGAGACCCGGCACCCGACAACGAGCACATCACCGGCGTGCGCGAAGAGCGTGCGGAAGGCGAGCAGACGACCACGCAGGCGCCAAAAGCCATGTACGCCGCGCGCATCGCCGTCTATGACGACATGCTGTCGACACCGCGGGTGATCGTCATTGATCCGCAAGATGTCCGCACGTATTTGGAAGAGACGACCAACACCGTCTACCAGTGCATGAAAGAACAAGGTGGCCATATCTCGCTCATGGTCATCCGCGAGATTGTCGAAAACTTTATCCACGCACACTTTGCCGAGCCCATCATCTCGATTCTGGACGGCGGAGACACCATCCGCTTTGCTGACCAAGGACCCGGCATCGACGACAAGGAGCGCGCTTTCGACTTTGGCGTTACCAGCGCAAACAGCAAGATGAAGCGCTATATCCGTGGAACCGGAGCAGGTTTTCCCATGGTGCAGGAGTATTTGGAAAACGCCGGCGGTGCCGTATCCATCGAGGACAACATGGGCAACGGCACCGTTGTCACGGTAAGCCTGAACCCTAAACGCGTGCAGGAAATCGAGCGTGCCGGCGGACGCGGTGCTGCCGTGCGGCCCGAGACGGAGCATCCCACATATCCCCTGCCGGGAGCTTTTGTGCAGCAGCCCGCGGCAACGCAGCAGATGCAGCCCCCCGTGGGGCAGATGCGGCAGCCCGGAATGCTTCCTACACAAGAGCCCCAGGCGGCATCGATGTCGATGCCGCCAAACATGCCAGAGACCATGCCGCTGGCAGATCAGGATGCAGCAGCAATGCAGCAGGCGGCGGGGGCACCGGGTGGCCAGAAAATGAGCTATCAGCCGTACCAACAGGGATATCCATATCAGCAGATGCCGCCACTGGGGTATGGCCAGCAGTTCCCGCAGCAGTACCAGCAGGGATATCAGCAGCCGTACCAGCAGATGCCGCAGCAGCAGTACAACCCCTGGGCCCAGCAGATGCCTCCGCAGCCTTACCAACAGTGGCCTCAAAGTTTTCAACAGCAAATGCCGCCGATGCAGAGTTCTCAACAACCAGCAGCTCAAATGATGTATCCTAATGCAGCAAATCAGTATGCACAGCCACAACCGGACGTGTTCGTAAGCGATCGCGGCAACGCCGCGCTGGGCTATCTGGCGCAAAATCAAGCGTGCGGTGCAACCGATCTGGCGAGGGCGTTTGGAAACTCGGCCCCCACTTGGTCACGCACGCTCAATGACTTGGCGCAGGCCGGCTTGGTCATCAAGCATGGCCAGAAATACCATCTGACCGAACTCGGCGCCGCTCGCGTGCGAGCTCAGAGCTAAAGAACGGGAGAGACAGTGGACGAGGAAGCAAGCATCATCCTGGGGGATGCCATCGCCTTTTGCCAGCGCGACGGCCAAGATGCACGCCTCATCAACATGCTGGGGCAATCGCGCGCCATAAGCCTGACCGAAGATACGCTCACGATCGAGGCCCCCTCGCGCTTTGCCATCGCGCAGCTCAAAAAGCATCAGCCAACCATTGAGGCCTATCTGGAAGAAATCGCCTTTGCACCGATTGCGCTCGACATCGTGGCACCGCAAGGCGCCGCGACGGAATCCGCCGCCGCGACGGCGCCGACCACGGCTCCCGCTGCTTCCCCGGCGGCGCCGGCCTCCGCAGGCGACGTGCCGACAATCGAGCACCAGCACAGCGATGTTTCCCGTGAAACCATGGCACCGTTGCCGACCGTGGCGGCGACGTCAACGAACGCACCCGTCACGCACATGCCCATCGCTCACGACGCAGCGGCGGGCGCGGATTCGGGCATTGCAATCAAGAACACGCTCTCGGCCGATGATTTTCGTCGCATGATGAACCAGATGAAGGGCGGAGCGCCGACTAAATCCACGCAAGCTGCGACCCCCGCCTCATCCATGCCAGCACCGACCGTGCCGGCCGAGCAGAATACGGATGGAGCCCCACTCGCCGCGAACTCAAAATTCACCTTTGAGAACTTTGTCTACGGCCCCGAGAACAGCCATGCCTATCGCTCGGCACTCAAGTTTGCCGCCCTCGCGGACGAGCGCGGCACGTGCACATCACTGTTCATCTACGGCAAATCGGGCCTGGGCAAGACGCACCTGCTGCTTGCCATCAAAAACGAGCTCGCCGAGAAGTCGCCCGAGATCAAGGTCAAGTATGCAAACTCCCAGGCATATCTGGACGACCTGATGACCGAGTTCGACCGCCAAAAGAAGAGCAACGCCCCCATCATGCAGGCGTACCACGGCGTGGACGTGCTCATCATCGATGACATCCAAAACATCATCGGCAAGCGCGCGAGCGTGGACTACTTCTTCCAGCTCATGGACGAGTTCATCCGCAACAACAAGAAGGTCGTCATCGCGGCAGACCGCGCCCCCAAGGACCTGAGCATGGACGAACGCCTGACCAGCCGCTTCAACGCCGGCATGCTCTGCCTGGTCGCAGAGCCCAGCTACGAGATGAAATACAAGATCTTGCAGCGCTATTACGAGAACACCATCGTCGCCGCTCCCGAGGCAGGCGACGACTCGCTGCTGGCGGCCTATGGGGGCGACGGCGGGCACCTGACCGACGAGCACTTTAAACACATGGCCGAAGTCTCGGGCACCAACATCCGCGAACTCGAGAGCTTCTGCGAACGCTGTGCCGGCGAGGCGGGGGACCGCGAGCGCGAGGGCGGGGAGCTCACCTTTGACGATATCGACGTCATCGCCAGCCAGTACTTCGACACATCGGCCAAAAAGATCAACGTCCAGACGGTTCAGTCCGTCATCGAAGAGCAGTACGGCGTGACGCACGAGGAGCTCATCGGCCCGCGTCGCAACGCCAATATCGCCAAAGCACGCCATATCGCTATCTACCTGGCCATCGAGATGTGCGAAATGACGACCACGGCGGTGGGCGCCGAATTTGGCAACCGCAACCACTCGACCGTCAGCACGAGCTACAAAAAGGTCCAGAAGATGATCCAGGAAGACCGCACCGTCACCGAAGATCTCAAGTCGCTGCGCGATAAAATTACACTGCGCTCGTAGGGAAATAGAGACACCTGTTGAAAACTTGTCGAAACCACGGGCATAAGGTGTTTAAAACCCAACCCGCGGTGATGAAAAGTTTTGCGCAGGTTTTGAACGTGGAAAACCACCCCCGTTGCACACAGGTTGCTGTCGATTCTCTTTCTGGGTCTGACCTGCGTCTTTGGGAGTAATTAACAGTTTCGTCAGTGCTATTACTATTATTAAGATATTTATATCTATAGAAAGGTATTAAAAGATGAAGTTCACCGTCAGCCAGAGCTCGCTTACACAAGCCATCGGCGTCGTTATGAAGGGTGTCGCTTCGGCATCCACCCTTCCCATCCTGTCGGGCGTGCTCGTCAAGGCGCAAGACGGCATCTTGGAATTCCAGACATCTAACTACACCATCTCGATCCGTCATCGCATCGCGGCGCATGTCGAAGAAGAGGGCGAGATGGTTATCCCCTGTAAGATGCTCTCCAATATCACCAAGACCCTCCCCGATGCCCCGGTCACCTTTGAGCTGTCCGAGCGCCAGGTGCTGATTGGTTGCGAGAAGAGCTCTTTCCGCCTGAACACGCTCGATGCCAATGACTTCCCCGAGTTTCCGGCCTATGCCATCGAGAGTGCCGTGGAGCTGCCGACCGATATCTTGTCCGAGATGGTCGGCCGCGTGTGGCGCGTCACCTCGACCGACAAGGCCCGCCCCATCCTGGGCGGCGTGCACATGAAGGTCGAGAACAACACCGTGCGCCTGGTGGCGACCGATTCCTTCCGCTTGGCCGTGTGCGATACGCAGGTCGAGACCTCGACCCTCGAGGGCTCCTTTGAGCTCAACGTTCCGGCCGACGCCTTTAACGACGCGCTGAACATCATGGCCAGCCAGGCGACCATCATGATCGGGGCTACCGACACCCAGGTCGTCTTCGAGGCCGGCAACACCACCTACGTGTCGCGCCGCATCGAGGGCGTGTACCCCAACTACAAGCAGCTCATCCCCGATTCGTGCGTGACGAGCGTCAAGATCGACGTCGCCGCCTTTAACGCCGCCCTCAAGCGCGTGGCCGTTATCGCGAGCGCCAACCCCGCCGTCAAGTTCGAGATCGATGTCGAGAACGGGCAGATGGGCCTGTCCTCCATTTCCAATGACCAGGACCTTGCGCAGGAGACGATCGATGTCGAGGCCGAGGGCGAGTCGGGTACCATCGCCTTCAACTACCACTACATCTTCGGCTGCCTCAATGCCCTGTCCAAGGAGAAAGAGATCACGCTGGAGCTCAAGAGCTACTCGCAGGCGGGCATCTTCAAGTCCTACGACAAGATCAACTACCTGTACCTGGTCATGCCGGTCCGCATCTAGCGTTGCGCCATGACCATGTTCGCCCGCGATCTTTCCGTCGCGCACTACCGCAGCTTCGATAGTTATCGCCTTGCCCTGGACGAGGGCGTGACGATACTTGCGGGACCCAACGCGGCGGGAAAGACCAATCTCATAGAGGCGCTGCAGCTGCTGACGAGCGGCGCCTCGTTTAGGCATCCGACCGCAGCCGAGCTCGTCCATGACGGCGTGGGCTCGTGCAAGGCCGAGCTGAGGCTCGAGGGCGACGGCCGCGTGCTTGATATGGGATTGAGCGCGGAGGACGGTAAACGCTCGTTTAGCCGCAACGGCAAGAGATGCTCTGCCGCCGGTGTGCGCGGGGTTCTGCCGAGCGTGCTGTTTTGCCCCGACCATCTGGACATGGTTAAGCGAGGCGCCAGTGTGCGCCGCGCCGCCCTCGATGACTTTGGCATGCAACTGAGCGCACGCTATGCCGATCTTGCGAGCACCTATGGGCGCTGCGTGACCCAGCGTAACGCCTTGCTCAAGGAGACCTGGTGCTGCCGCGAGATGCTCGGCGCGTGGAATGATTCGATTGCCCGCGCGGGCTCGGCCCTGCTCGTGCACCGGTTGGCCCTGCTCGACCGGCTGGCGGGCCATGTGCACACTGCCTACGGGCAAGTGGCATCCGGTGAGGCTGCCAACGTGACCTATACGTCCACGCTGGGGGATTTGCCCCAGGTCGAGGGTCGCGAAGAGCTGAAGGGCTGGGCGTACGAGCGCATGCTGGCTGCCCTTGATGAGCACGCCGACGAGGAAATTCGCCGCGGCGTGACGTTGGTGGGACCGCATCGCGACGAGATTGAGTTTGCTGTGGCGGGTCGCTCCGCCCGTTCATTTGCCAGCCAAGGTCAGCAGCGAACGTTGGTTCTGGCCTGGAAGGTGGCGGAGGTGGCCGTGGCTCGCGATGTCCTGGGCACCGCCCCACTGCTGCTTTTGGACGACGTGATGAGCGAACTCGACGGCGAACGCCGCGGTGCTTTCCTGCGGCTGATCGGCGATGATATCCAGACGGTCATAACCACGACCAACCTGGGGTACTTTACCGATGACCTGCTTGATCGAGCCAAGGTGGTGAGCATGGGTGAGACGTGCTAATTACGAGCGCGAGAGCGAAACGGTCGCCTTCAGTGGCTTTTTGAACGCAGAGCGCCAGCGCATCCTGGCGGCTGCGACCCCTGAGCGCCGTGCGCAGATGGAGGCCGCCGAGGAGTCGCGCGCGGTCTATCGCGCGTGGAACGCGGTGTGCTCGGGCACGCGCGAGGGGCGGCATGTGACGGGCCTGCGCTACCTGCCCGAGTCCAATGAGCTGCTGGTATATCTCGACTCGCCCTCGTGGACGCAGGAAATGACGTTGTTGCGCGAGATCATCCGCGCGCGCATGGAGCGCGCCGGTGCGCATGTGGATGGCCTGGTGTTCAAAACCACCGCGCCCGGTCACACGCCGCCCGCCGCCAAGGAGCGCCTTCGCCCAGCGGCGACCGAGCGCCCGCCGGCCCCACACGCCGACCTCAGCGATGCCGAGCGCACCGAGATTGAGCGCCAAGTGGCGCCCATCGAAGACCAAAAACTGCGCGAGGCCCTCGAGAACGCCATGAGAGCCAGTGCCGAGTGGGCCAAGGGCGTGCAAAGCAAAAAAGAGCCTTAAATCGCATCTGGTGGCCTTGTAGAGCCAAATACCCTCGTTCCCGAGGGTATTTTTTTACGATAAACTAGTAAGGCTGTACACATTTTCTTGACTGAAGGAGGACGTGTGGCAAACGAAAACGATTACGATGGCGGCGAGATTAAGATTCTCGAAGGTCTCGAGGCCGTTCGTAAGCGCCCGGGCATGTATATCGGCTCGACGAGCGCCAGCGGTCTGCATCACCTGGTGTGGGAGATCGTTGACAACTCCGTCGACGAGGCCATGGCCGGTTTCTGCACCGAGATCCAGGTGACGGTCCACGCCGACAACTCCATCACGGTCGTCGACAACGGGCGCGGTATCCCCGTCGACGAGCACCCTGTTAAAAAGATCCCGACGCTCGAGGTCGTCATGACGATTTTGCACGCCGGCGGTAAGTTCGATAATTCGGCCTATAAGGTCTCGGGCGGCCTGCACGGCGTTGGCATCTCCGTCGTCAACGCACTGTCCAAGCGCGTGGTCGTTCAGGTTCGTCGCGACGGCAACACCTACGAGATGGAGTTCTCGCGCGGCAAGACCGTCAAGAAGATGGAGGTCGTGGGCACCTCGGATTCGACGGGCACCACCGTCACCTTCTGGCCCGACGACGAGATCTTCGAGACCTGCATTTACGATTTCGATACGCTGCACAACCGTCTGCAGGAGACGGCGTTCCTCAATAAGAACCTCAAAATCGTGCTGACTGACGAGCGCGAGTCTACTCCCCACGTGGAGGAGTTTTGCTACGAGGGCGGCATCATCGACTTCGTCAAGTTCCTCAACGAGGGCAAGGACGTCCCCGAGGCCTTTAAGGAGCCCATCTACATCGAGGGCAAATCGGACCCGGACGCGCCTGTGGCCAAGATGGGAGAGGTCGAGGTTTCCCTGCAGTGGAATAGCGGCTACGGCGAGAACGTCATGTCGTTTGCCAACGACATCTACACCCCCGAAGGCGGCATGCACCTTGAGGGCTTCCGCACCGCGCTCACCCGCGTGATCAACGATTACGCGCGCAAGCAGAACCTGCTCAAGGAAAAAGACGCCAACCTGACCGGCGACGATGTGCGCGAGGGCCTTTCGGCCGTTATCTCGGTCAAGCTGCCCGATCCGCAGTTTGAGGGCCAGACCAAGGCAAAGCTCGGCAGCTCCTATATGCGAGCGCTCACGCTCAAGATTGTGACCGACGGCCTTGTCGATTACCTCGAGGAGCATCCCAAGCCCGCTCGCGAGATCGTCAAGAAGGCGCAACAGGCCTGCAAGGCGCGCAATGCCGCCCGCAAGGCGCGCGAGGCGACCCGCCGCAAGAGCCTGCTCGAGACGGCGTCCCTGCCCGGTAAGCTCGCTGACTGCTCGGTGCGCGATGCCGAGCTGACCGAGCTCTTCATCGTAGAGGGCGACTCGGCAGGCGGTTCGGCCAAGGACGGCCGTCGCCGAGACATCCAGGCGATTCTGCCCCTGCGCGGCAAGATTTTGAACGTCGAACGCGTTGGTGACCATCGCGCGTTCTCGAGTGACACCATTCAGTCGCTGATTACCGCGATCGGCTGCGGCGTCACGACGAGTGCCGGCGACGGCGGCGACTTCGATATCACCAAGGCGCGCTACCACAAGATCATCATCATGACCGATGCAGACGTCGACGGTGCGCATATCCGCATCCTGCTGCTGACGTTCTTCTACAAGTACATGCGTCCGCTGATCGATGCCGGCTACGTCTATGTTGCCTGCCCGCCCATCTTTGGCATTAAGGTGCGCAACAAGATCCACTACGTGTATCCCAACGGCCGCCAGCCCGAAGACGAGATCCTGCGCGACACCATCCAGAGTCTGGGCCTGAACCCCGACGATAACGACGAGGACGGCAAGGCCAAGGACGGCAAGATTACCAAGAAGCGCAAGGGCTATACCGTCCAGCGCTACAAGGGTCTGGGCGAGATGGACCCCAAGCAGCTTGCCTCGACGACGATGGACCCCAAGACCCGCATCCTGCAGCGTGTGTCGATCGAAGACGCCGTGGTGGCGGACCGCGCCGTGCGCGAGCTGATGGGTTCCGAGGTCGGCTATCGCCGCGAATACATTGAAAAACACGCACATGATGCACGATTCCTTGATGCTTAAGAGGAGGTAACGTGGCAGACGATATCAACAACAATGAGGGTATGGACGAGGCCGGCGATGCCGGTATGCCCGACGATCTGAAGCGCCTGCTTGCCCGTGCTGAGCAGGGCGAGGACGGCGACCCGGACGCCTATAACCCCGATGCCGATGATGACGAGGAAGAGGACGACGACGGCGAGCTCGAGGAGAGCTTTGGCGAAGTCGACCGTGGCGCCTCGGCCGGCGAGGATATCAACGGCGGCCAGCTCCAGATTTCGGAGTTCGGTCGCGAGATGAAGCAGTCGTTTATCGAGTATTCGATGTCGGTCATCACGGCGCGCGCCCTGCCGGACGTGCGCGACGGCTTAAAGCCGGTGCACCGCCGCATCCTGTACGCGATGAACGAGAGCGGCATCTACCCCAACCGCCCGCACAAGAAGTCGGCGTGGACGGTCGGCGAAGTTATCGGTAAGTACCACCCGCACGGTGACTCTGCGGTCTACGAGGCCATGGTCCGCTTGGCGCAGTGGTTCTCCATGCGTACGCCGCTCATCGACGGTCACGGCAACTTCGGCAATATCGACGGCGACGGCGCGGCGGCCATGCGTTACACCGAGAGCCGCCTGGCAAAGCCCGCCATGGAACTGTTGCGTGACTTGCAGAAGGATACCGTCGACTGGCAGCCCAACTACGACGAATCGCTCGCCGAGCCCGTGGCACTGCCTGCACGTTTCCCCAACCTGCTGGTCAACGGCAGCCAGGGCATCGCCGTCGGCATGGCCACCAACATCGCCCCGCATAACCTCGCCGAGGCGATCGAGGCCACCTGCTACCTGATCGACAACCCCGACGCCACCGTCGACGAGCTCATGCAGATCATGCCCGGTCCGGACTTCCCCACCGGCGCCATCATCATGGGCAGCGCCGGCATTAAGCAGAGCTACGAGACCGGCCGCGGCTCCATTACCGTGCGCGCCAAGGCACACGTTGAGTCCACCAAGACCGGTCGCAGTCGCCTGGTCTTCACCGAGATTCCCTACATGGTCAACAAGGGCACCCTGCAGGAGAAGATTGCCCAGCTCGTCAACGACAAGCGCATCGAGGGCATCTCGGATATGCGCGATGAGTCCAACCAGAAGGGCATCCGTCTGGTTATCGAGCTCAAGAAGGGCGTCATTCCGCAGGTCGTGCTCAACAACCTGTATAAGTACACCTCGCTGCAGACGACCTTTGGCGCCAACAACCTGGCGCTCGTCAACGGCGTTCCCAAATGCCTGAGCCTGCGTGAGATGCTGCAGCACTACATCGACCACCAGGTCGACGTCGTCACCCGCCGCACCCGCTTCGACCTTAAGAAGGCCCAAGCCCGCGCGCATATCCTCGAGGGTTATCTGATGGCTCTCGACCATATCGACGAGGTCATTAGCATCATCCGCTCCTCGCAGACCGACTCCGAGGCCAGCAGCCGCTTGATCGAGCGCTTTGGCTTTACGCCCGAGCAGACCACGGCCATCCTCGAGATGAAGTTGCGCCGCCTGACCGGCCTGGAGCGCGACAAGATCCAAGAAGAGTTGGACGGCCTGCGCCGCGCCATCGCCTACTACGAGGACCTGCTGGCGCATGAGGAGAAGATCCTGGGCGTCATCAAGGAAGAGATGCGCGAGATCTCCAAGAAGTTTGGCGACAAGCGCCGCACCGAGATCAGCCAGGTTGAGAAGGACCTGGATGTCGAGGACCTCATCGCCGACGAGGATATGGTCGTGACCATCACCCATACCGGCTACGTTAAGCGTATCCCGGTGGCTGCCTACCGCGCCCAGAAGCGCGGCGGCAAGGGCGTATCGGGCGTCAACCTCAAAGAGGACGACGTTATCGACGAGATGTTCATCGCGTCCACGCACGAGTACGTGCTGTTCTTCTCGAGCAAGGGCAAGGTCTATCGCCTGAAGGTGCACGAGCTGCCGGTGGGTACGCGCCAGGCGCGCGGTACCGCGATCGTCAACCTGCTGCCCTTCGAGGAAGGCGAGAAGATCGCGAGCGTCATCAGCTGCCGCGAGTTCCCGGCCGACGAGTACCTGATGTTTGCCACCAAGAGCGGCATGGTCAAGAAGACCGTGATGAGCGCATATGACCGCAGCCGTCGCGACGGCCTGATCGCTATCAACCTGCGTGACGACGACGCGCTGCTGAACGTGCGCCGCGTGCGCGAGGGCGACAAGATTATCCTGGCCACCACCGCGGGCAAGGCGATCATGTTCTCCGAGGAGCAGGTGCGCGCCACCGGCCGCGATACCAGCGGCGTTCGCGGTATCGGTCTGAAGGACGGCGTGAGCGTTCTGGGCATGGAAGTCACTAACGGCAACGGCGATCTATTCGTCATCACCGAGCGCGGCTACGGCAAGCGCACGCCGGTCGCGGACTACCCGGAGCAGAATCGCGGCGGTCAGGGCGTCTACACCATTCAAATGACCGAGCGTAAGGGTAACCTCGCGGCCATGAAGACGGTGGGCCCGCAGCACGAGCTGTTCATCGTGACGGAGGGCGCGACGGTCATTCGCGTCAAGACCGACGAGATCAGCCAGACCGGCCGCGCCACCCAGGGCGTCAAGATGATGACCGTCGACGACAACGACCGCATCTGCGCCGTAGCCCGCATGACGGCCGCCAAGGAGAAGCCCGAAGGCGAAGGCGCCGAGGCCGCGTTTAAAATGCGCACCACAAAGGACGTAATAGCGGGGAGCAGGGCGTTTTTCATAACATTGGATTACGTCGATCTTTACGGCGGCGTTTACACCGCCACGCGGCAGTTCCTCGTGAACGTCACCCAGCCCGCGGAAATGACATACGACGCCATATCCCTGCCCAAGAGCGTCACCGCGGGCGAGACCTTCACCGTCAACGCC
>MNQC01000036.1:0-2225 GCA_001915225.1 Collinsella sp. 60_9
GCAGGCAACCAACACGGTCGCCCCAGCCCAGCTCGCCGAACTCGAGTCCAAGCCCGTCCGCTTCGAAGACGTCTGCGACGTCGATGAGATGGCAAGCTACGTCGAGTCCGCAGCAAAACGAATGAGCACCAACTAGATCCCTCATTAAGCGCCGGCGAAAGCCGGCGCACCTTCTTTTTATTTAGCTTTTGGGATAATGACGAGCATGCGAGCGGGTCTGGCCGTTTAGTTCGTCGCGAGTTCCGCACGCAAAGGAAAGCACTTAATGTGCTTTCCGTCTTGCGCAGGACTGCCCGAGCAGCGAACTAAACGGCCAGACCCGCCCAGGAGGACCCACATGATCAAAATCACCGTCCCAGCAACCAGCGCCAACCTAGGCATCGGCTACGACACCCTCGGCATGGCCGTCAGCCTCTACTCGCACTTCACCTTCGAGCGCGCCGACAAACTCACCATCACGGGCTGCCCCGAGGAATTCCAAAACGAGAACAACCTGGTCTACGTGAGCTTTGTCGATGCACTGGCTGCATGGGGCGAGCCGGCTTTTCCCGTTGCCATCGACATCCAGACCGACGTGCCCGTCGCCCGCGGCCTGGGCTCCAGCTCCACCTGCGTCGTCGCCGGCATTATGGCCGCCGCCGCACTGACAGGCCACACCGTCGACCGCGCCGAGCTGGTTCGCATTGCCACCGAAGTCGAGGGCCATCCCGATAACGTCGCCCCCGCTATCCTGGGCGGCGCCGTCTGTTCCTTTACGCCGACCGATTCGCTCCCCCAGTGCCTGCGCTACGAGGTGAGCGATCGCCTGCGTTTTATTACCGTGATTCCGCCCTACGAGGTGCATACGAGCGAGGCGCGCAAGGTTGTGCCGCAGGAGATTCCACTCTCCACCGCCGTGTGGCAGATGGGCCGCATCGCCGGCATGACGCGCGGCTTGGAGACTGGTGACCTCGACCTGATTGCCGCCGCCAATGACGACCGCATCCAGGAACCCTATCGTCGCCGTCTGATTCCCGACTACAACGCCGTGCGCGACACCTGCCTTAACGGAGGCGCCAAGACCATCTGGATCAGTGGCTCCGGCTCGACCCTCATGGCCGTGACTGACGACACCATCGTGGCAAAGTTCCTACAGGTCAAGCTGCGTGAACAGTTCCCCAAGTGTGACACGCATATTCTGACGTGCGACACCGATGGCGCTCAAATCGAGTACCTGTAGACATCCTCCTCATATACCTGTCCGGGACGGTCGGGATGTTCCCTCAAAATCTGTCCTGCTCCTACGGAGCGACGGACAAGGGGTCTTCGCGCTGCGGAATGATTTTGAGGGAACATCCCGACCGTCCCGGACAGGTATATGAGGAGGATGTCTACAGGTACTCGATTTGAGCGCCATCGGTGTCGCACGTCAGAATATGCCTTACTAGAGGCAGGCCTCGGCGATGCGGCGCTTGAGTTCGTCGATACCCACGCCGGTCTGGGAGCTTGTGATGATTACGTTCTCGGCCGGAACGTTGAGCTGCTTTTTGATGGCTGCTGCCTGGCGGGCCTGCTGGGTGCGACTGAGCTTGTCGGCCTTGGTGAGGCAGACGATAAAGTTGAACTCATTGCCCTGCAGGTAGTCGATCATGTCATGATCGAGCTTGCTGGGATCGTGACGAATGTCCACCAGCGAGACGACCAAGTTAAAGCTGCGCTCGGAGTCGAAAAAGTCGCCGATAAGCTCGGCCCAGCGGTCGCGCTCGGCCTTGGAGACCTTCGCGTAGCCGTAGCCGGGCAGATCGACGAGGTAGAGCCTGCCGTCGATCTTGAAGTAGTTGTTGCGGCCAAATAGCTTGTTCATAATCGACGACTTGCCCACGTTGGAGCGGCCGACAAAGCTCACCTCGGGGCAGGTGGACTCGGGAATCTGCGAAACCTTGCCATAGCTGGCGACGAACTTGGCAAGCTGGTAGTTAATGGAATCGGCCATGGACACTCCTTGGTCGTAGGTTCTTACAAATAGACGCGCTATTGCGCAGCGGCAATGCGGCGGACGATATCGAGCGTAATGTCACTTGCGACACGCGCGTACTCGAACAGATCGAACTCTCGCTCGCAAATTGCATCGTACGCCTCGTCACAATTATCGCTGATAGCGCGCAACACCAGGCAATCGACACCATTTTTGGTTGCGACATGGGCAATTGCCGCGCCCTCCATGCCGACACAATCGGCATGCGTCG
>MNQC01000036.1:2252-3384 GCA_001915225.1 Collinsella sp. 60_9
GCGCATGGCGGCGCCCGTCACAAAACGGTTACCCGTGGCAATCGTGCCGACCAGGAACTGCTTGGTGCCCTCATTCGAAGCGACTGCATTTGTCGAAGCGTCAACAAACCCACGCTCAGCAAGCACGTCGGCGGCAATATCGACCAGCGCGGGCGTCGAGCCAAACTCCTCGAGCCCCGGTGCGGACTCGGCGATAAGCGCGGTATCGGTATCCAGATAGCGTAGGCGTTTGCCAATGACCACGTCGTCGATATGGAGCTTGGGGTTCAAACCGCCCGCAATGCCCGAAAACACAACAGCCTGCGGAGCATACTTGCTAATGAGGTGCTGTGTTGCAGCAGCGGCGTTCACCGTGCCCATGCCCGCCGTTGTGGCGACAACTGTCAGGCCGTCGAGCTCACCGCTCACAACGGTCAAGCCCGCCTCCCGTGCCTCGCAAACGTCGCTCAGCTCTTCCTTAATCTGCATGATCTCTTTTTCGAGCGCACCGATAATCGCGATGGTAGCCATACCATTCCCCAAACCTATACGAAATTCTCAACCAAGGTATGGTACCAGCATTTTGTTTGACCTCGCCAAACGAACACGTTAGGCCAGCGCAGCTCGGGTATCAAAGAATGTCTTAGCAATCACAGTCACCAGCTCACTCGAGCGATCGCTCCATGGCATCGATGTCATGATGCTCATAATGTAGATGTCACCGTCGACATCGATGAGGCCAGCATCACACGTCGCATTGCAACCTGCCTCGCTAATCCAGCCGGCCTTGTTGCGCACCAAGGCATGGTCGTCCGCAATGCCGTCGCGGATAAAGGACCGGGTCGTAGAGGCCAGAAGGCCCGACAGCCATTGCGACGTCTCGCTATCACGGCTCAAATACTCGCTCATCTCGCGCCACAACTTGGCCGAGGTGCGCGGGCAATAGGTGGGAAAATCACTCATCGGATCGAGTGCGGTATCGTAATCGATGCCAAGACTGGCAATCCAATCCTCGTAACTGACACGGTCAAACGCCGCGCGTAACGCAATAAACGAATCGTTGTCCGAATTAACGACCGCGGCATCGATCAGGTCGCGCACCGTCTGCCGCAGGGTCTCGCTGTCAGCCGCGCCCAGCAGCTCCATCACCTCG
>MNQC01000101.1:0-23022 GCA_001915225.1 Collinsella sp. 60_9
TAACGACTACGCCAAGACCTACACCTACACGGTAAAGGAGGTCGCGCCCGCCACCGGTGCCGTCAATAAGCTCCGCTACTCCAAGGCCGAGTACCAGGTTGCCGTCACGGTGAAGGTTGCCAGGGACAATGGTAAGTACTCCGGCCTCACCACCTCCACCACGGTCACGCAGATGAAGGATGACATGGGTAACGCCCTGGGTGAGAACGGGCAGGGCGTCGTGGTTGAACCCTCCGCCGCCGCGCCCGACGCCATTCCCGCCTCCACCTTCACCAACACCTACTCCACCTCTTTGCCCCTTTCTGGTATGTCGGGCGTCACTCTGACGTACCTTGCCGGCGCGGCGGTGCTTTGCGCTGCTGCGGCCTGGATGCACATTCGTCGCAAGGCGAATGCGAAGGGAGGTGAGCGTCGTGAATAAGAAAGTTTGCTCCTTCCCGATCATGTTTGCGCTGCTTGCCCTCCTGATCGGCACCTGCGCGGTTGTGTTCCCCGCTTCCGCGCAGGCCGCGCCGACCTCGACCGGTTCCATCACGGTGGGCGGCACCGTGGCGAGCAGCTACGACGCCTACCAGATCTTTAGCGCCAACGTCGTCGACGGCGACAGCGACGCCAAGACCGCCACCGACCTCGCCTGGGCAAGCGATGCCGTGCGCGACGCCGCGCTGCCTGTGCTGCACAGCGCCGGCATGTCCAAATCCCAGACCACCGCGCAGGAAGCTGCCGAGTGGCTCAACACCGATTCCCACCTTACGAGCGCGCTGAGCGCACAGCTCGCTCGTTCCCTCCAGAGCTCTGGCGCCGTGTCCGTGGCCCTTAACGCGGGTACGGCGGCCGAGCTGCCCTGCGGCTACTGGCTCATCGTCGCCGACGACGACGCCATCGCCCAGGGCGAGGCCGGCACCGCGCCGATCATGGCGCTGGTCGGCGGCAGCGCCGTCACCGTCAAGCCTAAGGCCGCGACCCCCAAGGTCGCCAAGCACGTGCTGGAGGACATCACCGCCGCATGGCAGAAGGCCGCCGACGCCACGGTCGCCGACGACCTGTACTGGCGCCTCTCTGCCACGGTCCCGGCGGGTCTTACCGCCTACGACACCTATACGGTGCGGTTCGTCGACACCATGAGCGCGGGGCTCGACCCCTCCAAGGTGGCCGCGAGCATGCGCGTGTACGTGGCGGCGGGCGCGGACGGCGGCTTTGACGCGGTCCAGACCGGCAAGGACGGACGCGCCAGCACCGACCCCGCGAAGGGCTGGACCGATATCACGGCCCAGTGCGCCACCAAGGTGGCGGCCGACGGCAAGACCTTCACCGTGCGCACCGGCGACCTGATTGCCGCGCTCGGCGGGGCCGACGCCTTCGCCGCGGGCACCCGCGTGGTCGCCGTGTACAATGCGCCGCTCAACGGCGCTTGCAACCATGGCATCGCGAAGGGCAACCCCAACGAGGTCTACCTGCGCTACCCGCGCTCTCCCTTCGCCGACCAGTCCGGCGACGCCGGCTTCACCCGCACGCCGAGCGACGACGCGTGCGCCTACACCTGGGATCTCGCACTCACCAAGCGCGGCAGCGACGGCGACAAGCCGCTTGCCGGGGCGGTCCTGAGCATCGCCGACGACCGCGGCCGCACACTGGCGGCCGACGGCACGTGGGATGCGGAGGGCAAGGCCACCGTCACCACGGGAGAGGACGGCCGCGTGACCGTTTCGGGCGTGGACTCTGGCAAACTGGAGGTCCGCGAGCTCAAGGCGCCCAAGGGCTACGCCGCCTTTGAGGGCACGCGCTCCGTGACGGTCAAGGCCGAGGGCCTGGACGTCGACCAGGTGGCCGCCGCCAAGCCCAAGCTCACCATTACGGCCGAGTCGCCCCTGCGCGCCGACAGCGCAGACGGGTCGACGGGCAGCCTGGAGGCGTCGCTCATCAACACGCCCACCGGCACACCCCCTAGCATTACCACCGGAGGCTTTATGCCCTCGACTGGCGATATGGCAATGTACGCCGCGGCCGCCGCAGCGGTCGCCGGAGCCGCGCTCATCGTGGTCGCGCTCCTGGTCAAGCGGGGAGGTGGCAGCCATAAAGAGTAGCTGGCAGCCCCACAGAGAGCGGGGCGAGACGTAGCGAAGTAGATGCTAAGACACAGACAGACAGATTTAGATCAAATGGAATTCGAGCAGAAAGCAGAGGAAAAGAAGATGAGCATGAGCAAGAACATCGCACGCCTGGCAGTAACTGCAGGCCTCACAGCAGCGTTGAGCTTCGGCGGCGTCATGGCCCCGGTCACGATGGCGTTTGCGGCGGATGGCGACAATACGATCACCATCGGTCAGGTCGATAAAAACGCAACCACCAAGTTCAAGGCGTACCAGATCTTCAAGGCCGATGTCGTGGATGAGTCCGGCAAGCCGGACAAGGTCGTTTCAAATGTTAAGTGGGCCGTTGATGATGCGGCTCAGACTGCCATCATCGAAGCTATTAATAAGCGTTATCCGAAGACGCTTAAGTCTGATGCAAAAGCACCGGACGTCGCCGACTGGCTGACCACGAACGTGAAGGACACCACTAAGGAGACGCGAGTCGATAAGGATAGTGTCCTCAATGATATTGCCAAGGTGGTCAAAAACAAAGTTCAGCCGACGGGCGATTCGTTTGAAGCGGGCTCTACCTTTGAGCCCAAGAATGCTGCTGACAACACGCCCAACACGGGCTACTATCTTTTCTTGACCGATGACGCTGGTATCGGCCAGATGACTGAGAACAAGAAGAACACCGGTACTTCCCCAATTTTCGCTGTCGTGGGCGGCAGTGCTGTTGAGGTTACCGAGAAGACCAGTATTCCTACGGTCGAGAAGAAGGTCAAAGACGACAAGCTCGATAGCGATTGGAAAGACAAGGCAGATTCCCAGATGGGTCAGGATGTCTATTACCAGCTGACGGGCACCGTTGCCGACAACATCGCCACGTTTGACACCTACTATTATGAGTTTAACGACGTGCTCTCTGACGGCCTTACGGCAAACGTGGGCACCATTGAAGTTAAAATCGGCGATAAGATCCTTTCGCGTAACTCGACTGAGGGCGACAAGACTGGTTACGATGTTTCGACTGATGATGCAACTAACACGTTGACCGTAAAGTTTACCGACCTCAAAACTGCTGCGAACGAGGCCGGCGCGACGCTCGACGGCCGCTCTAATGTCGTCGTCACTTATACTGCCAAGCTCGACCAGGAGAAGGCCGATAAGGTTACTGTTGGCGGCGAGGGCAATTCCAACAGTGTCAAGCTCATCTACTCCAACAATCCCATGAGCGATGGCAAGGGCGAGTCCGTGCTCGATACCGTCCGTGACTATACCTATGCGCTCAAGCTGGTCAAGGAGGACGCTGCCGACGAGAGCACTAAGCTTGACGGCGTGAAGTTTACCATCCAGGCTACGAATCCCGACGAAAACGCGCAGGGTGCTGCTGCCGGTGCCAAGTATGTTCAGGGGGACGGCACCCTCTCCGAAAACGAGTATGAGTTCGAAACTAAGAATGGCGGCGTAATCGAGGTCAAGGGTCTCGATGCTGGTACCTATACCGTCAAGGAGACCCACACCCTCGGCGGCTACAACACGCTGCCCGACTTCACCTTTAAGATCTCGACTGCTGAGGGCGATCTTGCTAAGCCTGAGGGCGAGAGCAGCAACACGCTCACCGTTAGCGTGACCAAGGATACTTCTTCGCTTGTGAAAGAGGCAACTGTGAACGGTGGTGTGGTTAACCTTACTGTCCAGAACAAGAAGGGCTCCGGCCTCCCGCTGACCGGCCTTAACGGCGTGACCTTCACTTGGATCGCTGGTGGCGCGGTGCTGTGCATCGGTGTGGCGCACCTCATTCGCAGCCGTAAGCAGGCTGAGGAGTCCGAGCAGGAATAACGCTCGCTCACCCATCCCTTTGGCAGGTGGGATGTGATGGCCATGAGACTTGCGGACACTTTTCTCGTCCATCCACGTTCTTGCTTTGCCATTCTCTTTTCGGGGCAGACTCCGCACTGGAGTCTGCCCCGTTTTTTGGATAACGCAGCCAGCCTCCATCGTCCGATGCGCGCACGTTCGTCATCGCGTTTCTTGACTCGTATGAGGTTCGGTTTAAGGTCCGTAGGCGCACACGCGGTGCGGACGGTAGAAGGCATTTGCGCCGCAACAAGCGCAAATAAGAATGCCCGGGGTTAGAGGCCCGGGCATTTAACAACGTCGGAAACTGGTCGCCCGCGCTCCTAAGTACTTACGCGGGGTGCGTCGTTTCCTGTAGCCATTGTATCTCGAATCGCCTCGCCGATTCGGGTCATTTTGAAAACGCAGACGCGTCGGGCAAACCCGGACAATGCGGCCAGGCTCCGCTGGATGAGGAACCGTGTTTGTAACTATCGAACAGATGTTTGCAATTATTGCGTATACCAGCTGTGGGTGCATACGCTCGCAGTAAAATGGCTTTGCGACGCATTCCGTGCGCGGGCGGCCGACGACTCGATCGGAGGTCACCATATGCTGAAATTCCTTAACGCGCTCGCCGCCCTCGCGGCGGTGGGCACGTTCGTCATCGCGTTTCTTGACTCGTATGAGGTTCGGTTTAAGGTCCGTAGGCGCACGCGCGGTGCGGACGGTAGAAGGCATTTGCGCCACAACAAGCGCAAATAAGAATGCCCGGGGTTAGAGGCCCGGGCATTTAACAAAAGCTGAAAACTAGGCCGCCCGCGCTCTCAACACTTACGCGGGGTGCGTCGTTTTCTATAGACATTGTATCCCGAATCGCCCCGCCGATCCGGGACATTTTGAAAACTCAAATGCTGGCTTATGCACGAAAGGAATCTCGTTAATTCCGAAAATAATGTACAATTCCAATTAAAACTGGAATCAAACGAAAACGATGGAAATGAACGAAGCGCTAATCTACTTACAAGAAGCACTAGGCCTCTCCGCCAAGGCCAAAGTTTGGCCTGGATCCGCACGCTTGCCGCTGCATCTGCGTGCGATTGAGGTCCGCGTTGTTGACGCAAACGGTTTTTCGTTTTTGCTTGCAAGTTTGCCTACTGGCGTCGGGCTTCCCGAGGCTAAGAGGGTCTATAGTCAGCTAGCCTTGCGTGCGGAGACTCCTGTTGTCGTTTCGTTTCCTGATGCCGATGCACGTCAGCGCAAAGCATTGGTCGCACAAGGGATTCCCTTTGTCTGTCCCGGTAGACAGGCTTTTCTTCCATTTATGGGCACAGCTTGCACGGAGAGGGGCGGTGCCCGGTTTCGCAATCACGCGACCAAGATGTCGCCCAACGCGCAGGCTGCCGCAATCTGGGGAGCAGCCCAGGAGCCATATCGTCCCTATGACCTTTGTCGTGCGCTTGGGATTTCGGCAAGCCGCGCGAGTGAGGCCATAACCGAGCTTGTTGACAGGGGGCTCGCGAAGCGCGAGCGTCGCGAGCGACGTGTCGTTGTGTTCCCTGTTGCCGTTGATCTTCTGCTCAGCGAGCACATGGCAGAGCTCTCCTCGCCAGTCTCGAAGGTCTGTTTTGCAAGGAAGACGCCGCGGATCGACTATCTTGCTGACGCCGGGGAGACGGCGCTCGCTGCGCGTTCCATGCTCGCTACGCCGGGTATGGAACAAAAGGCCGTCTTAAGAAGTGCATGGCGTCAACTGAGCAACCTCGAAGTCGCAGACGGGGAGTTGCCGGATAACGAAACGGCGTTGATCCAAGTGTGGCGCTATGCGCCCGTGTTTGCCGACTCCTCCCGTGTCGACGACATTTCGCTTGCGCTATCTTTGGCGGCAATCGACGATGAGCGAATTCAGCTCGAAGTCGATCGCATGTTTGGAAAGGAATATCCATGGCAAGAAGCGCTGTAAAAGGTCTCCAAGAATTTCAGCAGCATATGCAAAAAGCTGCAGGATCGTATGCCCTTATCGGCGGCACGGCATGCGACATTTTGCTCTCGGAGGCGGGACTTCCGTTTAGGGCGACTCACGATTTTGATGTGGTAATTGTCGCCGATGACCGGTTGCCTCAGACGGCAGAAGCTATATGGACTTTGGTGCGTGATGGCGGCTATCGCTGCGGCTGGGGCGAAGGTAAAGGCTCGTGTTTTTATCGGTTTACAGAGCCTAAGAGGCCGGGTTACCCCCATATGATTGAACTCTTCGCGAAGTGCCCCGACTTTCTAAAGGGTCGTGAGGGGATTGATGTGGCGCCAATTCACGTTGATGAAAACATAAGCAGTCTTTCGGCAATTTTGTTGGACGATGCTTACTACAGCTTGTTCCTTCAGGGAATTCGGACCGTAGGCGGCGTTTCGGTCCTGGGTACGGAATACATTGTTCCGTTCAAAGCGAAGGCGTATCTCGACCTAAAAGCTAGAAGGGAAGCGGGGGAGAACGTTGATTCGAAGAAGGTAAAAAAGCATAAACGCGATGCGCTGAGGCTTGCTCAGCTGCTTGGCGAGTCGGAAGGTGTCGACCTGCGCGGAGAACTGAAGGACGATATGCTTGCGTTTGTTAAAGATTGCGAGGTGGGCGACGTCAATCTGAAACAGATTGGGGTTGCGGGCGTAACGATGGCGCAGCTGCTCGAGACGATGAAAGCAACATATGGCTTGATTGGTTGAGTGGGGTTACGTGGCCCGGACGGTGCAGTCTAGCTGCGTTGTCCGGCGCATGAGCTCGCTAATCGGGTATTATTTGTTTAGACAACTTGAGTTGTAGAGGAGTGACCGGCGATGGTGCAGGGCGCCAAACATATGAAGAGCAATAACGCCGCGGCCAACGGTGGCTCAAGCCCTCAGCCCAAACCTCAACCAAAGCCCAAACGCCGTCGCAAGCGACTGCCGCGCTGGGCCGACCGGCTCATCACCATCGTCATCATCCTTATTGGCGTGGGCCTTATGACCTGGCCGTGGATCTTGGACCGGCTCCAGGGCTCCGGCGCGTTTAACCAGAACATCCTGCTCCAGGCGCGCTCCTTTAACGAGCAGCTGGCGGGCGAGGCCACCGAGCTTCCCGCCGACCAGATCGAGCCCTACGCCCAGCAGCTCATCTTTGACCGCGACCCCATGATGAGCTGGGTCGAGATCCCCTCCATCGACGTGAGCATGCCCATCTACCACGGCACGAGCGAGGAAGTCCTTATGGCGGGCGTCGGCCACCTGGAGGGCACGAGCCTACCGGTGGGCGGCACCTCGACGCATTGCGTGCTCACTGCGCACTCGGGCATGCGCAACCTGAGCATGTTCGACGACATCCACTCGCTGGAGCCCGGCGACCTGGTGCTGCTGCACACCATGAACAAGACGCTCGCCTACAAGATGGTGGACTCCGAGGTGGTGCTGCCCGAGGAGATGGAGTCGCTGACCATCGAGCCGGGCGCCGACAAAGTGACGCTCGTCACCTGCACGCCCTACGGCGTGAACGACCATCGCCTGCTGGTACATTGCGTGCGCACCAAGTACAACAAGAAAGACGTCGACAAGCAAAAGTCGCTGGCCGGCCGCCACTGGGGCAAGCGCGAGTTTGCCGTGCTCATCGTGGTCGTAGCCATTGTGCTGTTGCTGCTGGACATCGTGATCCACGCGGTCCGCAAGCGCCGCAAGGCTAAGGTCTCGGCATAAGACATTCTCCAGAACCACCGCAATGGGGACAGGCACCTTTGTGGTGGGCGGGACTTCCAAACCATCACAACATTCGATGAAAATCGCGATTTTGACGAAAAGCGTCGAATGTTGTGATGGTTTTCGTCGTGGGCGGCGCGGTTTTCGTTATGGACGGTGCGGTTTCGCTGCAGAACCGCCAGTCCGCCGCCCTCGTTACGTTTTCGCTGCATTTGGGTAAAGCACCTGCTCCAAGCGGCGTTGCCTTGTATACTAGAGCAGTTTATCTGTTATGCGGAAGGGAGCGCCTATGGCACTCAGCGAGAAAGACGTGCGCGGCATCGCCGAGTACGCAAAGATCGCACTGACCGATGACGAGCTCACCCAGATGACGTCCTACATGAACGACGCCGTCCAGATGCTCGAGCCCGTCCTGCAATATGACTTGCCCGACGTGGAGCCCACGTTCCATCCTATCGGAAGCCTGTCCAACGTGATGGGCGATGACCTGCGCGAGCCCGAGCGCGACCTGCCGCTCGACGTTGCGCTCGAAAACGCCGGAAGCGCGCGCGACCGCTACTTCCGCGTGCCGTCCATTTTGGGAGAGGGGGAGAGCGAGTAATGGCGCTAAGCTTCGATTCCCTTACCGTCGCCCAGATTGCCGCGGGCGTTGCCGCCGGCGACTTTACCGCTACCGAGGTGGCCCAGGCCTCCCTTGCCGCCATCGAGGCGCGTGAGGGCGGGGTCCAGGCATTCCTGCAGGTGGCGCCCGAGCTCGCGCTCGAGGCCGCCGCGCGCGTGGATGCCGACCGTGCCGCAGGTAAGCCGCTGCCCCCGCTCGCGGGCGTGCCGCTGGCCATCAAGGACAACATGAACCTCGTGGGCACGCGTACCACCTGCGCTTCCCGCATGCTCGGGGACTACCAGAGCGTCTACACCGCCACCTGCGTCCAGCGCATGCTCGATGCCGGCTGTCTGCCCATGGGCAAGGCCAACATGGACGAGTTTGCCTTTGGCAGCTCCACCGAGAGCTCGGCGTTCCACCGCACCAACAACCCTTGGGATACCGAACGCGTGCCCGGCGGCTCCTCGGGCGGCTCCGCTGCCGCCGTTGCCGCGGGCGAGGTCGCGCTCTCGCTGGGCTCGGACACCGGCGGCTCCATTCGTCAGCCGGCGTCGCTGTGCGGCGTGGTGGGCTTTAAGCCCACGTATGGTGCCGTGAGCCGTTACGGCGTGGTTGCCTTTGGCTCGTCGCTCGACCAGGTGGGTCCCTTTGGCCGCACGGTCGAGGATGTCGCGCTGGCCATGAACGCGCTTACCGGCGCAGGCCACGATCCGTACGACTGCACCAGCCAGGATTGCACCGTCGACTTTACCGAGCATCTCAACGACAGCATCGAGGGCAAGCGCGTGGGCATCATCCCCGCGTTTATGGAGGCCGAGGGCCTGACGCCCGAGGTCAAGGCCGCTGTTCAGCGCGCCGCCCAGGAGCTGCAGAACCAGGGCGCCGAGCTGGTCGAGGTCGACCTGCCGCACCTGGACGCCGCCATCGCCGCTTACTACGTCATCGGCCCGGCCGAGGCGTTCTCCAACCTGGCACGTTTCGACGGCATTCGCTACGGCTATCAGGAGGAGGGCTGCGCCAACTTGTCCGACCAGAGCTCGCTTTCGCGTGCCCACGGCTTTGGTGCCGAGGCCAAGCGCCGTCAGATGCTCGGCGCCTACCTGCTGAGCTCGGGCGTGTACGACAAGTACTACTACGCTGCGCAAAAGGCCCGCACGCTCATCACGCAGGACTACGACGCCGCGTATGCCAAGGTGGACACCATCCTCATGCCCGCCTCGCCGCGCACGGCCTTTAAGTTTGGCGAGATCAGCGACCCCACGCAGATGTACCTCTCCGACCTGTACACCATTTCGCTCAACATCTGCGGCAACGGTGGTATCTCGGTGCCGCTGGGCCTGGGCGAGGATACTCAGTTGCCCGTTTCTGCCCAGCTGGTGGGTCCGGCCTTTAAGGACCGTCAGCTGCTCACGTTTGCCCGCGCTCTGGAGCGCGGCTTTGCCGATGCCGCCACGGGTGCGCCCGCGCTTTCCGTCGCGCCCGATTTTGCCGGGAAGGGAGGCGAGCTGTAATGAAGGAGCTTTCCGAGGTCCTGCAGGATTGGGAGGCCGTGATCGGCCTGGAGATCCATACCGAGCTCACCGCACTCGATACTAAGATGTTCTGCAACTGCAAGCTCAGCCACGATGACGAGCCCAACGCCAACGTGTGCCCGGTGTGCCTGGGCCTGCCCGGCGCCCTGCCGGTGCCCAACAAGCGCGCCATCGAGAGCATCGTCAAGGCCGGTCTCGCCACCAACTGCGAGATCCAGCGCCACTCGATGTTCTACCGCAAGCACTACTTCTATCCCGACATGGCCAAGAACTTCCAGACCACGCAGGGTCCGGTCGCCTTTGCCATGTACGGTCACCTGGATCTGGACGTGACCGGTCGCGGTGCCGCCGAGCGCCCCGATTGCGCGTTTGGCGAGGCCGAGGCCCAGAGCCTGGCGAGCGCCTCTGCCAATGCCGAGGGTCTGTCTACGTCCATGACGTCGACCATGCGCGAGGGCAACCAGCGCGCCGGCCACCTGGCCAGCTATGACGCGTCCAACCTGCAGATGCCCGAGCGTCGCGAGGACGGTTCTTACACGGTGCCCATTCGCATCCTGCGCATCCACATGGAGGAGGACGCCGCCAAGATGGTCCACGTGGGCGGCGCCGAGGGCCGCATTACCGCCGCGGCCGAGTCGCTCGTCGACTACAACCGCTGCGGCACGCCTTTGATTGAGCTCGTGACTGAGCCCGATCTGCGCACGCCCGAGGAAGCGCGCCTGTTTATGGAAAAGCTCCGTCGCATCTTTGTGACGCTGGGCATTTCGGACTGCTCCATGGAGAAGGGCTCCATGCGCTGCGACGGCAACGTGTCACTGCGCCGCCGCGGCGAGACCAAACTGGGCACCAAGACCGAGCTTAAGAACCTCAACTCGTTTAAGAGTCTGCATGACGGTCTTGCCTACGAGATCTGTCGCCAGGCCGAGGTGCTCGAGGAGGGTGGCATCATCTATCAGGAGACCCGCCACTGGGAGCCCAGCCGCAAGCGCACCGTGGTTATGCGTGTGAAGGAGACGGCCGACGACTATCGTCTGTTCCCCGATCCCGACCTGGCGCCGTTTGACCTGGACGACGAATTCATCGACCGCTGCCGTGGCGAGATTCCCGAGCTGCCCGATGCCAAGCGTGCTCGTTTTGAGGCCGATTTTGGCATTAAGGCGGCCGATGCCGAGCAGATTGCCGGCGACCCCGAGTTTGCCGAGTTCTTTGAGGCTGCCGCTGCCGGTATGGCTGGCAAGGAGGCTCAGACGGTCGCAAACCTGCTGGTGAACGAGATGATCGCCTACCTTAAGGGCGCAGGCGTGTCGCTGACCGAGTCTGGGATCGCGCCGGCTCAGGTGGCGGCTCTTGCCAAGCTGCTCGCGACCGATGCCATCAGCTCTAACCAAGCGCACGAGGTCTTTGAGGCCATGGCCCAGACCGGCGACGACCCCAACAAGATCGTCGACGAGCGCGGTGTGCGTCAGGTGAGCGATGCCGGCGCGCTGCAGCCGATTGTGGACGAGGTGCTGGCAAACTGTGCCGAGCAAGCGCAGCAGTACCGCGACGGCAACCAGAAGGTTATCGGCTTTTTGGTGGGCCAGTGCATGAAGGCGAGCCGCGGCAAGGGCAACCCGAAGCTCTTCAACGAGTTACTGAGAACGTCGCTCTCGTAAACGG
Source organism: Collinsella sp. 60_9 (assembly GCA_001915225.1). Lineage (GTDB taxonomy): Bacteria > Actinomycetota > Coriobacteriia > Coriobacteriales > Coriobacteriaceae > Collinsella. Next base: position 11,424 of record MNQC01000101.1, read on the forward strand.
GAACCCGGGAGCCCCGGCAGGGCGGGTGCTTCCTCAAAAATTTTGAGCAAGCACCCGCCCTGCCGGGGCTCCCGGGTTCTGCAACGACTCGGCCGTTCGGGTCAGGTGGGCTGATGAAATAGAGTGAATGAGGGCGCCGATGGCGCCCTCATTCTTTATATATGTTGGGAGCGCCAGGTGGTGGGGGTGGTGCCGGTGTATTGTTTGAAGGCTTGGGCGAAGGCGGCTTGCTGAGGGTAGCCTAGACGCTCTGCCACTTGCGCTATCGTAAGCGAGCTATCTGCCAAAAGGTCATGCGCCCGCTCCATGCGACGCCTTCGTATGTAGGCGCCCAGGGACTCGCCAGTTTGGGCCTTAAAGGTGGCGCATAGTTTGGAGCGGCTTGTGTAGAGCCTCTCGGCCACCTCGTTGATACCCACATGTCTGCCTTTGTCGAGCGCGCGCTCAATCATTGCCGTTGCTTCTTCGGCAATGGTTATGCTGACGCGTGTGTCTGCCGCCTGCCGCGCCTGCTTGTGGGCCGCGCGCGAACAGGCGAGCTCCGCGACCATGGTCTCCACGATGCCCTGCATATAGACGTGTCCGCCTACGGTGCGGGCACGTTCCTCGTTAATCTGGCGCAGCGTGTGGCAGATGGCAGACGTCGCTTCCTCGTGCCATGGCTCGGCAAACGCCTCAAAGACTCCCGCGAACTCGGTGGGATAGCGGTGCTCCAGTTCGTCAAAATATCCAGGCAAAAAGAGCACCGAGCGTGAGTGGTAGAGTTGCCCTGCAAACAATGGGCTTAATTCCTCGCCACAGCTATCTTGGATAAAGCTGCAAACGGCATTGTTTGGCCACGGTCCATGCAATGGTTTAAGGTTCGCGGGCGTTATGCCAGCCTCGGGCATGCATGTAAGTGTGGGCGCGCTGACCTCGCTCACGCAGGCGTATGGCTCGGGTGTGTATTCGGCCAGGTACATATCGTGCGTCGGGGTGATGAAATGCTCCATGACGATGCAGGCAGGGGAGAGAGGCATGATCCATGCGCGGCCGTGCGCCCTGTCGTTTGCCACCTCGCCGGTAAAGACGGCGCCCTTGCCGGAAAGCTCCAGGCCAAACTGCTCAAACTGTGGTGCGTAGAGCTCAGTTATGTCGGTCGCGGCCCGATGCATTTTCAAAAGCGTCCCCTTCCTTTGCAGAAACGTCCACGCCTGGCTCGATTGTGAGCCATGGCTAACATATCAATGATAAGTTGATTACGGTTAACTCTCAAGCCGTTAGAAAGGAATCTCATGGCAAAGGGATCAAAAAGTGAAGGCGGCGGTATCGGCGAGCTGCTTGCATATGCCGGCGACCGCAAATTCCTAACGTATTTGGGCATGGCCCTCTCGGCGCTCTCGCAGCTGCTGAGCTTTGGACCGTACGTGTGCATCTGGTTTGTCGCGCGAGAGCTTATCGCTGTGGCGCCTAACTGGAGTGAAGCCACCGATATCGCGATGTATGGCTGGTGGGCCGTGGGTTTTGCCCTGGCAAGCATCGTAGTTTATTTCATGGGGCTCATGTGTACGCACCTGTCTGCGTTTCGCTGCGCGTCCAATATCCGCAAGACTACGAGCGAGCACCTGCTTAAGCTGCCGCTTGGCTACTTTGACACGCACGCCACCGGTGAGCTGCGCCGTATTGTAGACGGATGCGCCGCCTCCACCGAGACCCTGCTCGCGCACATGCTGCCCGATATCGCCGGCGCCACTGCCATGGTCGCAGGCTTGCTCGTGCTGCTTTTCGCCCTCGATTGGCGCTTGGGGGCGGCATGCCTTATCTCGGTCGTCGTTTCGTTTGGCGCCATGGCCACCATGATGGGCGGCAAGGGCGGCGAGTTTATGAAGGCCTACATGGGAGCGCTGGTCAAGATGAACAAGACCGGCACCGAATACGTACGCGGCATCCCCGTGGTCAAGGTGTTTCAGCAGACGGTCTACTCCTTTAAGGCCTTCCACGATGCGATCGCCGAATACGCCGACATGGCACAAAACTATTCGGGCACGTTCTGCCGAGGTCCGCAGGTACTCAACCTTACCGCGCTCAATGGTCTTGTGGCATTCCTGTTGCCCGTGGCGTTGCTGTTGGCACCGGGTGAGACGGACTTCGCGCATTTTATGGTCAACTTCACGTTTTACGCGATATTTTCGGCCGTGGTGCCGACGGCCATGACCAAGCTCATGTTTGTGGGCGAGGCCTCTCAGATGAGTGCTGATTCGCTGGCTCGCATTCGAAGCGTCATGGATTCCAAGCAGCTCTCCGTGCCCGCCCAACCCAAGCACCCTGCCGGCGGCGACGTGCGATTTGAGGACGTGAGCTTTACGTACGAGGGTGCCGAAGCACCTGCTGTCAGCCATGTGAGTTTTAGCGTTTCCGCTGGTAGCACCCTCGCCCTGGTGGGTCCCTCGGGTGGCGGTAAGTCAACCTGCGCAAGCCTGATCCCGCGTTTTTGGGATGTTTCCTCGGGTCGAGTGCTCGTAGGCGGTGTGGACGTTCGCGATATGGATCCGCACGAGCTTATGGACCAGGTCGCCTTCGTGTTCCAGACCAACCAGCTGTTCCGGCAAACACTTGCCGATAACGTGCGCGCCTCCAAGCCTACGGCCACTGACGACGAAGTGCGTGCGGCCCTCTCCGCAGCTCAGTGCGACGACATTGTGGCCAAGCTCCCGCAGGGCATCAATACCATGCTCGGTGCCGGCGGAGCATATCTTTCGGGCGGCGAGGTCCAGCGCGTGGCCCTCGCCCGCGCGATCCTTAAAGACGCGCCTATCGTGGTGCTCGATGAGGCCACGGCGTTTGCCGATCCCGAGAACGAGGCGCTCATTCAGCGCGCCTTTAGCAAGCTGGCGGCGGGTCGCACGGTCATTATGATTGCGCACCGGCTTTCGACCGTGGTGGGCGCAGACCAAATCGTGGTGCTCAACCAGGGCAGCGTGCAGGAGTCGGGTACCCATGCCGAGTTGCTGTCCCAAAATGGCCTGTATGCCCTGCCGCCCAGATACACTGCCTATACAGGGCTGGACGCCTTTGTCCACGCCATGGAATCCTTTGTGGGCAAAGCGGCTACGCCCATCACCGACGCTCTGAATCTGCAGGCCATGAAGCTCATCGCGCAAAGCATACGCCGGGCCTATGTAAACGGCAGCGACCTCGCGGCGCGAGCGGATATGCTGTACGCATCGGCCATGGCCGGCATGGGCTTTTTATTCCTGGTTATGGCCGGTTTTGTCGAACATCTCGCCAGCGGGGCTGACCTGCCGGATGCCCTGCCGATTGTGTGCGGCCTCCTGGTCTTTTTTGTGTTGCTCTTTGCTTCTAACTGGCAGCAGTATTACTACACCTACTGCATCTTTTACGAGGAGTGCGGCAAGCAGCGTATGGAGATTGCCGAGCGCTTGCGCAAACTGCCGCTGTCGTTTTTTGGTCGTCGTGATCTGGCCGATTTAACCGAGACCATCATGGGCGACGTCCAGACCATGGAGCACGCCTACAGCCACGTGCTGGGAGAGCTTTGGGGTGCCATCATCGCAAGCGCCATTGTGTTCGTGGCGTCGCTGTTCTTTTGCTGGCAGCTGGCGATCGCGGCGTTTTGGAGCGTTCCCGTGGCCTTTGCCGTGCTGTATCTAACACGCGGCCCCATGACTCCGGTGTTCGATCGCGTGCGCGCCGAGAAGGTCAAGGTTACCGAGGCAATTCAAGAGACGCTCGACTGCGTTCGCGAGATCCGCGCCACCAACCAGGAGGCCCATTATCTTGAGGGGCTCAACGCCGTGATCGATGCCGAGGAGCGCGAGACCACCAAGGGCGAGCTCGCTAACGGGCTTTTGGTCAACTCCGCCTTTGTCATTCTTCGTCTGGGCATTGCCACCACGCTGGTCACGGGCGCCGCGGTGGTCGCCTCCGGGCAGGTCGACTTCTTGGTGATGTTTGCCTTCCTGCTTATGGTGAGCCGTATCTATGCGCCCTTTGACCAGGCGTTAATGTTAATGTCCGAGCTGTTTGCCGCCGAGTCGTCTGCCAAGCGCATGCGTTCCATCACGATGTGGTGTTCGATCACGTGGCATTTGGCTATGGTGCGGGCGAGGACGGACGCGCCGGCGAGAAAGTTCTTACCGATGTGAGCTTTACCGCCAAGGAAGGCGAGGTCACGGCACTGGTCGGCCCTTCGGGTTCCGGTAAGTCTACGGTGAGCCGCCTGGCCGCGCGCTTTTGGGATGTCACTGCGGGCAAGGTTACCGTGGGCGGTGTGGATGTTGCGAGCGTCGATCCCGAGGTGCTCCTGCGCGACTACGCCATTGTGTTCCAAGACGTGCTGCTCTTTGACGACACAGTGATGGGAAACATCCGCCTCGGGCGTCGTGACGCCACCGATGAGGAAGTCTTGGCTGCCGCACATGCCGCCAACTGCGATGAGTTCGTGAGTCGTATGCCGCAGGGCTACGACACCATGATCGGCGAGAACGGCTCCAAGCTCTCCGGCGGCGAGCGCCAGCGCATCTCCATCGCTCGTGCGCTGCTTAAGGACGCGCCCATCGTGCTGTTGGACGAGGCGACGGCAAGCTTGGATGTGGAGAACGAGACCGTGGTGCAGCAGGCGCTCTCCCGTCTGCTTGCAGGTAAGACGGTTATCGTTATTGCCCACCGTATGCGTACGGTGGAAAATGCCGACAAAATCGTTGTGCTCAAGAATGGCGTGGTTGCCGAACAGGGCACCCCGGCGCAGCTCAAGGCGGCAGGTGGAGAATTCGCCCGCATGGTTGCGCTGCAAAAGGAGGCGGCGGCCTGGCAGCTGTAGGAGTGTGACAAAGGGACAGTCCCTTTGTCATATTGAGTTCACCCCCATAGTTTCCAAAAAGTTAGCCGTTGTTGACCAAATAATTATACTAAACTAGTCTCAAAAGTGTGCTCGAGCAAACTTGTTTACTCGGGTGCTGAGGCACCGTGCCGCGTCCAATGCGGCAAAAGGGAGAAGCAACATGAAGAAGTCGACGTTCAATACCCTGCTTGTCGGTGGCGGTTTTCTGCTTGGTACGGCCGGCATCAAGCTGCTCACCAGCGCTCCGGTAAAGAATGCCTGCGTGCAGGGTATCGCGTGCGGCATGCGCATCAAGAACGGCTACCAGGACATGGTCGAGCAGGCCAAGGCTAATGTCGACGACATGGTTGCCGAGGCTGCCTACATCACCCAGAGCGAGTCCGCTGCTGACGAGGCAGCCGAGTAACGCTCCCAGGCACAAACCATGAGATTCTCGATTATTAGCGAGATCCCCGGCAGGACCCGTCTTCAATTGGCGGGTCCTGTGCCAGAGAGCGATCTCGATGCACTTCTTAAGCTTGGCGGCGACATCGATGGCGTGCACAAGGTGCGCGTGTATGGCCGCATTGGCCAGATGGCGCTGGAGTACGACGAGCCGCGCCGCGCAAGCGTGCTCGACGCCCTAGGCGCACTCGATGCTCAAGCTATCGCCGATGCCAAGTCGGGCTACGTGATGCAGCTTGAGCCACGCAAGCACAAACTCGTTATGGACCTGGCGACACTCGTCGGTGCCCATTACGCACGTCGCTGGTTCTTGCCCACGCCTCTGCGTGCGGTGTTTGTCGTGGCCGGTTACATGGCATTTTTGCGCGCTGCCCTTCATGAGCTGGCGCAGCCGCGCCTGACCGTTCCCGTGCTCGACGCTTCGGCCATCGGCATCTCGTTCGTCAAACGCGACGTCGACACCGCGGGTCAGACGATGTTCCTGCTCAACGTGGGCGAGCTGCTCGAGGACTACACCCGCGCCATGAGCGAAAACGAGCTCATCAACTCGCTGCTCGATGTGCCCGACAAGGCGCAGAAGGTCGTCGGCGACACCGAGGTAAGCGTTGCCGCGACCGAGCTTGAGCCCGGCGACCTGGTCGCCGTGCGCACTGGCATGTCCATCTGCATTGACGGTGTGGTCGAGCAGGGAAGCGCCATGGTCAACCAGGCGACCCTGACCGGCGAGCCGTTGGCCGTCGAGCGCAGCGCGGGCGACGACGTGTTCGCCGGCACCGTCGTGGAAGACGGCAGCATCTTGGTGCGCGTGCGCGCCAACACGGCGCAGACCAAGCTGCGCTCGATCGTCTCGCTCGTGCAGACGGCCGACTCGCTCAAGTCCGAGGGCCAGTCGCACATGGAGGACCTTGCCAACAAGATCGTCCCGTGGAACTTCCTGCTCGCGGGCTTGGTTGCACTCACCACGCGTAGCCTCATCAAGACCTCAGCGGCGCTGATGGTCGACTACTCGTGCGCACTCAAGCTCACGGGTTCCGTCGCCGTCATGACTGCCATGAGCGATGCCGCCAAGATGGGCGTGATGGTCAAGGGCGCAAAGTACTTTGAGTCGTTTGCCAAGGCCGACACCATTGTGTTTGATAAGACCGGCACGCTGACCGAGGCGCAGCCGCGCCTGGCTTGCGTGCTCACGACCGACGGCTGGAGCGAGGACGAGGTCCTGCGCCTTTCCGCTTGCTTGGAGGAGCATTTTCCCCACCCGGTAGCGCGCGCCGTGGTCAATGCGGCACGCGAGCGCGGGCTCGAGCACCGCGAGCGTCACGCTGCGGTCGAGTACATCGTGGCACACGGCATTGCCTCGTCCATCGAGGGACGTCGCGCCATCATCGGTTCCGCGCACTTTGTATTCGAGGACGAGGGCGCACAGCTCGAATCCGACATTAAGGAGCAAATCGAGCTCCAGATGCAGGGCCTGTCGCCGTTGTATCTGGCGGTCGACGGCACGGTTGTGGGCGTGCTCGGCATTGAGGATCCGCTCAAGCCCGGGGTCCGTGAGGCCATCGCCGACCTGCATGCGCTGGGCGTCAAACATGTCATTATGCTCACGGGCGACTCCGAGCGCACGGCCGAGCGCATTGCACGAGAGGCGGGTGTCGACGAGTTTAAGGCCGAGCTGCTGCCCGAGGACAAGTACGCCTATGTGGAGCGGATTAAGCGCGAGGGGCGCCACGTTGCCATGGTGGGCGACGGCGTCAACGATTCGCCGGCGCTCGGTTTGGCCGACGTGGGCTTGGCGATGGGCGGTGGAAGCGACATCGCCAAGGAGGTCGCCGATATCATCCTGACCGATACCGATCTCGCTGCAATCGTGCGCCTACGCCGCATGAGCCAGGGCCTCATTGATCGTCTGACGAGCTCCTACTCTAAGGTGATGCTCACCAACTCGGCGCTGTTGGCATTGGGTATTACCGGCATGATCACTCCGCAGACGTCGTCACTGCTGCACAACGGCTCAACGATCGCCTACAGCTTGGGCAACGCGAAGGCGTACCTCCGTTAGCGTTTTCGATTGAGTATATGGTCTGCATTCGGGCGGCACCGCAGCCGCCAGGGTGCAGGCCTTCTTTTGTTTGACGAGATGTTAGCTCGGATATATGCTTATGCTAGCACTGCTAGCAAATGCTGAAGGTGAGGTTGAGATGGCTACCGTTGGCAGCATGGCGCAGGTGAATGTTCGCGTAGATCGCTCGGTTAAAGAGCGCGCCGAGGAGGCGCTGCGGCTTTCGGGCGGGTCGCTGCCCGAGCTTATCAAAAAGGTGGTGGCCAAGGTCGCGCAGGGTGGCGGGCAGTGCGAGGAAGTGCTTGCGGCCGTCGACGACCGGCAGCAGACCGTCGCGCACGATACTCCGTTCGCCGCATCATGGGCGGCGGCGGATCTGACCAAACCCGCCAGAAGCACTGCCGTGACGATGAGCCAGTACAGGCTCACGAAAGCGCCGATGAGCATTATCGCCAAAAGGGGATGATCCAGTGAGTGGGGCGCCTCTCAAGATTATGGTGGACGCCAACGTATGGGTCGATTCGTTTTGCGTCGACCATGCCGAGTCGCTTGCCGCGCGTGCGTTTATTGGGCGGGCGACGGAGACGGGGGCGTTGCTGTTCTTTCCGGTGCATATCGCCAAGGACGTGCTGTACGTTGTCCAACACGAGCTGAAGCGTAGCGTTCTTGCCAGCGGGGGAGCACTCGACGAGGCATCTGCCCGTGCAATTGGCGATGCGGCGCTGGCGTTTGTTCGGAACATGACCGAAAACGCCACGGCCGTGGGTGCAGATGCGTCGGACCTTTGGCTGGCCGACAAATACTTAGCGCTCCATCGCGATTACGAGGACAACTTGGTACTCGCTGCATCCAAGCGCGCGCAGGTTGGTTACTTGGTGACTAACGATCGCAAGCTGCTCGAACATGCCGATCTTGTAGCAAAGACACCTCATCAAATGATGCCGATTCTTGCTTTGGCTGAACGCGGCGGCGCGGCTATCGGTTGACGCGAACTGTTTGCGGGCCTCTTGGACGACGATGCGCCAAGGGACCCGCGTCTGCTATTTACAAAAGCTCGGCCTTAATGGTGGGACTTTCTGCGAGCTGCTCGGCTGCCTTTTCGTCGGAATCGTTTAGCGCTGCCAGGCTGCGGTAGACCCACTCGTTGACCTGGGTGTTCTTGACGCCTGCGGTCTGCATAAGGGCCCCTGCCTCGCGGATTGCTGCAAACAGATCGGCTTTGGGACCCGCGAGCTCGACCTCGATGCCGTGGTAGGCGGCCACGCCGCGGTTCTCGCTCACGTGGTCGATAAAGCCCTCGACGGTCTCGAGCTGCTGGGCGAGGGCTGCATCATCGTCAGCGTCCAGCGCAACAAGGGCGTTCGATACCGTGAGGGCGGGATGTCCGCAGGGGACAAAGCCTTCGATGACATCCATAGCTTCGGAAATGGTTGAGCCCAGGCCTGCGAGGGCATTGACGAGTTGCTGCTTAGTATCCATAACGGTCCTTTCGACGGGTCAATTTTGCTTGGCGAAAATATACGTGACGCGATCGGTAGCAAAAGTGCGAAGTGCGGCGCACATTGGGGTCTTCACAGCTCGTGCATAGAACAGCTGTCCGCTTTCAGAACGTGGTAAGATAACACTCCACAAGCGGGGCTCGCCCCGCATGTTCCTTGAAAAGTCGACGGGTGTTGGGTGCTCGTGCCCAATGCCATCCAGACTTTCCCGACATTCGGGGGCGACTGGTTTCGACACGATAGCTCTGAGAGAGGAAGCAAGCCGAGGTCTCCTCGCCTCGTTAAACAGGGGTACCGTCAAATTGAATTGACAACAACTCTTCTTTTGAGCCTATGGCTCTCGCTGCTTAATTTATAGCGGCGCGTCAACCCGGTGATTTCCCCGCCACCGGTGCGACGTCATTTTAGGGGAATGCTCCTGCGCACGTAATCGGTATAGCGCAGGCTAAGACCGAACCGGTTAGGACGCCGCGAGCGTGTCGCTGCGCGCAAAGCGTCCGAGACTAAACCAGCGACTGAGCTTGGAGATGCCAATCAGGGGGCTTTCGCGGACCGGAGTTCGATTCTCCGCGCCTCCACCAGAAGTAACAGGCAGGTAGATATTCGTATCTACCTGCCTTTTTATTTCTAGTCCGCACCGCGGAGAATCGAACTCTGTGCAGGGCGTGAGCGTTTTTAGCCCGCGGGTGAGGACGCCGGCAGGCGGCCGAAGCCGGTGCGGATTTGCGAAGCAAATACGCGGATTCTCCGCGCAATGCCCCAGCTAGATATAGATGCGATGCCGATCGGGCGTCTTGCCCCGGCCTCAACCCATCAACGGATTCCCCAAACCGCGGAGAATCGAACTCTATGCAGGGCGCGGCCGTAAAGAAAACGCCTTGGCAACGCAGACCGGGACACGCTTTCCCAATGGCGGCCCAGGCGGAAAGTCCATCCCGGAATCCGCGCTCAGACTGGATGCCTCAAGCGGAAACTGCGCCCCGGAATCGAGCCGTAGAGTGGGATATGCTTTCCCAATGGCAGCTCAAGCGGAAAGTACATCCCGGAATCCTCGTTCGGAATGGGATGCAGTTTCCAAATGAATGGCTAGCGGAAAGTTCATCCCGGAATCCGCGCTCAGAACGGGACGCGCTTTCCCAGCGGCGGTCCAAGCGGAAAGCGCATCCCGGAATCTCGCCTCAAACTGGGACACACTTTCCGCTTCACTTGCCGCCTCAAAAAACCTGCGCTCTCGCCATCCCAAAACTGGGTAGAAGAAGGCCAAAACGCAATCGCAGGAGGTCAATATGACTGCAGAAGATAAGGCAAAGAATGCCGGCAAGGTCGCGCTCGTCCTGGAGGGCGGTAGTTTTCGCGGGCAGTTTACCGCGGGCGTGCTCGACGTTCTCATGGAGGCTGGCGTCGAGATTCCGGCTGTCTACGGTGTATCGGCCGGTGCCCTCAACGGCGTGAACTACAAGTCGCACCAGATCGGTCGTGCCAACCGCATCAACCTGGCTTTCTGCAACGACAGCCGCTTCATGGGCGCCGCATCGTTTGCGTCCACGGGCTCTATTGTGGGTTACGACTTTATCTTCAATGATGTCCAGGACCGCCTGGATCCCTTTGACAACGAGACGTTCGACGCGAGCCCCATCGAGATGTACGCCGTTGCGACGGACATGCTCTTTGGAACCGCTGCCTACCTGCCGGTCAAAAGCGCCGTACTTGACCTCGATGCCGTGCGCGCCTCGACCTCGTTGCCTCTGGTGACGCCGCCGGTCGAGATCGACGGGCACAAATACGTCGACGGCGGCGTGGCCGATTCGGTCCCTATCGAGCATGTGCTCGAGGAGGCGGGCTTCGACCGTGCGGTCGTCATCGTCACGCAGGACCGTTCGTATGAGAAAAAGCCCTACGAGTTTTTGCCGGCCGCGCGTGCGCGTTATGCCGACTACCCCTATCTGCTCGAGGCTATCGAGACGCGCCACGACCGTTACAACATTCAGCGCATGCACCTGTGGAAGTATGAGCGCGAGGGCCGTGCGTTGGTCGTCGCTCCGCAAAAGCCGGTCGAGGTCGGCCATGTCGAGCACGATTCGGCAAAGCTTCTGGACCTGTATATCCAGGGCCGTCAGGAGGCAAAGCGCCTGCTCGCGGAAATCCAAGAGTTCGTTGAGCGCTAGCGACGGCGAACCCTCAAAAAATGACAACAGCTAAAGAGCTGGAAAATCACGGCTCGTGGATGACATGTGCAGAAACTCTGGTCGGAGCCAAAATACCTGTTGACTCGTACGGCGAGCGGGGTAATATGGACGGGTTACTTGCAGAGCCCCGTGAATCTCTGTAACAACACGTACTGTACATGGAGGAGTCTAAGTGATTTCGAAATCGACTCACTACGCCAAGCAGGGCGAGGTCCAGCGCAACTGGGTTCTCGTCGACGCCGATGGTGCTGTTCACGCCCAACAGCGACTGCGGCGACTTCGTTGTCGTCATCAACGCCGATAAGGTCCAGCTTACCGGTAACAAGGCCGACACGAAGACCTATTATCGCCACAGCGGCTACAACGGCGGCCTCAAGGCTGAGAGCTTCCGCCAGGCTATGGAGAAGCACCCGGAGAAGGTCATCGAGCGCGCCGTTCGCGGTATGCTGCCCAAGACCACCCTCGGCCGTGCCCAGATGACCAAGCTTAAGGTCTACGCTGGTGCCGAGCATCCGCATGCTGCCCAGAACCCCACGAAGATTGAGCTGGAGGCTTAAAGATGGCTGAGAACACA
>MNQC01000101.1:23082-23453 GCA_001915225.1 Collinsella sp. 60_9
GTATTTCGGCCGCCATCAGCTCGTTGAGAACGCCCTTGCTCCCTTCAAGGTGACCGACACCGCCGGTCAGTTCGACGTTATCGCTCTGTGCGATGGCGGCGGCATCTCCGGTCAGTCCGGCGCTCTGCGCCTGGGCATCGCTCGCGCTCTTCTGAACGCTGGCGACTACCGTGCTGACCTCAAGAAGGCCGGTTTCCTTACGCGCGATGCTCGCGTGGTCGAGCGCAAGAAGTACGGCCTCAAGAAGGCCCGCCGCGCTCCCCAGTTCTCCAAGCGCTAAGGTTTTATCTCCTTTCGAGATACAATGTACAAGCGGGGCCTGCCGATTCCTCGGCGGGGCCCGCTTTTTTTTTTCGACTAGGGTGGGGGGG